>JAHFRG010000062.1 GCA_023258935.1 Betaproteobacteria bacterium
GCCGCAGGCGGCGATCCACGCCGGCTATGAACGCGCTTTCGGCACCATTCTCGACTCCAACATCACCACGCTGATCGCCGGCATAGCGCTGTTCATGTTCGGCTCGGGGCCGGTGCGCGGCTTCGCTGTGGTGCTGTGCCTGGGAATATTGACCTCGATGTTCAGCGCAGTGATGGTCTCGCGCAGCATGGTCAATCTGGTTTACGGCAGCCGCCGCAAGCTGGAGAAACTTTCCGTCGGCCAGGTGTGGCACCCGGCGGCTCAAAGCAAAGGCTGAACCAGAATATAACCATGGAATTTTTCAGAATCAAACACGACATCCCGTTCATGCGCCACGCGCTGGTGTTCAACGTGATTTCCCTCATCACGTTCATTCTCGCGGTGATATTCCTTGCCACCAAAGGGTTGAATTTCGGCGTGGATTTTACCGGCGGCACGGTGATGGAAGTAAGTTACATGCAGACGGCCGACATTCACAAAATCCGCGAATCCCTGGGAAAACTGGGTTTTGGTGACGCCAGCGTGCAGAATTTCGGCACCTCGCGCGATGTGTTGATCAGGCTGCCTGTCAAAACCGGCATAACCGGCGCCAAGCTGAGCGAGCAGGTGCTGGATGCGCTGCGTCAGGACGATAAGACAGTGCAGATGCGGCGGGTGGAATTCGTGGGACCTCAGGTCGGCAAAGAGCTGGTGGAAAACGGCTCATTGGCGCTGCTGCTGGTTTCCATCGGCATCGTGCTCTATCTGTGGCTGCGCTTCGAGTGGAAATTCGGGCTCGCCGCTATCATTGCCAACCTGCACGATGTGGTCATCATTCTCGGTTTTTTTTCCTTTTTTCAGTGGGAGTTTTCGCTGTCCGTGCTGGCAGCGGTGCTGGCGATTCTCGGTTATTCGGTAAACGAGTCAGTGGTGGTGTTTGACCGGATACGCGAAAACTTCCGCAAGATGCGCAGGGCAAGCACGCCGGAGATCATCAACAACGCTATTACCCGTACTACGTCGCGCACCATCATCACCCACGGATGTACCCAGCTGATGGTGACCTCGATGCTGTTTTTCGGTGGAGAAACGCTGCATTATTTCGCGCTGGCGCTCACCATCGGGATTCTCTTCGGGATATATTCTTCGGTGCTGGTGGCGAGTCCCATCGTGATGTGGCTCGGCGTAACGCGCGAGGATTTCATCAAGCCGGAAAAGAAAGCTGCGGTGGAAACCCCGTAACGGCGCGCCCGACGTGGAAGTCATTTCCAGCTTTTTCAACCTGCTGACCCATCTTGATCAGCACCTGCTGTTGCTGTTGCAGAACTACGGCGGCTGGGTGTACCTGATTCTGTTCCTGATTATTTTCTGCGAAACCGGCTTGGTGGTGACCCCATTTCTACCGGGAGACTCATTACTTTTCGTAACCGGAACATTGGCGGCGACAGGCGCGCTCAACGTACAGGGAGTTGCGTTGTTGCTCATGGCCGCGTCATTTTCAGGTGACAACACCAATTACTGGGTTGGCCGTTACCTCGGACCTAAGGTGTTCCGCAAAGAGCAATCGCGCTTTTTCAACTACTACTATCTTGAAAAAACCCGGAGTTTTTACGAAAAACACGGGGGTAAAACCATCTTAATTGCACGCTTTATTCCCATCATTCGCACTTTCGCGCCATTCGTTGCGGGGATCGGACGCATGCGCTATCTGCGGTTTGTGCTTTACAGCCTGGGCGGGAGCGTGTTCTGGATCAGCTTTTTCGTGTTCGGAGGTTTCTACTTCGGCAATGTTCCGCTGGTGAAACAAAATCTGACCGCGTTTATTATTCTGATTATTTTTGTTTCCATACTGCCGGGCGCGGTTGGATATCTGCGCAGCCGGGCGCGCTAAGTCTCGCTAAATTCTCTTTGCGAGTTCGACCGCTTTGCCGATATATTCCCAGGGCGTCAGTTGCAGCAGCCGTTTTTTTTCGTTTGCCGGAATCGCCAGGCCGTTGATGAAACTGTGGAGTGTTTCGCGCGTGATGCCGTTTTTCCCACGCGTAAGCTGTTTCAGTTGTTCGTAGGAATTAGCCACGCCGTAGCGGCGCATCACCGTTTGGATGGGTTCTGCCAGCACTTCCCAATTCTGTTCCAAATCCTGCATCAGGCGCAGCGGATTGGCTTCCAGTTTGTGCAAGCCCTTGAGGCAGGAATCACAGCCAAGCAAGGTATAGCCTAGCGCCACACCGATATTGCGCAGTACCGTGGAGTCGGTGAGATCACGCTGCCAGCGCGACACCGGCAGCTTGTCGCTCATATGTCGCAGCAGCGCATTAGCGAGCCCGAGATTACCTTCTGAGTTTTCGAAATCAATCGGGTTTACCTTGTGCGGCATGGTGGAGGAGCCGACTTCCTTTTCATCTACTCTTTGCTTGAAATAACCCAGAGCGATATAGCCCCACACATCGCGGTCGAGGTCGAGCAGGATGTTGTTGGCCCCGGCAAACGCGTCGAACAGTTCCGCCATGTAGTCGTGCGGCTCGATTTGGATGGTATAAGGGTTGAATTCAAATCCGAGGCCTTGGACAAAAGCTTGCGCGAATTTTTCCCAGTCAAAATCAGGATAAGCGGCGAGGTGCGCGTTGTAGTTCCCCACTGCGCCGTTGATTTTGCCAAGGAGCCTGACTGCGGCGATGCGTTGCTCAGCCCGGCGCAGGCGGTAGGCGACATTGGCGAGCTCTTTGCCCAAAGTGGTTGAGGAGGCGGGCTGGCCGTGGGTATGGGCAAGCATGGGCGTCGCCGCGAGCTGGTGTGCAAGCTCGGTGAGCGTGCTGATGATTTCTTTAAGCGCAGGCAGCATCACCTGCTGGCGCGCGTTTTTCAGCATCAGAGCATAGGACAGGTTATTGATGTCTTCCGAAGTGCAGGCAAAATGGATGAATTCGGAAACCTTTGCGATTTCCGGGTTGCCCGAGAGATGCTCTCTCAGCCAGTACTCAACGGCTTTGATATCATGATTGATGCGCGACTCGACGGCTTTTACCGCTTCAGCGTCGGCTTCGGAGAAGTTGGCCGCCATAGCATCGAGTTGCTTCAGTGTGGCAGCTGAAAACGGCGGGACTTCGGTGAGCGATGGCTCGCGGCTTAAGGCTTTCAGCCATTCAATTTCCACCTGGATGCGATGGCGGATCAGCGCATACTCGCTGAAATACTTGCGCAAGGCTTCGACTTTATTATGGTAGCGCCCGTCGAGCGGGGAGAGCGCGGTCAATGGCTTCATTTTATGCCTTTACTCAACAATCGTATTTTATCACAGGTGAAATATGCGGATGCTTGAACCAGGTTCAAGGAGATTTGCCCGATTATTGCGGGAAGTCCGCGCCTGCAGGGTGTGCGAAGCGCATCTGCCTAATCCGCCTAAGCCGATACTGCTTGCCGCTGCGTCAGCCACGCTGATGATCGTGGGTCAGGCGCCGGGACGCAAAGTGCATGAAACCGGAATTCCCTGGAATGATCCGTCGGGCGACCGCTTGCGCGAATGGCTTAAGCTCGAGCGTGAGGTATTCTACAATTCTCGCCGCATTGCCATCATTCCCGCCGGCTTTTGTTATCCCGGCACCGGTGAGAACGGTGATTTGCCGCCGCGGCCCGAATGTGCGCCGCTATGGCATCCCAGACTGCGCGCGTTGCTGCCGCATATCAAACTTACTTTACTGGTTGGAAATTACGCCCAGGCCTATTACCTGGGCGACAGGATGAAATCTTCGGTCACCGAAACGGTGCGCGCTTACCAGGAGTATCTGCCGGAATTTCTGCCGCTGCCGCATCCCAGCCCACGCAACCGGGGCTGGCTCAAAAGCAATCCGTGGTTCGAGAAAAAAGTAATTCCACAACTTCGCCTGCTGGTTTCTAGCGCGCTCAAATAACCACAATAAATCTGCGGCAAATCAATTTTCACAAACGCGACTGCACCGCGTTCGGCAAGATGGGGATGTTATAATTAGCGCACAATCGTTTACCAGGACCCCCATGAAATTGATTGGATCGCTGACCAGCCCGTACGTGCGCAAAGTGCGCGTTGCGCTCGCCGAGAAGCGCATTGATTACGAGATGCAGGTGGACCTGCCCTGGAACGAGGACACCAAGGTGCCGGAGTACAACCCGCTCGGCAAGGTGCCGGTATTGCTCTTGGATGATGGCACCAGCCTGTTTGATTCGCGGGTGATCGTAGAATACCTGGATACCGTTACTCCCCTGGGCCGGCTGATTCCTGAGGGCAATCGCGAACGCACCCTGGTGAAGCGCTGGGAAGCCTTGGCGGATGGCATTTCTGATGCGGCCGCAGCCACCGTTATCGAAACGAGACGTCCCGCGAAGCTGCAAAGCAAGGACTGGATAGCCCGTCAGCGCGGCAAGATTGACAGCGGGCTCAAGGCCGTCTCGATTGAGCTCGGCGAAAAGAGCTGGTGTTCAGGAGATGCCTATAATCTATCCGACATCGCGGTAGGTTGTGCGTTGGGTTTCCTCGATTTGCGCTTGCCTGAAATCGATTGGCGTGCTTCCTCCCCCAATCTGGAAAAACTCTACACCAAACTCATGCAGCGGGCATCGTTTAAAGATACGGTGCCGCCAGCCGCGTAAGCGCTCAAGCCTCGATAATCCCGCCGCCAAGGCATACCTTGCTCTCGTAAATTACCACGGACTGCCCGGGCGTGACCGCCCATTGCGGCTCGGCAAACTCGATGTGGCAACTGTGTTCGTCTACCTGCGTGATGCTGCACGCAGCGTCCGCCTGCCGATAGCGGGTTTTCGCGCAGTACACCCAGTTGCAATGCGGTGCCCGCCCGCTCACCCAGCTTAAACGGGTGCAGGTGAGTTTCTGGTGGAATAGCGCAGGGTGATCGTGCCCCTGCACTACCACAAGTACATTGCGCGCCATGTCTTTGGCTGCCACATACCATGCTTCGCCTTTGCCGCCTATGTTCAAACCTTGGCGCTGGCCTATGGTGTAGTACATGAGACCCATATGCTCGCCCACCACTTCGCCATCAGGAGTTTTTATCGCACCGGGGTCTTTCGGGAGATAGCGGTTCAGGAATTCGCGGAATGGACGCTCGCCGATAAAACAAATGCCGGTGCTGTCTTTCTTGTCGTGGATGGGCAGTCCCTGGCGTTTTGCGATTTCCCTGACTTCGCGCTTGTACAGCTTGCCGAGCGGGAAAAGCGTCTTTGAAAGCTGTGCTTGGTTCAGGCGGTACAGAAAATAACTTTGATCCTTGGTGCCGTCTTCTGCCTTCAGCAACTGGAACATCCCATCCGTTTCCCGCACCTGGGCGTAATGCCCGGTGGCAATAATGTCCGCACCCAGTTGCAGGGCGTGGTCGAGAAACGCCTTGAATTTAATTTCAGCATTGCACAGCACGTCCGGATTCGGGGTGCGACCGGCGCGGTATTCGTTGAGAAAATCGCTGAATACCCGCTCCTTGTACTCGGCGGAAAAATTAACCGTTTCTATGTCTATCCCGATGCGGTCGGCTACAGCAACCGCATCGACCAAATCCTGCCTGGAAGAACAGTATTCGTCGGTGTCGTCATCTTCCCAGTTTTTCATGAAAAGGCCGAGCACATCGAAGCCTTGCTGCTTCAGCAGCAAGGCAGTGACCGAGGAATCCACTCCGCCCGACATGCCGACGATGACGCGCTTTGTAGAACCCATCTCAATAATACCCGCGTGATGCGTTGCGGGCCAGAAAGCGATGACTGCAAGGAGCGAGGAGGCCGCATAGCCCCACTATGCAACGACGAGCAACGCCGCAGGCGCGGTTTCTGGCCGCAACCCTTCGGGACGGGGCGATTTTGGGCCACTTCGGCGTTGCTCGCCGCTTGTTTGGAGTGACCAAACCGCGCGGCTCGCGCCTGGAACTGGTACCAAAATCGCTACCGTCGCACACGTGAGTATTATTGAGATGGGTTCTAAGCATCAGGTTTGGCGCCTTTCAACCACTCATCGAGGGGGAATATCACTGCGGGATGGCCGTTTTCGAAAAACCAGGAATCCACTACGAATTCCTGATGAGTGCGGATTTCAGTAATGCGCGCTGCCCAATGTGCTTTGGTGGCGCCGCGCACCACGCGGCTCTGCACGCGGTGAAGTTTGAACAAACCGCGCTTTTCAAGAACTCTCAGGTAAGCCGTGGTGTTGATTGAGTGATCCGCGGAATCCATGCGGCCATCGACACTTCCATCGTTATCCCTGCCTTTGTCGCGAAAGACCGGACTTTGTTCCCCGGCATAGCGTGCGAGCATGCCCACCGCTTGGGCTATTGCCTCGCGCTCCTCCGCCGCATTAAGGTGACCTCTGAACAGTACAGCCACGTTTCCTAGTTGCTGCTCGTTGAATGTCACAGTAGCGTTCGCTGCGCAGCCATAGTTGTAGCAGATCTTTACTTCTTCGGCTTGCGCGGGCACGCAATAAGCAAGGAACAACAAGAAAATGATTCTGCGCATACGCTCAATCGTAATGGATAAGGATGTCCAGCGGGTAACGCTTGCCTGCAAGATAGTCCTGCACACAGCGCAGCACCAGCGGGCTGCGATGGCGGTGCGCTTGTTCGCGGATTTCTGCTTCAGTCATCCAAGCCGCGCGGATAATCCCTTGGTCCAGTTGGCGCTGTCCGTCGAAACTAGCAACGTGCCCCGTAAAGGCAAACCGCAGGTAAGTGATATGGCTGCCCGGGCTGCGCCAGCGATAAACGCCGAGCAAAAACTCGGGCCGGAAATGATATGCGGTTTCTTCCAGGGTTTCGCGCATTACGCCTTCGAGCAGGGTTTCATCCGCTTCGAGGTGCCCGGCAGGCTGGTTTAATACCGCGCCCTCATCTGTGTGCTCCTCGACCAGTAAAAATTTGCCATCCTGCTCCACCACTGCGGCTACCGTAATAGTCGGTTTCCAAATCATGCCGTGTTTCCGGGATCAAAATGGAATTCTATCTTTTCTAAGGACAACCCAAAAGCCGACGGGAAACAGCAAATAAAAAAAGCAGGACATTTGCTCTGCTATTTAGAATCAGAAAGGAATTCGGCTAACGTGTACCCGCTGACAACGTGTGAGCTTACACCCGGTTTGACAAGTTATTTGAGATGGGCGTATCCGGGCAGGGTGAAAAACTCGACAAAATCATTGTTGGTGGTGATTTCATCGAAAATCATGGCGGCTTCTCCATAGCGCCCGACCCGGTCGAATTGCCTATCCCCGAGCTCATGCCGGATTTTCGCAAGTTCCTGTGGCAGAAACTCGCGGAACATTTCCTTGGTGACTTTGCGCCCGTCTTCCAGCACGCCTTTCGGGCTCCTGATCCATTGCCAGATCTGGGAGCGGGCAATTTCAGCAGTGGCAGCGTCTTCCATGAGGTTGCAGATCGGCACGCAGCCGACCCCGGCGAGCCAGGCACCCAGGTATTGCAGGCCGACATTGATGTTCATGCGCAAGCCGTGTTCGGTGATCGGCTTTTCCGGGCCAAAAGCGAGGAGATCGGCAGCCTTAACCATCACATCGTCGCGGTTCTTGTGAATCTGATTGGGCGCAGACATCACCGCATCGAACGATGCTTTCGCCACAGCTATCAGCTTGGGATGCGCGACCCACGTGCCGTCGTAACCATCGGCCGCTTCGCGGTCTTTGTCCGCGCGCACCTTTGCCAGCGCGGCCTCATTTGCCGCGGCGTCGGTGTTGATAGGAATTTGTGCCGCCATGCCGCCCATGGCGTGGGCGCCGTGCTTGTGGCAGGTCTTGATCAGCAGTAATGCGTACGCGCGCATGAAGGGGCTGGTCATGGTGACATGACTGCGGTCAGCGAGGATAAAGTCCGGGTCATTGCGGAATTTCTTGATGCAGCTGAAGATGTAATCCCAGCGCCCGGCATTTAGCCCGGCCGAGTGCTCTCGCAGTTCGTAAAGAATTTCCTCCATCTCAAAGGCGGCAAGTACGGTTTCAATCAGCACTGTGGCCTTGATAGTGCCGCGAGGAATTCCGAACTCGTCCTGCGCCAGGTTGAAAATATCGTTCCAAAGACGTGCTTCCAGATGGCTTTCTATTTTCGGCAGGTAGAAGTAAGCGCCGGTGTCGCGGGCCAGCAGCTCATTGATGTTGTGAAAAAAATAGAGCGCGAAATCGAAAATTGCGGCGGAAACAGGCTGGCCGTCAACCTGCACATGATTTTCCGGCAGATGCCAGCCGCGAGGACGCACCATGAGAGTGGCAGTCCGGTTGTTGAGTTTATATTGCTTACCTCCGGTTGAATTGTAACTGATGGTGCGGTGAACCGCGTCGCGCAGGTTAATCTGTCCTTGGATGATGTTTTGCCAAGTAGGGCTGCAGGAATCCTCGAAGTCCGCCATGAATACGTTGGCTCCGGAATTCAGCGCGTTGATGATCATTTTGCGATCAACCGGTCCGGTGATCTCGACGCGGCGGTCCTGCAAGTCGTGCGGCGCCGGTGGGACAGTCCAGTTGCCTTCCCGAATGTGGCGCGTCTGCGGAAGGAAGTCGGGGCGCCTGCCCGCGTCGAATTCCACTTGACGCGCTGCGCGCGCCTGCATCAGTTCACGACGCCGGCCTTCAAACTTGCGTACCAGCCTGACCACAAAATCCAATGCTTGAGGCGTGAGGATTTGTGCAAATTCGGGGGTGACTTTGCCGATAACGGCAATGCCTTTCTCGTGGGCATGAATATGGCCCATTGATATTCTCCTTTACATTTTAATTTTGAAAGCGTCTAACGCAGCAAGCTGGTCATAAAAAACGCCGTGCGGAAGCACCCGCAAACTTCGCGGGGCACGACGTTTCTTGAGACGGGTATTAGCCGAAATGCGCTTCTTCGGTGGACCCGGTAAGCGCGGTCACCGACGACTCGCCGCTGTGGATTACCTGAGTGACCTGATCGAAGTAACCGGTTCCGACTTCGCGTTGATGCTTGACCGCGGTGAAGCCCTTCTCAGCCGCCGCGAATTCCTTCTGTTGCATCTCAACAAACGCCGCCATGCCGTGCTGCATATAGCCGTGCGCCAGCTCGAACATGCTGTAGTTAAGCGCATGGAAGCCCGCGAGCGTGATGAACTGGAACTTATAGCCCATGGCGCCAAGTTCACGCTGGAAGCGGGCGATGGTGGCATCATCCAAATGTTTCTTCCAGTTAAACGAGGGTGAGCAGTTATAGGCCAGCAGCTTGTTCGGATACTGCTTGCGGATAGCTTCGGCGAACTTCTTGGCGAACTCCAGATCGGGAACGCCGGTTTCGCACCACAACAGGTCGGCATACGGCGCATAGGCAAGGCCGCGGGAAACCCCTTGCTCCAGCCCGTTTTTTACAAGGTAGAATCCCT
>JAHFRG010000116.1 GCA_023258935.1 Betaproteobacteria bacterium
AGGTCTGCGGGCAAAAACGGCGAATCGCAGGGCACGGTGGCAACAAATCCATGAAGTGCCTCCACAAGCCCGCGGTGTAATCCGGCGAGAGGGCCGGCAAAACCGCCGATTTCGTCCGGAATGATGCGGTAACCGAAGCGCGCGTATTGCTCGAGATTCTGGTTGGCGTTAATCAGCACTTCATCCACTTGCGGACTGAAACGGGCTAATACCCATTCGATAAAAGGCTTGCCTTGCAGCAGAGTCCATCCCTTGTCCACCCCGCCCATGCGCCGGCCCTGGCCCCCCGCCAGCACCACGCCGGTGATTTTTTCCATGAATGAACTCAGGTAAGAGAAGTTTGCTTGGACTTGATGAAGCGCGACTCGCCGGTGAAAAGCAGATAATGCTTGCCGGCGGCGCGGCCGATCATGGTTAGGCCGATTTTTTTTGCGATTTCATAGCCCATCTGGGTTAGCCCAGAGCGGGAAACCAGGAAAGGGATCTCCATCTGCGCGCATTTAATCACCATCTCCGAGGTGAGGCGCCCGGTGGTGTAGAAAATCTTGTCGCGGCCTTCGATGCGATCCAGCCACATTTGACCCGCGATAGCATCGACTGCGTTGTGCCTTCCTACATCTTCGACGAACATCAGGATTTCACTGCCTTTACATAGTGCGCAGCCGTGCACTGCACCCGCGGTTTTGTAGACTGTGTCGTGGCGGCGCACGTTGTCCATCAATGCGTAATAGATTTCCTCGCCCAAGTAAACATCTGTGGGCAGTTCGAGTTTGTCGATTTCATCCATCAGCTCGCCAAATATAGTGCCCTGGCCGCAGCCGGTGGTGACCGTGCGTTTTTTCATGCGTCCGTCGAGGTCCTGAATGCCGCGCCGCGTGCTCACGGCGACTGCTTCAGTTTCCCAGTCCACCTGTACGGCTGTGATCTCCTCAATACTCTTTACCAGGCGCTGATTGCGCAGGTAACCAATAGCCAGCGCTTCAGGCCTCGCACCCAGGGTCATGAGGGTTACGATTTCCCGCTTGTCCACATACAGGGTAAGAGGATGTTCGCCAGCTATCTGCGTATCCGACCATTCGCCATGTTCATTCATCGAGCGCACGGCAAAGGTGAGCGGACGGCTCGCGTGGGTGATTTTCGGGCGGTAGGGAGTGCCCATGCTTTAGCCTATAGAAAATTATTACAAGATGTAATCATAAATAGCAATGAAAGAAGATACACTGAATACCCCTGTTTTGACAGTGGCTTTTTGTTGAATCTTTTATATCCTAAGCGCAGAATTATCGCAGAAGGGCGGATAGAGACAATGGAGCATCCCAGCATAACGGTGGCGGTAATCATGGAACGCCTGACTTTGGACAATCAATGGCGTTCTGAACAGTGGGAGGCGAAAGGTATTATTCCTGACATTAGCGGAGGGAATAAAGAGTGTCGCGTCATATTCGAGGACTCACAGCAAAAACAAGTATTATTCCCGGGATTCGATGTGACACTTTATAGGGATGAGGCGGAGGGTTATTATTTAAATTTGAGTTCCCCCAAGCCCAAAGTATTTGTCACATGGCGCTTCCAGGAAGATTTGGCAGTGCCCTACATCGTCACAGTAAGCTACAACGAGGCAGCACGCTGGATGGATTCCAATGAACATGTTGATGGAGTTCCGATGCCGCCTGACATCGCCGATTGGCTGGGTAATTACGTAAACCAAAACTACAAGCCGGAACCCAAAAAACGGCAGTACCCGCAATCTTTTGTGTCGCCTGAACGCAGGGCTGGCAAAGGTACCAGCTGAGCCATGCAAAGCAAGGAAACTTTTCTCAGCAGGTGGTCCCGTCTCAAAAAACGGGCTGAGAGCCTGGTCAAGACCGAGCCGGCGAAGCCTTTGACCAACGAGCCCAAACTCCCGCCCGTCGAGCAACTCAATCTGGAATCGGATTACTCCGCATTCTTCCATCCGAAAGTTGATGAGAAACTGCGCCGCGCAGCGCTGCGCAAACTGTTTAGCGACCCGCATTTCAATGTCATGGATGGTCTTGACGTATATATAGACGATTACGGCAAGCCTGACCCGATCCCTCCTGAGATGCTGGCACGTCTGATAGAATCAAATCCATTGCTGTTTCCTGCGACTGAGGAGCAAGCTGTTGATCAATTACAAGGGCAAAAGAGTCGTGAAGCCTTGCCGCAACAGCAACCTCAACCCGCTGTGGAGTCCAAACAGGAAAATTCCGTACCCAATATTCAATCTGACGCCAAATCTAAAATTTGATTAGCTTCTTGACGGATATGTCTGGCTTATGGCTGTAGACAGCAAAAACATTTTGGTGTGTAACTGCAACAAGACCATGCCGCTGGATGCCAAGGCGCTGACACGCGCTTTGCAACTCAAAACACCCGTTGTGATCCACCATGAGCTATGTCGTCACCAGGCATCGTTGTTTGAGTCGGGCCTCAAGCAAGGCGGTGACGTGCTGGTCGCCTGTACGCAAGAAGCGCGGCTCTTCGGCGAGCTCGCCGAGCAAATTGATCCCAACGCCGAGGTCTCTTTTGTCAACATCCGCGAACAGGCGGGCTGGTCGGTTGAAGCCGATAAAGCCACGCCGAAAATCGCTGCACTGCTCGCTGCTGCAGCGCTCCCTGAACCTGAGCCGGTACCCAGCGTCAGCTACAAATCCGCAGGACAACTCCTCATCATCGGTCCGGCATCGGCTGCTTTGGGTTGGGCGGAGCAGCTTGCAGAGCAAATGGATGTGAGCGTGCTCCTGACCGGGGTAAAAGGTGCGAATGAATTGCCAGCATTGCGGCGCTATCCGGTGTTTTCGGGGAAAGTGGATGCAGTGAAAGGTTATCTGGGCGCTTTTGAGGTCTTGTGGAGCCAAGTCAACCCGATAGACCTGGAAATCTGCACGCGGTGCAACGCCTGTATTGAAGTCTGTCCTGAGCAGGCGATTGACTACAGCTACCAAATCGATCTCGACAAATGCAAGGCGCACCGCAAATGCGTTGCTGCCTGCGGCGATATCAAGGCCATTGATTTCGAGCGGCGCGATACTGCGCG
>JAHFRG010000063.1 GCA_023258935.1 Betaproteobacteria bacterium
GGACCATTGCAGGATGACCCATCCGCAATCTACTTTGAGCGAGGCCGCTTACCAGCAGGAAGCCCTGGGCGAGGAGAACGGGCGTCACCACATAAAAATAGCGCAGCGGTTCCGGATTAGGCCATGCAAACACCATTGCCAAATAGATGGCGACGTAAATCGCGTCGAATTTGAGGTATCTCAGCCGGTAGAGCCAGCCGGCAAGGCAAATCGCACCGAAGGCATTAACGACAAAAACCAAGACCGGCGGTTGACTGCCTCCAAGCCACCCAAATTGCCAGGCGTAGTACAGGTCTAATGATTCGGAGTGAAGCTGATGGGAGAGAAGCGTTAAGAGCGGAGTCGTCAGATAAACCTTCAGCCAACTGTGCGTATAGCCCGAAAGCCCTACTTGGGTGTACGCGCTGATGATTGTCCACAGCACGAAGGGAAGCGCGGAAACTGCCATCAGGTATAAATAATTCTTCGGCTTGCGCACTACCAGAAAAAAACAGAATGCCAGTAAAAGTGAAAGAGCGGCGGTGCGAGTCAGAGTTGCACAAGCTACAGCAATAGCGGCGAGCCAAAACCATTTATGATTGTCTTTACGCGTGGCAAGACAGACCCCCAGGATCGCAAGCAGGCTGAAAAAGATGTAGGGGTCTTCGGTCCAGATATCTAGGGAAAGCAGGTAGGTGTTAACCCTTAATGCAAAGATCAGGCTGACGGCGGCACATAGCCAGACGGAGAGTGATTCTTGCCGCATCCAGAGAAACAGAACCAGCACCGCCAGGAGCAAAAAAGTCATCACGACCAAGTGCGCGACAAGAGTGCTTTCTCCGCCACCAGCGAGGGCAAGAATCCATGGGAAAAGCGGCGGATAAATGATTTGCTTGCTGTATTCGATAAGTATTGGAGAGGCGGGCTGGTAAGGCGAAAAATATTGTGCGGCCAGCAGATAACCGGCGCTGTCCCCGCCCGCGCCGGAAACCTCATGAGACCAACCCAAGGCGTAATAAAATGCCGCTAGAGAAAGAAAACCGACCCCGAGCAGGAGCGACTGAATTTTTGAATTCATGAGCTGTGTCTTCTGTTGTGTTTACTGGTGGGGGAAGAATTTTCCCAGTCACTCATGATGGGTTGTCTTGGGAACACATAGTATCATTCAAAAGCGTGACAGTAGAGCTACAGTTAATACCGCTGCCGTCAATATGAAAGCGGGACATTTCTAACAACTTTATGTCATGCCCCACAGACTTACCCTAAATAAGGGGCAGGGATAATACAAAGTACGGATTTTTTCGGCCTTGAAACCCACTGCACTGAACTCGCGTTCAATTTGGTGGATGTTTTTGACATGATAATGCCCGCTGAACCCGGCGAGGTTACGCCCCAGCTTATACCAGAAGTTTTCTGTAGGTCCCGACAGAATGATTTTACTGCCCGGCTGCATCATATCCTTGAATTTGCTAAGCAGGGCTGCGCTGTTTTCAATATGTTCCAGCACGTCCAGTGCAAGAATATAATCAAATTTCCGGCCGTCAATGTCAGACAAATCCCCATATAGTTCGGCGTTGATGTCCAAGGCTCGGCAAACCTGCTGCGCAAGCAATATATTCTCATCGCATCCTACAATCCTGCAGCGCTTTTGATTTAAGTATTTGAAGGTCACGGCCCCGCCGCAGCCAAAGTCGAGAACGGTTTTTCCAGATATATCGCCCATGAAACACAGGGCGATATCTATTCTTTTCCAGAACAGCCAGGCCATGAGCCGGTTGGAATGAGTGTACGATGGCAGGGCGTTTTCGTCGTATTCCCCTGGGGCCGCGCGCTGCAGAAGGCCATGGTAAATACCTTCCATCTGCCGACGGTAATCTTTGTCTATGGCAATCAAATTGGTTTAAATGTCAGAAGGAATTCAATAATTGAACGAATGGCAATAGAACGTTAGGTTGCGATAAAGAGCTTTGGGCAGGCGCAGCTTGACGAGCGGTTTTATCGCAGTAAGCAACGGGTACTTCCATGGCAAAAGGCTTGGATTGATTTTCCGGATGAAATGTGTCGTCACGAGATCCCGTTCGTGCACTTTTTTCCCCAGGTTTGCATACGCCACTTTCTTGCTGCGGGGAAAATGCTGGTAAAGTATTTCCAGCAACTCCTCCGCTTTTTCGGGTGGAATATCCGCTTCGCCATCAACTGAAATATCAAAGGTGACGATCAGCATTCCTCCTTCCTTAAGCACACGCCTGAATTCCGAAACGATGGTTTGGTACGCATCGGTATGCTCCAACACGGATACGCAATATAAAATGTCGAAAGCGTTGTTCTGAAATGGCAGGTGACGCAAATCCCCCGGGACAAACTTCGCGGGTGCAGGGAGGTGGACATTAAGCCTGCGGTAAACCTCATCCAAAGTCTCATCGTAATCACAGCAGGATATGGCGGCGTGGCTGAAGCGGGACGACAGGAAAAAAGGAAAGAAGGTGACGCCCGAGCCGGCATCCAGAATATTCAACCGCTGCCCCGCATTTCCCGCAAATTCCGAAATTCTGGAGAATACGAACGGGTATTCCCATTGCCTGCTCCATTGGTGCAGCGGATCAGCAACCCATTTCATGCGGTAACCTTTCAGGCATGCTGATTGCGACCGCACAAACTCATTGGAAAAACTCTCCATTGACTTGAACAAATAGCTTTGAAGCAGCTGTTGATAATCGTCGATTTTGGGCAAGCCGGAGTAAAGCGACAATGTCATTTTTTACTCAGCCCAGGATTTTTGTGACGGGCTTGGCTTTGTGTTTTGGGCAAGAGGAATCTTGGGTTCGTGGGTAATGTCGTAATTCACCGCGGAAAGCAGCAACTGGAATCCCATTAACAGCAGCAGGCCGACGATCATCACGGTACCGGCCGAGGTGGCCTCGCCGAGGCGCATATGGGCGACCCAATTGTAAATGCCGTAGGCGAGACCGGCGATAATGGCAGGGATGCCGCACATGATTTCCAGGGAGGCGATGTTGAATTCGCGGACAAAGTATTTGAATCCGAGGCGCTTGAGAAACCGGTTCAGATATTTTCCGGGAAACTCCAGCATAACCTGCGGGATTTTCAAGCTGCTGGTTTCACCCCGGTAATGCGGAAGCATCGGCACATCCATCACTACGGCATTGGCGATGCCGAGCTGGAACAGCAAGTCGCTTTCAAAAAAATATCCGCGGTCCAGGCTCTCGGTGTCCAATTGCCTGTAGGCAGCTTGATGCAAGGCGGTAAAACCATTGGTCGGATCCATGATGGACCAATAACCCGAGGAAAATTTGTTGACCAGCGACAGCATGGCATTTCCGATAAGGCGCCGGCGGGGCATCCCGTCAAGGTGCTTAGGATTGAAAAAACGGTTGCCTTTGGTGTAATCGGCCCGGCTCTGGATCAGCGGTACGATCAGCTGCGGGACCAGTTCGGGATTCATCTGCCCGTCGCCATCCAGCTTGACCACGATGTCGGCGCCCGCAGCGAAAGCGTGGGCATAGCCGGATAGCATTGCGCCGCCCACGCCTTGATTGATTGCATGCTGGATAACGGTCACGCGCGGTTCGTGCGCGAAACTTTCTTTTATTAATTTCCCGGTTTGCTCCGGGCAGGCATCATCTACCACGATGACGTTGCGGATTTCTTTTTGCTTAAGCGCTTTTTCAATAACGCCCGGAGCTTGTCTGCTCACGCGAAAGCAGGGAACGACTATGTCAACATTCATAATAGCGTCTGTTTGCTGGTTTAATTATTGGTCTGTGCGGAACTATTCGTTGCCCTTACCGGGAGTTTACAGCAGGTTTCTCCGGGCTGGAACTGGCTATGCAGCAGGAGCCGTTTTTTTGCCCGATTGGCAGATTGGCGGCGCGGGTGGGTGCAGGCCGCTAATTTCCATAAGCTGCAAGCTCATCAACCACAAGCTTCGTAGGCGAGACGCCCAAAGCGTTTAGTTCGCGCGAGACATGGACCGGCAGTCTTAGCAAGAACTGCTCTAGTATATTTTCATCATATGCGCATAATGTTGCCGTAGTCTGCAATCCTTCTTGGCGTTCGGTGGTCTTGCGCATGAGCAGAGTGGGGATGCCCAGATACGAAAGCTCTTCCTGGTTGCTGCCGCCGTCGGTGATCACAAAGCGGGCGCGCTGGATAAGCTGGACGAACTCCACATATCCCATGCGCGGCAGCAGCTTGATGCGCACGTTGGATGCGAGTTCGTCAAGCAAATCGAATTGGGTCAGCTTTTTTCTGGTGGCCGGGTGCAGGACAAAAACCAGCGGATGTTGCGCAGCAGCCTTTTCAAGCAGGCGGATGATGCGGGCCAGCCGCCGCCGGTAGAAGATGTTTTCAAAACGATGGATGGACACGACGCCGTAGGTTTTTTCCGCGAAAGGCGCCTGGTTTTTCTGCGGCGCGGCGAGCGCGAGTGCCAGCGCATCGAGCAGCGTGTTGTGTCCGGTATTTATCCGCCTCGCGGAGTATTTTTCCATGTTGTTGTAGGACCATTCCCCCGGGCAAAAAGCCAGATCGGACAACCTGAATACCGCGCGGCGGGTCAGCTCTTCGGGAAATGGATGAAAAATATTACCGGATTGCAGCCCGGACTCGATATGCGCTACCGTCAGGCCTCTCAGTTTGCCGACAACCGCCCCGAGAAGCGTCGAAAAAGTGTCGCCGTGGACCAGTATGACGTCATTCACGCCTGAACCTAAAACAAACTTATCCATTTTATGCAGGCATTTCCATAAGCAGCGCGTGAACCAGACACCCATTTGCGCGATACCTGTAATTTCTTTTCCCTGGTATAAATAACTGCGCCGGGTGTGAATGCCAAAATCGTTCAGCAGCTGTTCCATCGTTTCTTCATGCTGTCCGGTGAGCACCAGGCTGAACGGCAACCCGCGCCTTTCAATCTCCAGAATCACCGGCGCCATTTTTATCAATTGCGCGCGGGTACCGATGAAACAGGAAATCATCGCCTTGTTACGCCCTGAACGATCTGATGCCGGGCCACAGTAAAGTCAATGCACCCAGCAGTTCTGACAATGTAACCCAAACCCGGAACAGCAGGCTCAGCATGATTGCATCATTGAGCGGAATGAATCCGGCAAGAATTCCGCTTGCCACCGCTTCTCTCACGCCGATCCCGCCGGGCGCAAACAGGGCAAGAAAGCCGAGGGTATTACCTACTGCGTTGGCAAGCAGCATCGCAAAAAGCAGTTCAGCGTTGAGGTCGGCGCCGAAAAAAGTGAAGTAAATGCTGGCAAACACCAGCCCGCTCAAGAGCCATACTCCCAGATACGCCAGCAACAATAAAAGATAACTTTTTTTCGGAATACTCCGCCAGCTTTCGAATTGGTCTTTAAACCAGAGCTTTGGCACCAGGAAATTAAATAGTCTGACCGTATAGTCCTGGGACAGCATGACTACCGGAATGCTGATTATCCCCAGCAAGCCTATAGCCCACGCCCATTCTGTCCTGACAAGAACCGCCAGCAGAACACAGGATAAAACAACAGCAGCATGCAGAAAAATTACCTGTTCATGGAAAGTTGCGAGCAGAGTGCTGTTGATGCGAATGCCTTGTTGCTTCATAAGTGTTGCGCGCGCCGCCATGCCCCATACTTTCCCCGGAAAATATTTTCCCAGCGTAGTCAAAGCAAGATGTGAAACACTCACCATCAGGGGCAGTCGTGCTGAGGTAGTGAGCGAGATGATTTTGCCCCAACACCATGCTGCATTGATCCAGAACACAGTCTGCAATACCACAGCGAGGGCCAGGTATGGCGCGGAGAACTGCAGCGGTGCCGTAAACTTATCGGACTGCTGCTGAAAATAATTAAATACAAAAGCCAGGCTCGCCAGCACAAACAGCACGAGCCAGGCATTTTTCAAAAATTTTAAGAGATTTTCCCGCGGCAATGGATCAGTTCGCTGCTGCGATGGTGGTTTCGATGGAATTGGCTTCGCCCTTGTTGTCGGACCAACTCACGCTGACTTTGTCGCCGGCTTTGGCGCCCTTGATTTTGAAGCCGAGGAAGGGGTTCTTGGCTATCCCCTGGCTCCATTGCGCATCCAGCACCACCTTGCCATTGAGTGTGGCTGTAACCTGCTTGATGAAGTGAATCGGGATTGCTTCGCCTTGTGCGTCCTTACGCTGGCCGGTTTCCATTGGGTGGAGGATGAGCACCTTGATATCGGCGATTTCGCCTTGCATCTGTGCGCGGATTTTCATTGCCTCAGCCATTCAGTTCTCCTTATGCCCCACAACCGCCGATGGTTACCCTGACTTCTTTTGCTGCGGTGTAAATCTTGCCTTCGGCGTTGACCACGGCCCGAACATTCGCCGATTCGCCCATTTTGATGTAGGTGGAAATGAATGCTTCCGCGCCATTGGAAAACTCAAAGCTCGCGATGAGCGGGAAAGGGTTTTTCTCGGCGATGATTGCCATCGTCCGTGTGCCGGGAATTCTGCTGGTTACCTCGATCTGCACCCGCGCGCCGTTTTCGGCAAGGTCGGGGGCTTTAATCAGGATGTCGATGCTCGGCGTGGCATCGGTTGCGCCTATGCCTTTCAGCGCGTCTGCTAGCGCCCTGGCTTCAAAAGCCGGTTTATTCCATGCGGCGGCCCATAGGCTGGCTGGCTTGATAAGGCCGGCACCCAACACCGCGGCAATTGCACCGGCGCTTTGCATGAATGTTCTACGCAGTATATCCATAAGTCGTTCTAGGGCATCAAATAGCCGATAAACTCTATGTCGGTTATGTTATCGTAAATCCCGGATCATGGGCATACGCTAGAAAATTAGTTTTGTTTCGGGTAAATTGGTTCACTGTTTTTTTAAAAGGAATGCTTATGCGCTGGGTCACGAGAGAGCGTCCGAAAATTGACCGTATCGCCTGTCCCTGGCTGATCACACGCTTCATAGACAAGAAGCCGGAATTCCTGTTTGTTCCAGCCAACGAGGTTGTGAAAGTAGCGCAAGCCACCGGCGCCATTCCCTATGACATCCCTGGTGTGGAAATGTCGCATGTAGGCGATCTTTGCAGCTTTGATGCTTTCCTGAAGAAATACCGCCTGAACGATCCGGCGCTGAAGCAAATGGCAGTCATTGTGCGTGGGGCCGATACCGCGAAGCTCAGTATAGCTCCGCAGGCGGCTGGGCTATACGCGATTTCGCTGGGGCTTTCCCGCAATTTCTCCGATGATCAGGAAATGTTGAAACACGGCATGGTGGTTTACGACGCTCTGTACGCGTGGTGCCGCGATTGCCAACAAGAAACCCACGGCTGGCCGCCCAAGAGCTAGCGTTTCACAGTTTTCCTGAATTTTACCGGTTTGGCTTGTTCTGCCTGCCACAAGCCGGATTTGCCGCCTTGCTTGTGCAGCAGGCGGATGCCTTCCATGCGCATGCCGCGGTCTACCGCCTTGCACATATCGTAGATGGTCAGCAAGCCCACGCTCACCGCGGTGAGCGCTTCCATTTCCACTCCCGTGCGCCCTACGTTTTCCGCAGTCGCCACGCATTCCACCGCGTCATTTGCCTGGTCCACGCTGAAATCCACCGCAACCTTGGTCAAAGCGAGAGGATGACATAGCGGTATCAGTTCGGAGACGCGTTTTGAAGCCTGGATTGCGGCAATGCGCGCGACTCCCAGCACATCGCCTTTCTTGGCGCTGCCCGCGAGGATTTTCTTGAGGGTTGCGGGACGCATGACAATTCTGCCGCTGGCGCGCGCAATGCGGCGAGTTTCACTTTTTCCCGCCACATCCACCATGCTCGCCCGCCCTTGAGCATCGAAATGCGTGAGTTTCTTTGCCATAAAATTACAGGCTCCGATTAGGAACTCTGCGTGAAAAGTTTTATCATAGCATCATGCGCTTAAGCTATCTAATTGCCTTGCCGTTCATGCTCGTGCCTCTTGCGCTCGCGGAAGGTTTGCCGGAACTGGGGGAGGCTTCGCAAACCACTCTTTCCCCCTTGCAGGAGCGGCTTCTCGGCGAGAGCATCATGCGCGAAATTCGCGCCGACCCGAGCTATCTTGATGACCCGCCGCTTACCGAATATCTCAACAACCTGGGCTACCGCCTCATATCCAGCAGCGATGCTCCGAAGACCGGCCTCGAACTGTTCGCCATCCGCGACAATGCGATCAACGCATTTGCGCTGCCCGGCGGCTTCATCGGCGTCTATACCGGCCTGATTCTCCTCGCACAGAACGAATCCGAACTTGCCTCGGTGCTGGCGCATGAAATCGGGCACGTGACTCAACATCATATAGCGCGCATCATTGCGACGCAGAAGTGGTCGATCGCGACTTCGCTTGTCGGCATCGCCGTGGCGATACTCGCCGCGCGCACCAACCCGGAGATGTCGCAGGCGGCGATTGTCGGTACGCAAGCCGCTGTGGTGCAGAACCAGCTCAATTTTACCCGCGAGCATGAGCAGGAAGCAGACCGCATTGGTTTCCAGACTTTGAACAATGCCAGTTTTGATGTACGCGCCATGCCGGCTTTTTTCGAACGCATGCAGAAATCTATTCGCTTTGTAGAAGGTAGTGCACCATCCTACTTGCGTACCCACCCGCTCACCTTTGAACGAATTGCCGATATGCAGAACCGCGTGCGGAACGTGCCCTACCATCAGGTAACCGATAGCCAGGATTTCCAGTTTTTGCGAGCGCGGCTGCGGGCCCAGGAAGAATCGACGAAAGATGCGATCACCTATTTCGAAAACAGCCTGCAGGAAAAGAAGTACAGTAACGAAGCCGCGCAGCACTTCGGGTTGGCCATTGCGTTATTGCGTGCAAAGAACCCCGATCGCGCCGAGAAAGAGCTGTTGCAGTTGAGAAAAATATCGCAACCCAGCCCGCTCATCGAACTACTGGCAAGCGAGATAAAGCTGGCACAGGGAAAAAGCGCGGAGGCGGCAGCCATTTGTCAGGCGGCGCTGAAAAGCTACCCGCAATACCGGCCGCTGGTCTACGCCAGCAGCACTGTGTTCTTGATAAACAATCAGCCGCAAGAAGCGCTCAAGCTCATTTCCGACCAGTTGCAGTTTTATCCCCAGGACTACCACCTTTACCTGCTGCAGGCGAAAAGCTACGCCGTGCTTGACAAAAAACTGCTCCAGCATAAATCACAGGCCGAAGCCTATTATCTTTTGGGCAATCTGCAGGGCGCGGTCGAGCAGTTGCAGATCGCGCAGAAAAGCGGCGACGGCGATTTTCACCAGCTCTCCGCAGTCGAAGCCAGGCTCAAGGAACTG
>JAHFRG010000064.1 GCA_023258935.1 Betaproteobacteria bacterium
CTGAACCAGTTGTACCCCTGGTCTTCCCAGTAACCGCCTGGATAGGTGTTGGTGACAAAAATCGCCATGATGTGTTTCGGGTTCTTGAAACCCAGCTTGGTGGGTATGCGCAGCTTCATGGGAAAGCCGTATTTCGCGGGCAGTGTCTCGTCGCCGAACTTGAATGTGAGCAGCGTCTGCGGATGCAGCGCTGTGGGCATGTCAATGCTGGTGTAGTAATTGTCCGCACACACGAAGCCTACGTACTTGGCAGTGAGGTCGGCACTGACGCGCTCAAGGAAGGTTCTGAACGTCACTCCGCCCCATTTGCCGATTGCGCTCCAGCCTTCGACGCAGACATGGCGCGTGATCTGGCTGGTTTGCGGCAGGGCATAAAGCTGCTCCAGCGTCCACGACGCCTTGTCGCGAATCTTTCCGCCCAGCATGAGCTTGTAGGCCGCAGCATCCACGTGCGGAACTTCGGCCTCGGAATAATAAGCGTTGAATGGGAATGGCTTGGTGATCGCGCTTTCGGGATAAGTCGGCGCGAGCCTGTTCGGGTTGAACAAAAAAGCCTGCACGCTGTCGTTCCAGCGCGACATGCCCCACAGCACTTTTTTCACCGATTCGGCATTGGTGACATCGCATCCGGAAAGAAGAGTGAGCGCGCCGAGGCTAAGACTTTGCTTGAGAAACAAGCGGCGCTCGATTTTGATGATATCGCGCGTCGGCCTTAGCAAATCGCGGTTGGGTTTGAGCAACTTCATTTCGAGCCCCCTTCCCGGCTGCCCGCGGCACGGCCGGAGAACATCGGCCATAAGGTGCGCGGCACCAGCGCAACCAGGGTCAGGTGCACGATTATAAAAAATACCACCAGCGTCATCGCAATGAAATGCACCACCCGCGCGCCGTCGTAACCGCCCATCAACGCCGCGAGTTCCTGGAACTGCACCGGCTTCCAGATGGAGAGCCCGGACAATACCAGCACCACGCCCATGCAGATCACACCGATATACGCAGCGCGCTGCACCGCGTTGTACACGCCGAGCTCATGCGAAATTTTCCCGCGCAGCGCGCTTTTGACTTCGCGCCAGATGGATTGCCATGTCAAAGGCAGGAAGCTCGATTTGAAATGACCGGAAATTATTCCATAACAGACGTAAAACAGGCCGTTGAGCACCAGCAGCCACATCGCCGCGAAGTGCCACTGCAGCGCTCCCGCCAGCCAGCCGCCGAGCGTGATTGCAGCGGGGAATTCGAAATCGAACAAGGGCGAGGCGTCGTAGATGCGCCAGCCGCTTAAAATCATGATGATGATTGCAATCGCGTTGATCCAGTGCGTGATCCGCACTGCCAACGTGTGGATTACGGTTTTGCTGCCAGATGTTGCGGCGGATGCCAGCTGATTTGCCATGAACGTTGTCTACCTGTGAATCCTGTTCCATAGCGCGCCGAAGATGAAGCCCATACCGTAGCCGATGCTGAAAGTAATAACGATAAGAAGCAGCGCGGTGCCAGCATTGAATGTCCCAATAACATACACCGGTTTTATGAAGTGCAACCAGAATATGAAATCAATCAACGGTTGCGCCCAACCAACCGCCACCAGGAGCGCCCACAGAAAGTGCCACCCGCCCAGAAGCGCCCCGAGCGCCAATCCTGCCTTGTTGGGATTAATCGGTTGCATAATCAGCTCCTCAGCAGGATGGGAATAGCTTCTTCCGTGAGGATAGATTACATCAAAGCAAAACTATCAGCCATCCCCGGAAATCCACTCAGGCAATGCTGCGATGAAAGGTACGATGAAAAGGTCGGGGTACGAATTGTTTCAAGTATTGCTTTGTCCGAACATCACCGCGCAGGTCACTTCTTCCACGTATAGACAGTTGTAACCGCATAGTTCCAAACTGCGCCGACAAGGATGCCTGCAAGTCCTGCAAGAATCCACCTTATGTCCCTGGCAAAAAGGTAGGATGCTATACCAACGTTGGCTAATGCCCCTACACCACAAGCAAGAGTGAACGTTACCCATCCCCACACCCACTGCCAGCCCCTAAGCCGCTTATCTCGGTAAGTCAATACGTTGTTTAGAGCAAAGTTGCTCGTCATTGCCGCAAACGTGGCGATGGATTGAGCGGTCATAAAACTTGTCTCAACTACGCTGAATAGAAGCGTCAGCACCGCCAGATGAATAACTACTCCGAATCCGCCGACCAGGGAAAAGGCAACAAAACGTACGGGTATTATGTGTCCAATAAGCTTGTCCATTAGCAGCATGACATAGGACCATACCGCCTGTGTATCTAACTTACTCTCGCCAGCCTTGCGGGTCCGAAACTCGTATGGAAGCTCTGTAAACTTAAGTGGGTGGGGGGATGAAGCAAACAAGTCGACCAAAATCTTGAAACCGATACTTGAGAGTTTGCGTACACTGCGTTCCAGTGCTTCACGGCGAAGCATGAAGAAACCACTCATCGGGTCCGAAAGCTCAGCTTTCAGTACCAGTCGGCTTAGCCGAGTAGCAAAATGACTGATGGCAGCACGAGAGTGGCTCAAACCCCCTATTCGGTTTCCGGGTGCATAACGGGTACCGATTACAATATCAGTTTGCTCTTCTTTTAGGACCGCCAACATTTTCGGCAGTAATGTCTCGTCGTGTTGTAAGTCACCATCGATGACCGCCAAGTATGGAGCCGAACTTGCCAGCATACCTTCAACACAGGCTGAAGAAAGACCTCGACGGCCAATTCTCTGGAGACAACGGATTCGGTTGTCGCGCTTTCCAATATCACGTACCAGCTGGGCTGTTTCATCGGGGGAATCGTCGTCTACAAAGATTACCTCCCAAGAGCACCCTGCCAGACATTTTTGCAAGCGTTCTACTAGTTCAAGTACATTGTCCCGCTCTTTGAATGTCGGAACGATGACGGACAGCTCAGGTCCACGGGACGAAAGGGATGCCTTCACTACCTCCTGTCCTATCGGAACAGCAGGCGATATTGGCGTGGCAGATGACGCTAGTTTCTTGGCTGTTGTGTCAACCATCATGCACCCCGACGCAGATAGGAAGAATAAACGGCTGACCTAGCCCGAAATAGCTGCGCCACTCGATGTGAGAGGATTTCACAAACCGGCCGTTATTTCAAGGGGAAAAAGACCATGCCGATGACCTGACCGAGATTTTTTGTCCATGTAGCTTGCTAGGTACGACATTGTAACGTAAGCTTTCCCGTCCACGACCCGCTCTTCAAATAAATAAAATATGCCCGAGTTCTTCCGCGTCCCTCCGTTCGAAAAACTGGTCAAATTCTATCGCGTACTGGCGGCAATCGCAGTGCTTGTTGTTATTTATCTCGCCAGCGCCAAACTGATACGCAATCCAATCGCCAAGCCCGACCTCGAAGTCTACCTGCACGCCGCGAACCTCATCCTCGCAGGGAACAACCCTTACCTTACCCCCATCCCCGCAGGGGTATTCTTTTATGTTTATCCGCCACTATTCGCGGTGCTCTTCATTCCTTTTACATTCATCCCGATCAACATCGTTGTGGTCCTGTGGTGCGTGTTGAATGTGCTGTTGATCGGGTGGAGCATGAAAACGTTTTATGAGCTGATAAACGGAACGTCGTTCTTCGAAATTCCGGCGCAGACCCGCTGGGCCGTGTGTTTTTTCGCGCTGCTGCCGACATTCAAGTTCATCTTCAACCATCTTTCTTTCGGACAATCCGATATTGTTATGCTGGCGCTCGCGGTTCTCGGACTGGCTTATTGGGCAAGAAACCGGCAGGTCACCGGCGGCGTGGCAATTGGTTTCTCGATTGTCACCAAAGTCATTTCGCTGCCCTTGGCGATTTGGTTTGCAGCAAAGGGTAATGTGCGCGTCACGATGGGTATTGCATTGGGTCTTCTCGCCGGGCTGCTGTTGCCCGCGCTATTGCTGGGTTTCGGCAAGAACCTGGAATTTCTGGATTACTGGGTGCGCCATATCGTGCTCTATAGCGACTTGCGACATATCAAAACTCCGATGAATGTTAATCTTTCGCTGCAAGCGCAGCTTTACCGCTTTTTCAGCGACACCGTGGCGTTTGAATATGACGGCAAGCCGTACTATCTCACCTTGTTTACCGTTCCCGCGGAAACGCTGCATCTCGCGGGGCGCCTCATCGTCATCCTGGTTGCGGGAACTCTTGCCGGGTATGCGCTCAAGTTCCGCAAGCAGGGCGCGCTCGTTTCGCAATGGGGCGGCATGGCCCTCGCCTTCAGCCTGATGCCGCTGTTTGCCACGGTGATGCAAAAGCATTACTTGGTGCTGCTGCTCCCCGCTTATATATATGTCGTGCATATTTGGTACAGCATCCAGCTCAAAGACAAGGTTTTCCGCGTACTGGTTGTTGCCTCGATGGTGCTATTGAATTTCACTGTTTTCTTTGGGGAATTCCTGTCGCGAGCTTTCGCCGCCGGTGGATGCTATGCTTTGGGCGTGCTGCTGCTTTCTGCCGCCATTTTCCGCGCCGCAGGCCGATTGCATGCGAATTCGTATCTTTCCTGAAATCTGATATTCTGATGCTTGAAGAATTAGAAGGAGCGAGGAAATCTTGGATCGCGCAAATCACAAAGATGGCTGCAGGGTATTGATTTTTGCCAAAGCGCCTGAAACCGGTGACGTCAAAACCCTGCTGATTCCATTGCTTGGTGCCGAAGGCGCGGCAGCGCTGCAACAGCAGCTGGTAAAACACGCGCTAACCACTGCGGTGGAGGCGAAAGTGGGCGCGGTCGAGCTTTGGTGCGCGCCTTCATCCGAGCATCCGTTTTTTGCCCGCTGCGCCGAAGAGTTCGGCGTTACCTTGCGCTCGCAGGGGCCGGGCGATCTCGGCCAGCGCATGTTTCATGCTTTTCAAAAATCGCTTTGCCACAGCGAGCGCGTTCTGCTGGTGGGGAGCGACTGCCCTGCGCTCACCTCCCAGGATATGCGACATGCCGCTGAAAAGCTCAAGAGCGGCAATGAAGTCTTGCTCGGCCCCGCCGAAGACGGCGGTTATGTGCTGATCGGCCTGACCCGCTGCTCGCCGCGTCTGTTCCAGGGAATTACCTGGGGAGGGTCGCACGTCATGGAGCAAACTCGCGAACGCCTGCACAAGCTCGGGTGGCGCTGGTACGAATTGCCCATGTTATGGGACGTGGACCGGCCGGATGATTACCGGCGGCTTGCGCATCTTCAGGGATGGGTGGAATTGCGCGGGGCAAAAACAAGCTAAATGTATTAATCAGGCTTGGCCTGGTCAGCGGGCTTTTTCGAGTTTATTCCATATACAGTTGCCGTTGCTTGCCTGCTCGATGTCCTCGAGCTGCTGCATATGCTCCTGCAGTTCTGCGGGGGTCGCGGCAATTACCACCAGCTCGCGTTTCACTGAAGCAAGCGCGGCTTCGCCACGCGGCGACGCGCCGTATTCGCCTTCCATCATCAGGCTTTCCTGGCCGCGCGTCATCGCCACATAAATATCCGCGAGCAGCTCTGCATCCAGTAGTGCGCCATGCAGAGTGCGCTTGGAATTGTCCACCTGGTAGCGCTCGCACAGCGCGTCCAGCGAGTTTTTCTTGCCCGGGTGTAATTGCTTGGCGATCTTCAGCGTATCCACAATCCCCTCGCAATATTCCTTGAGCTGGTTCAAGCCCAGCAATCCCAGCTCGTAGTCGAGGAATGCTTCATCGAAAGCTGCGTTGTGCATAATCAGTTCGGCGCCACCGATGTATTGCAGAAATTCCTGCACGACATCCTTGAATTTGGGTTTGTCCTGCAAAAACTCGCTGGAAAGACCGTGAATTTGCAAAGCCGCAGTGTCGCTGTCACGCCCCGGGTTGAGATAACTGTGGAAGCGGTTGCCGGAGAGCCGCCGGTTGAGAAGTTCCACCGCTGCGACCTCGATCACGCGGTGCCCGAGGTTGGGCTCGAGCCCCGTGGTTTCGGTATCGAGAATGATTTGCCGCGTCACTCCTCACCCCTCACTCTTTGAGCAACACCGATTCAACTCCGAGATTGGCCAAGCTGTCAGCGTGCTCGTTGCCTTCGTCTCCGGCGTGGCCTTCCACCCACACCCATTCAATCTGATGTCTGGAAGCCAGCTCGTCCAAGCGCTTCCATAGATCATCGTTTTTCACCGGCTTCTTGTCCGCGGTTCGCCAGTTGCGCTTTTTCCAGTCGTGTATCCACTCGCTGATGCCTTGCTGCACATAGCGCGAATCGGTATGCAATTTTACTTTGCATGGGCGTTTGAGCGCGGAAAGCGCCTTGATTACTGCGGTCAATTCCATCCGGTTATTGGTGGTCAGCGCTTCTCCGCCGAAAATCTCGCGGGTGCGTCCCGAATATTTGAGGAGCGCGCCCCAGCCGCCGATGCCGGGGTTTCCTTTACACGCGCCGTCGGTGTAAATTTCGACCGTTTCGCTCATCTCAGGCAGAGGGCCTGCGTGTTTTCAGGTAAAGGACTTTCGCTTTGGATGTGCGGCGCACCGGCGCCAGGCTCTTTTTCGGCTTTAGCGCTCCATTCCAGTTCGGCTTGATGAGGCGCAAACCTTGCACTCGTTTCACCGCCTGCAGGAAATACACTCCGCCGGAAATCGCCCACCAGCGGTCTCCCGCAGCTTCCAGGAAGCGGAATCTGCACAGCCATTTTTCCTGCTTGAACGGAGGCACATAACAACCAAGCCGGCCTGCTGCCATTTCGAAACCGAGCAGTGCAAGCCAGTCCTTGACCCGAGGCAGCGCGATGAAACGCCCGCGCCAAGGGTACTCGCCGTTTTTTCGCCGCAACATACGCAGCAAACCCCACAGGCTGCGCGGATTGAAACCGCAAATAACGAGTTGGCCTTCGGGCATCAGCACGCGCTCCGCTTCGCGCAATATCTGATGCGGGTTTTCGCTGAATTCGAGAACATGGGGCAACAGCAGCAAATCGATGCTGTTGGTTGCGAACGGCAACTGCGGAAAATTCGCCTTCACTTTGACCGCACCGTCCCGGTCCGAGGCGAAGCGCAGCGGAATGCGGCTCATGCGTAGGAAATCATAAGTCGCCAGTCCCAGCTGCACCGCGTTGAAGCCGAACACATCAGCCACCGTCTTGTCGAAATAATCATGCTCTTGCTGCAACAGGTATTGGCCAAGCGGCGTTTCAAACCATTCATCTACGCTATGCGTTGACATTTATATTTTTTAAACGTAAAGATACACCATGAACAATGTAACCGTTATCCCGATACCCGCGTTTCAGGACAATTATATATGGCTGATGCGCAACCAGCGTTATGCGGCGGTGGTTGACCCCGGCGACGCGGCGCCGGTGCTCGCTTACCTGCGGCGTGAAAAGCTCGAACTCACCGCCATTCTCAACACCCATCACCACGCCGATCATGTCGGCGGCAACGCCGGGCTGCTCAGGGAATTCCGCGTCCCGGTCTACGGCCCGCGCAACGAATCCATTCCCGACCTTAGTTACCGGCTGAGTGAAGGCGACCATGTGAGCGTGCCTTCGCTCGGACTGGAATTTGACGTGCTGGATATTCCAGGCCATACCTCGGGCCATATTGCTTATTATGGCGCAAACCTGCTGTTTTGTGGCGACACCTTGTTCGCCTGCGGCTGCGGTAAATTGTTCGAGGGCACGGCGCAGCAAATGTATGCGTCGCTGCAAAAACTCTCGAGCCTGCCGGATGCGACACTGGTGTACTGCGGCCATGAATATACGCTCGCTAATATCCGGTTTGCAAAGGCCGCCGATCCAGCGAACGCCGCTTTGCTCAAGCTCGAGACCAACGTACGCAAGTTGCGGGAACTGGACATGCCCACCCTGCCCTCTTATATCGGGCTGGAGAAAACCACCAATCCCTTCCTGCGCTGTAACAACCCTGAAATCGTGCGAGCCGCAACCCGGGCCGCCGGCAAAACGCTTACTGATCCAGTAGCCGTATTCGCTGCAATTCGCGAATGGAAAAATAATTTTAAAATTTGAGAATTTTAAGCTTGACGCGAGCAACAAACCTTAGGTACTATCGTAACTCCTTGCCATAAACCACGGTTTTCCATGCATTTTAAGTCGGCACTGCTCATCGCAGCGGCGGTACTTTTTTCCTTTCACATCCCGGCATGGGGTGAGGGAGATATAGCATTCATCAACAACAAAGCTGCCGCTGAACCTGCCACGGAAAACGTCCAAGAAACGCAACAGGCTGCAACGGATCCTGTGCCTACAATTGACGTCGCAATTGCGCCGGATTCCATTCCATCCGAAACCGACCTGTGGAAGCGCATCCGCAGCGGCTTTGCTCTGCAAGACTCGGGAAGCCCTTTGGTAGCGAGGCATGAAAGCTGGTACATGCGGCATCCGGATTATGTAGAACGCATGACGGAGCGCAGCAAGCTTTACCTTTACTACATCGTCGAGGAAGTGGAAAAGCGCAGCATGCCCTCCGAAATCGCGCTACTGCCGATGATAGAAAGCGCGTTCATCCCCACCGCCCTATCGCGCAGGAAAGCATCTGGAATCTGGCAATTCATTCCCGGTACGGGAAAAAAATACGGGCTGGAGCAGGACTGGTGGTACGACGGCCGGCGCGATGTGGTTGATGCAACTCAGGCCGCTCTCGATTATTTGCAGAACCTTTATAGCGAGTTTGGCAGCTGGGAGCTGGCGCTGGCCGCATATAATTGCGGCGAAAAGAAAATCGCCCGGCTGCTCGCTCAAAATCGGGCCAAGGGTCTGCCGCAGGATTACCAGAGCCTGAAGAAACTGCCGCGTGAAACGAAGAATTACGTCCCCAAGCTCATCGCCATCAGGAACATCGTTAGCAACCCCGCGTCTTACGGGCTCACGCTGGATGAAATCCCGAATGAACCCTATTTCACCACCGTCTCCGCGCCTGGCCATATTGACGTGAAGCTCGCCGCTCAGCTGGCCGATATGCCGCTTGAGGAATTTATTTCGCTCAATCCCGCGCATATCCGGCCGGTGATAAAAAGCGAAACAACCACGCTGCTTCTGCCGGTGAACAAAGCGGATATTTTTGCCGGGAATCTGGAAAACCACGAAGAGCGGCTGGTATCCTGGCAGATTTACCGCGCCGCGAAAGGCGAGTGGCTGGACAAAATCGCGCAGCGTTTCGGCATAACCTTGGCGCGATTGAAGCAAGTGAACGGCATACTCCCGCGCAGCAAA
>JAHFRG010000065.1 GCA_023258935.1 Betaproteobacteria bacterium
CGCAAGCGGCGTCAGCAGCTGGTGCACCGCTCCTGGAACATTTTTGCTGGACATCACCAGCGAAGTCTTGTCTTTTCCTGAAGGCGCCGCATCATGCACGCCGAGTATCCAGAAGCGCGTGGTGTTGTTCAGCTCGTCTTCGATATTTTTGGCCAGGATGTTCAGGCCATAGCGTTCCGCCGCCATTTCTCCTGCAATCGCGCAACTTCCCTTGTCCTTGTCAGCAAATCGCGCTGCTTCGGCATTGCTCGCCACCGGCACCCGCTGAATGCCACGAAGATTCAAGCTCAGCCATTCATGGCATTGGGCGAACGATTGCGCATGCGAATAAATCCGCTTGATGTTCTTGAGCCCTTTGGTTTTGCGCAGCAAATGCTGGTGCACGCGCAATACCACCTCGCCACAGATTTTAAGCGGTGTGGCCAGCATCAGATCGAGCGTCCTGCCTACCGCCCCTTCGGTGGAGTTTTCCACCGGCGTCACCGCGTAATCCACTTCTCCGGCTTCCACCTTGTGCAGCACTTCGTCTATCGAAGTGCAGGCGATAACCTGAGCAGCGTGGCCGAAATGCTTGATCGCGGCGGCTTCGCTGAACGTTCCCTGCGGCCCGAGGTAAGTGACAGCCATGGGTTTTTCCAGCGCCAGGCAGGCCGACATGATTTCACGGAACAGCCGCGCCACGGTTTCATCGGAGAGCGGTCCAGGGTTGGCTTCCTTGATACGCCGCAATATCTGCGCCTCGCGTTCGGGGCGGTAGACTATGCCGTTCTTGAGCTGGCCAATGGAATGGGCGTGCGCAGCGCGGCGGTTAACGAGCTCGAGCAACTGCTTATCCAGCGCATCGATGCTTGCCCGCAGTTTTTTAAGCTCGTCGCTCATAATTCACACCAGTCAGAGTATAAGCTATTTTGCTCCGGGATTTGCTCATCAGCAGCTCAGCCATGCCTATCCTCGAATTCGCGCATAAACGCCACCAGCGTTTGCACGCCCTCGATGGGCATGGCGTTGTAAATGGATGCACGCATGCCACCCACTAAACGATGTCCTTTAAGCTGTACCATTCCTCTCGCTTTTGCTTGTTCCAGAAATGCTTCTTCAAGCGCGGAATTGTTGAGGGTAAAAGGCACATTCATGCGCGAACGGTCGCTCGTTCTCACCTGGTTGCGGAAAAACCGGCTGTTATCGAGAAAATCGTAAAGCAGTCCGGCTTTTTCAATGTTGCGCTTTTCCATTGCTGCAATGCCGCCGTTCTTTTTCAGCCACTGGAAATTGAGCCCGGCGATGTACAGTGCGTATGCCGGCGGAGTGTTGTACATCGAATCGTTGTCCGCATGAACCTTGTAATCAAGCATTGACGGCATGCCTGGAAGCGCCCGCTCTATCAGGTCTTCCTGGACGATGATAATGGTCAGCCCCGCAGGACCAATGTTCTTCTGCGCACCGGCGTAAATCAACCCGAAACGCTCCACCTCCAGCGCGCGCGACAGGATGTTCGAAGACATGTCGGCCACGAGCGGTACTTTGCCGGTATCGGGAATCCAGTGAAACTCCACGCCGTTTATGGTTTCGTTCGGCGTGTAATGCACATAGGCTGCGTTTGGATCAAGCCGCCACTGGTCCTGCGTCGGTACGTAGGTAAACTTTGCGTCTTCGGACGAGGCGGCAACATTCACCGCGCAAAATTTTTTTGCCTCGGCTATCGCCTTCTTCGACCATTCACCGGTATAAATATAGTCAGCGGATTTTTTGCCGCGCAGTAGGTTGACCGGCACCATGGCAAACTGCAGGGTGGCTCCGCCTTGCAGGAACAGTACTTTGTAATGGGCCGGAATGCGCATCAGTTCGCGCAAGTCCGCTTCGGCCTGATGTGCGATAGCCGTGAATTCCTTGCCGCGATGGCTCATTTCCATTACCGACATGCCGCTGCCATGCCAATCCAGCATTTCCTCGCGCGCGCATTGCAGCACCTCCCGCGACAGCATGGCCGGACCGGGACTGAAATTATAGACGCGCGATGTTGCGGTGTACCCTTTTACATCATTCATCATTGCCTTCCTCGTCCTTCTCCACGATTTTTCCCAGACCTGCAAGCTTTTCACCTTCTCCGAGGTTGATCAGCCTCACGCCCTGCGTAGAGCGACTCATTTCGCGGATTTCCGAAACATGGGTGCGGATCAGCACGCCACCGGTGGTGATCAGCATGATTTCATCCTCTTTATTCACCAGCGTCGCCTCCAGCACCTTGCCATTGCGCTCCGAGGTTTGAATCGCGATCATGCCCTGCGTGCCACGGGCGTGGCGCGTGTATTCAGCAATCGGCGTGCGTTTGCCAAAGCCGTTTTCGGTCGCCGTAAGCACCGACTGCGTTTCATCTTGCGCGGTAAGCAGTGATATCACACGCTGATCCCCGGCGAGCTTCATGCCGCGCACGCCGGCGGCGTTGCGCCCCATCGAGCGCACCTCTTTTTCGTCGAAGCGCACCGCCTTGCCGCCGTTCGAGAACAACATGATGTCCTGCTTGCCGTCGGTGAGCGCCACTCCGATCAGATAGTCCCCGTCTTCCAGATTCACCGCGATAATGCCTTTCGCCATCGGCCGGGAAAACGCCGAAAGCGCTGTCTTTTTGACCGTGCCATTGGCGGTCGCCATGAATACGAAGTGCTGGTCATCGAATTCCTTGACAGGCAGAACCGCGGTAATCTTCTCATGCTCCATCAACGGCACAAGATTTATTATGGGCTTGCCGCGGCTGGCGCGGCTGCCCTGTGGCACATTGTATACCTTGAGCCAGTAAATCCTTCCGCGATTCGAAAAGCACAGGATGAAATCGTGCGTGTTGGCAATGAACAGGTTGTCTATGAAATCGTCTTCCTTGGTGGTTGCCGCCTGCTTGCCGCGCCCGCCGCGTTTCTGCGCCCGATAATCGGCAATCGGCTGCGATTTCATGTAGCCGCCATGCGACAGCGTGACTACGACGTCCTCTGAGGCAATCAGGTCTTCCATCGCCAGGTCCTGGGTATCTACCACGATCTCGCTGCGGCGCTCGTCACCATACTGCGCTTTAATCGCCGCGAGCTCCTCGGCGATGATATGGGTGATGCGTTCGCGCTTCGCCAGCACATCCATGAGGTCGGTGATTTTTACCATCACTTCCTTATATTCGGTAAAGATTTTGTCCTGCTCCAAGCCGGTCAGGCGCTGCAGGCGCAATTCCAGAATCGCTTGTGCCTGAGCATCGGACAGGAAATAGCCCTGCTTGCGCAGGCCGAATTCCGGGCCGAGGCCCTCCGGACGCGAAGCATCGGAACTCGCACGGCGCAGCATGTCCTCGACCAGCTTGGAATGCCAGTGGCGCGCCATCAATTGTGATTTCGCGACGGGCGGAGACTCCGCAGCCTTGATGAGGCCGATGATTTCATCCACGTTGGAGAGCGCCACTGCCAGTCCTTCCAGGATATGCGCGCGCTCGCGTGCTTTGCGCAATTCGAACACCGTTCGTCGCGTCACTACTTCGCGGCGGTGGCGCAGGAAGGATTCGATAAGCTCCTTGAGATTGAGCAGGCGCGGCTGATTGTCCACCAGCGCCACCATGTTCATGCCGAAGGTGTCCTGCAACTGCGTTTCCTTGTACAGGTTGTTCAGCACAATTTCAGGATTCTCACCGCGCTTGAGCTCAATTACCACGCGCATCCCCGATTTGTCTGACTCATCACGCAAATCAGAAATGCCTTCGATTTTCTTGTCGCGCACCAGCTCGCCGATTCTGATGAGCAGGGCAGCTTTGTTCACCTGGTAAGGCAGCTCGTCAACGACAATCAACTGACGGTTGCCCTTGTCCACCTCTTCGAAATGAGTTCGGGCGCGGATCACTATCCGGCCGCGCCCGGTGCGGTAGCCTTCCCTCACGCCGGCAACTCCGTAAATGATGCCGGCAGTGGGGAAATCCGGCGCCGGAATAGTTTTAATCAATTCCTCGAGATCGATCTGCGGGTTCTCAAGGAGGGACAGACAGCCATCTACCACTTCGGTCAGGTTGTGCGGCGGAATATTGGTCGCCATGCCCACCGCGATTCCGGATGAACCATTGACCAACAGGTTCGGGACCTTGGTCGGCAAAACCGTTGGTTCCTGCTCTTTGCCGTCATAATTAGGCACAAAATCCACGGTCTCCTTGTCAATATCCGCCAGGATTTCCGAGGAAATCCGCTCCATGCGGCATTCGGTATAGCGGTAAGCCGCCGGCGCGTCGCCGTCCACTGAGCCGAAGTTGCCCTGCCCGTCAATCAGCGTGTAGCGCATGGAAAAATCCTGCGCCATGCGCACCAGGGCTTCGTAGGTCGCGGCGTCACCATGCGGGTGGTACTTGCCGAGCACGTCGCCAACGATGCGCGCGCACTTCACATAGGGACGGTTCCACACGTTATTGACTTCTTGCATGGCGAAGAGCACGCGCCGGTGCACGGGTTTTAGGCCATCGCGGACATCGGGCAGGGCACGCCCCACGATCACGCTCATTGCGTAATCGAGATAGGAGCGGCGCATCTCTTCTTCGAGGCTGACCAGCAGGGTTTCTTTGGCGATTTGTTCCATGAAATAGGGTGTTTTTTATATGAGTTTTAGGGTGGAAATTGCGGCAAATTAAAATTGAAAATTTTATCATACGAAGAGGGTTAAGACCAAGCTTTGTGTAGCTTCGGGAAGCCCCGCGGACACTGTAAAAATAACCTGATTTCAAATTGCAAAAGAACGGGGATTGCAATAATATGGGCGGTAACAAGACCTTTCCACCATCTTTTCTTTGTTGATCAACAATAGTATCAAGTTCTTAAGGGGAGGAATTATGACCGTGCACTTTTCAAAACCGATTTTTGTGGTGGCCGCATTAGCGACCCTGGGCATGGGCGCAGCGGCTGCCCTCGCGCAAACTCCAAGCGGCGTCATGCCTTATCTGATCGATCAGCGAGGGGTTCTCGCCCGCAGCGGTGCCGGCCTGTGCTGGAGGACCGGCTACTGGACAGCAAAGCTTGCGGCAGAAACCACCCTGCCCGGGGCTCAGTTCCCGCTCGGCTGTACATGCGACAAGGATCTGATGCCGAAAGAGCTGTGCGAGCCACCGCCGCCGCCACAGCTGCCCCTGGTTGAGGAGCCGCCGTATACTCCCGAGCCGGAGGTGGTAATTGTCGAGGTGCCAGCTCCGGAACATATTTCGCTTTCCGCCGACGCGTTTTTCGATTTCAACAAGGCGGAATTGCGCCCGCGCGGCCAAGGATTGCTTTCCGACATCGCAAGCAGATTGCAGAGCGCCGAGTATGAAACGATTACCGTCGTAGGTCACAGCGACCGGATTGGCTCCCCAGCTTACAACCAGAAGCTGTCTGAAAAACGCGCCCAAGTGGTGGCAGATTACCTCGTTGAGCATGGCGTTCACACTCGCACAATTAACGTAATTGGCAAAGGATCGACCGAGCCTGTAACGACCAAGGATCAATGCAAAAACTTGAAGCGCCAACAGCTCATCGAGTGCCTGCAGCCCGACCGCCGCGTGGATGTCGATGTGACGGCAGTCGTACAACAGTAAGGAAAATAAGTACAAACGCAGTTACAATGGAAGCCCTGCGCCTCGCGCAGGGCTTTTTTTATTTACCTGACTCTTTATGCCGCTAGATGTTGACGTCCTGATTGACGCCGGTTGGGTGATTCCGGTCGAACCACGGGATGTTTTGCCGAAACATTCCATTGCAATCAGCGGCGGAACGATACAAGCGGTACTGCCAACCGCTGAAACGCATGCCCGGTTCAGCGCCAAACAGCATCTGCGCCTCGACAACCATGCGCTTATTCCTGGACTCGTCAACCTTCACACCCACGCAGCGATGACGCTGATGCGCGGGCTTGCCGATGATTTGCCGCTGATGGATTGGTTGAACCACCATATCTGGCCGGCTGAAGCCGACCATGTTTCGCCGCAATTCGTCTACGACGGCACCGAGCTTGCGTGCGCCGAGATGCTGCGCGGCGGAATCACCTGCTTCAACGACATGTATTTCTTTCCGGAAGCGGCGGCTAAAGCGGCGCTCACCGCCGGTATGCGCGCCGCCATCGGTATCATCGTTATCGAGTTTCCTAGCAACTACGCCGGCGACCCCGAGGATTACCTCAACAAAGGGCTGGCGACGCGTGATGAGCTGCGTTCCCAGCCATTGCTGTCGTTTTGCATGGCGCCGCACGCGCCCTACACGGTGAGCGACAAGACGTTTGGGAAACTGCTCACCTACGCACAGCAGCTCGACCTGCCTATTCACATTCATCTGCAGGAAACGCAGCATGAAATCGAACAGAGCCTGGAGCAATACAAGATGCGGCCGCTTGAGCGGCTGCATAAGCTGGGATTGCTCGGCCCCAATTTCATTGCAGTGCATGCCGTGCATTTGACTTCCCAGGAAATTGCGCTGCTGTCGAGCGAGGCCTGCAATGTCGCCCACTGCCCCTCCTCCAATCTCAAGCTCGCCAGCGGCTTTGCCCCGGTTGCTTCGTTACTGGATCACGGCATTAACGTGGGGCTGGGTAGTGACGGCGCGGCGAGCAATAATCGCCTGGACCTGTTCGAGGAAATGCGCCTTGCTGCAATACTCGCCAAGGCCGTGAGCAGCAGAGCGGATACGCTGCCCGCGCAGCAAGCCTTGCAAATGGCCACCCTGAACGGCGCCAGAGCTCTCGGTTTGGACAGCAAAATCGGCTCGCTGGCTCCGGGCAAGGCAGCGGACATCACCGCAGTGGATTTCTCCGGTCTTGAGCTTTCGCCCTGCTTCGACCCCGTGTCGCACCTGGTATATACCGCAGGCCGCGAACAAGTAAGCCATGTCTGGGTGAACGGAAAATTGTTGCTCGATAACCGGAAACTTACCACATTGAGCGAAAAAGAAGCCGCAGCCAAAGCACGCTACTGGCAGGAAAAAATCGGTGTAGCATAAAAGCATGAACGTCGATCCGCAGGAACTTGAAAAATTCAATGAACTCGCGCACCGCTGGTGGGACCCGGAAGCCGATTTCAAGCCGCTGCACGACCTCAATCCGCTGCGCCTTGAGTACATCGACAAGCTCACGAGCCTGAAAGGCAAGACCGTGCTCGACGTCGGCTGCGGCGGCGGCATTTTGTCGGAGAGCATGGCGGTACGAGGCGCGCATGTCACCGGAATAGACCTTGGAGAGAAGGCGCTGAAAGTGGCAGAGTTGCACCGCCTGGAAAGCAAAGTTCGAGTCGAGTACCTGAAAATTGCGGCGGAAGACCTGGCGCGCGAGCAGCCTCACCATTACGACGTCGTAACCTGCATGGAATTTCTCGAGCACGTGCCCGATCCCGCGAGCACGGTACAAGCCTGCGCCGAACTGGTCAAACCCGGCGGCCAGTTATATTTTGCCACCATCAACCGCAATCTGAAATCCTATATTTTCGCGGTCATCGGCGCTGAGTACATACTGAGACTCCTGCCGCGCGGCACGCATGACTACGCGAGATTCATCAAGCCTTCGGAACTGGCGCGCCTCTGCCGCGATGCTGGATTGAACGTAGAGCACATCACCGGCATGACCTACAATCCGTTCAGCAAAATTTACGCCCTGGGACCCAACACCGACGTGAATTACATTTTGCACGCAAAGGCGGGTTGATGCCGTTCGACTTTTTGCTTTTCATCTCCCTCCGCCGTGATTAAAGCCGTGCTGTTTGACCTCGACGGCACGCTCGCCGACACTGCGCCCGATCTCGGCTTTGCGCTGAACCGCCAGCGCGAAAAACACGGACTCGCGGAGCTGCCTTTGCCGACCATACGTCCCTATGTCTCTCAGGGAGGCCGTGGCCTGATGAAAATCGGTTTCAATCTCGCGCCCGGAGACGCGGCTTACGACGCACGGCGCGCTGAATTCCTGGATTTCTACGAAGAGCGTCTTTGCCACGACACCCGGCTCTTTGCCGGCATACCCGAGGTTTTGGCGGAACTAGAAGGGAAAGGCTTGCCATGGGGCGTGGTCACCAACAAGATTGAGCGCTTCACCCTGCCGCTGATGCAAAAGCTCAAGCTCGACCGGCGCGCTGCCTGCATCATAAGCGGCGATACCGGCGTCAACTTCAAGCCTCATCCCGAGCCGCTGCTTATGGCAAGCGGCAAAATTGGCGTACCGCCGCCGGCTTGCGTCTACGTCGGGGACGATGAGCGCGACGTGCAGGCGGCACACGCCGCGGGGATGCAGGCCATGGTTGCCCGCTACGGCTATCTCGGAAACAGCGCCCGTCCGGAAACCTGGGGCGCTGAAACTTATATTTTAAGCCCTATTGAAATCTTGCAATTTCTATGACAGCCCCCATTTATGCGATAATTGTTACTGCTGTTTTTTCAGTCTTCAGAAATGGGGGCGACTTGGCTTCGACGTGGGTCGCAAAGCAGCGCAGGGCATACCGAGGACCAGTTCCCTCGCAAATCCACTGGAAAGCAACTAAACGCGAACGACGAGCGTTACGTTCTAGCCGCTTAATCCCGGCTGGACTCTGCACCGGATCGCTCATGGGCCGGGTCGGGCAACCGACAACAGAGTCATTTACATGAGATCGTGCTGCTCAGGGTTACTTTGAGCAAACACTAAATCATAGGTAACTCGCCGTGGCGCAGCCCGTCGGCTGGCGTCGCACCGGTTAAAACAAACAGCCTGACTAAGTATGTAGAACTGCCTGTAGAGGACCTGCGGACGGGGGTTCGATTCCCCCCGCCTCCACCACACGATTTTCCAAAAGCAAACGCCGAGGGGCTATGCCCCTCGGCGTTCATTTCCGCAAGCTCATTCCCGTGCTATTTTTAACTCATGGAAGAGCCGCTGGCTCTCCTACAGTCCAAGCGGTTCCAAGTCTTTGACCTATGCGGCGCTGGTAGTCAGAGCGGCAGCGGCCTTAGCGGAGGCCAAGCCCAGGACAGCACCGATTGCCATCGAGACGCAAACCGTGATGACAGCGTTGCCCAAGCCGATTGACATCAGGTTCGAGAGACCCAGTGCCTCAGCTGTCTGCAGAAGATAGGCAAAAGTAGCCGCGTAACCGCAGACATTCGTCGGGATCGAGGAAAACGCCTTGATGGTGGCGCCGTAGCAGATCACCCAGACTGTAGCGCCAACCAC
>JAHFRG010000117.1 GCA_023258935.1 Betaproteobacteria bacterium
TTGGGAATTTCCTCATACACGCCAAGCTGTCCGGCGTTGACTATGCCCATGGTCATGCCGGCTTTAATCGCGTGATACAGGAACACGGTGTGAATCGCCTCGCGCACCGCGTCGTTGCCGCGGAACGAAAATGAAACATTGGACACGCCACCGCTGACCTTGGCGTGTGGCAGCGCGCGCTTGATGGCGCGGGTGGCCTCGATATAGTCCACGCCGTAATTGCTGTGCTCTTCAATCCCTGTGGCAATCGCAAAGATGTTGGGGTCGAAGATGATGTCTTCGGGGGGTATGCCGGCTTCTTTCAACAGAAGGTGATAGCTGCGAGTGCAGATTTCGATTTTGCGGGCGAGCGTATCCGCCTGGCCTTTCTCATCGAAAGCCATCACCACCATTGCGGCGCCGTAGCGCCGGGCGAGCTTGGCGTGCCTGATGAGTTCCGCTTCGCCTTCTTTCATGCTGATGGAATTCACCACACACTTGCCCTGCACGCATTTCAGACCCGCTTCAATCACTTCCCATTTCGAGGAATCAATCATCACCGGCACCCGCGAGATGTCGGGCTCTGAGGCAATTAGGTTCAAAAACTTCGCCATTGCCTGTTTGGAATCGAGCATCGCCTCGTCCATGTTCACATCGATCATCTGCGCGCCGTTTTCCACCTGTTGCCGCGCCACGCTCAGCGCTTCTCCATAGTTGCCATCGAGAATCAGCTTCGCAAAGGCTTTGGAGCCTGTGACATTGGTGCGCTCGCCGATGTTGACGAAAAGTGAATCGTCGCCGATGTTGAGCGGCTCCAGTCCCGACAGGCGCAGTTTTTTCTCGATTTTCGGCATTACGCGCGGCGCGACGCCCTGCACCGCATCATGAATCGCTTTGATATGCGCGGGGGTGGTGCCACAGCAGCCGCCAACGATGTTGATGAACCCGCTTTGCGCGAATTCCTTCAGGAATCCGGCAGTATCTTCAGGCCCTTCGGGAAAACCCGTGGGGGAAAGCGGATCGGGAAGGCCGGCATTGGGATAGGCGCAAACGTAAGTGTCGGCAATTTTCGACAACTCTTCGATATACGGGCGCATCAGTTTCGCGCCGAGAGCGCAGTTAAGCCCGATGGAAAGCGGCTGAGCATGGCGCACCGAGTTCCAGAAGGCCTCGGTGGTTTGCCCCGTGAGCGTGCGCCCGGATTGGTCGGTGATTGTGCCTGAAATCATCACCGGCACGCGACGCCGAGCCGCATGCGGGACGATTACTTTGTTGCCCGCGTCGTCGGCTCCTTGCCGCACTCTGCTGTGCTGTCTCGTCGCCTCCTCCTTGGCGTCGCGTCCTCGACCCGCATCCAGCTCGGCGGTTTGCAGTTCCTCGAAAACAGTCTCAACAGCGAAAATCGCCGCCTTGGCGTTGAGGGTGTCGAAAATGGTTTCTATGAGCAGGATGTCTACACCGCCGTCAAGCAAGCCGCGCACGGCTTCGCTGTAAGCCGCGACCAGAGCGTCAAACGCGATGTTGCGGGAACCCGGGTCGTTGACGTCCGGCGATATCGAGGCGGTTTTGTTGGTGGGTCCCAGAGCGCCTGCGACAAAGCGCGGCTGGCCCGGTGTTTTGGCGGTGAATTTATCCGCTAATTCACGCGCGAGTTTGGCTGCGCTCAAATTCAACTCGTAAACCAGATGCTCCAGGTGGTAATCCGCCTGCGAGGGCGCATTGGAGTTGAAGGTATTGGTTTCGATGATGTCCGCCCCCGCTTCCAGGTAGGCCGAATGAATGTCGCGGATAATTTGCGGCTGAGTAAGAGTCAGCAAATCATTGTTGCCTTTAAGGTCATGCGGAAATACAGCAAAGCGATTCCCCCGATAATCCGATTCGGCAAGCTTGTAGCTCTGGATCATCGTGCCCATTGCGCCGTCCAATATCAGGATGCGCTGTTTAAGCAATTGTTCGATCTGCAAGGCTCGTAAGGCTGGCATGCTTGAAATCACCGTAATAAAAATAAAAAACCCGTGCTGCTTAACGCGGACGGGTTGTGTCTCGCTTTAGCAGAATTTTGGAACCTCTCTAGTGAAGTTCCTGCGCCCGCAAGCTGAAATCAAATCGGCGCATTGGGGCGACAAATTACCTTGAAGTTCCCGCCCTGTCAACTTTCATAAAGATTCAGGCAAGACTGACACCCAACAGTTTGCCGATCAGGTAGGTTGCGCCTCCCGCGGCGGCGCCAATCACCAGCATGCGCAATCCGCTGTATAGCGCGCGGCGGCCTGTAAAGAGGCTTAATATCGCGCCGACGATGAAGAGCGAGACCGCGCTGAGCGCTATGGAAAGGGAAAGACTCCTGTCGGTCGCGGCAAACAGAAAAGGCAACAGCGGAATGGCGCTGCCGAAAGCAAAAGAAAAGAAAGAAGACAGCGCCGCGCCGCGAGGCGAACCGAGCTCTTCCGGATTGAGCCCCAGTTCTTCGCGCGCCAGCGTATCCAGCGCTTTCTCCGGATCGGTCAAAACGCCGTCCGCGAGGCGCTGCGCTTCGCTTTTCGGCAACCCGCGCGCCTCGTAAATTAGCGCCAGTTCCGCCGCTTCTTCCTCAGGATATTGCTCGAGCTCTTCGCGCTCAAGCCCGATCTGGTACTCATACATTTCGCGCTGCGAGCGTACTGAAACATATTCCCCGGACGCCATGGAAAACGCTCCCGCAAGCAGCCCCGCAACACCCGAGAGCAGAACCACGGCGTTATCCGCGGTCGCACCCGCCACTCCCAAAATCAGGCTGGCGTTGGACACCAGGCCGTCGTTCACGCCGAACACCGCGGCGCGCAGGTTTCCACCGCTTCCCACCCCGCGATGGCGGCGACCGACTTCTTCGAGGCTCAGCGGCATCGCGTGGCCTGGCTCATCTTTGATGTAAAGCGACATTCCTCGCACTTTCATCGCTGCAAGCGCAGGGCGCATCCGGCGTGGACCCAATAACTTCAGGAGAAAAGCGACCATCCGCGTGCGCAGATCGGGCGCGTA
>JAHFRG010000066.1 GCA_023258935.1 Betaproteobacteria bacterium
TGAACTTCGGGCCGCAGCACCCAGCGGCGCATGGGGTATTGCGGCTGGTGCTGGAGCTCGACGGCGAAGTGATTGAGCGCGCCGACCCGCATATCGGCCTTTTGCACCGCGCCACCGAAAAACTCGCCGAGCACAAAACCTATCTGCAGTCGGTACCGTATATGGACCGCCTCGATTACGTGTCGATGATGTGCAACGAGCACGCCTACGTGATGGTGATCGAAAAGCTGCTCGAGTTGGAAGTCCCGGTTCGCGCGCAATATATTCGCGTCATGTTCGACGAGATCACGCGCATTCTCAATCATCTGTTGTGGCTCGGAGCGCACGCGCTGGATGTGGGCGCGATGACAGTATTCCTGTACGCCTTTCGCGAGCGTGAGGATCTGATGGACTGTTACGAAGCGGTTTCCGGCGCACGCATGCACGCCGCATACTATCGTCCGGGTGGAGTCTACCGCGACCTTCCCGACGCCATGCCACAGTACCAGGCGTCGAAAATCCACAGCGCCGCGGAGGTGGCAAAGCTCAACGAAAACCGCCAGGGCTCACTGCTCGATTTCATCGAAGATTTCACCAAGCGCTTTCCCGGGTACATAGACGACTACGAAACACTGCTTACCGACAACCGCATCTGGAAGCAGCGCACGGTGGGCATCGGCGTGGTCTCAGCCGAGCGCGCCAAGGCACTGGGTTTCACCGGCCCGATGCTGCGCGGCTCAGGCGTGGAATGGGATCTGCGCAAAAAGCAGCCGTACGAAGTCTACGACCTAATGGAATTCGACATTCCGGTGGGCGTCAACGGCGACAGCTACGACCGATATCTGGTGCGCATCGAGGAAATGCGCCAATCCAATCAAATCATCAAACAGTGCATCGAGTGGCTGAGGAAAAACCCGGGCCCGGTGATTACCGACAATCACAAGATTGCGCCGCCCTCGCGCGTGGAAATGAAACAAAATATGGAAGAACTGATCCACCATTTCAAGCTCTTTACCGAGGGTTTTCACGTGCCCGAAGGCGAAGCTTATGCTGCAGTTGAAGCTCCCAAGGGCGAGTTCGGCATTTATCTGATATCCGACGGCGCAAACAAGCCTTACCGTCTGAAAATACGCGCGCCCAGCTTTCCGCATCTTGCCGCATTGGATGAAATGTCCCGCGGCCACATGATTGCCGATGTGGTGGCGATAATAGGCACGCAGGATATCGTGTTCGGGGAAATCGACCGATGAAAAGCTCGTCGCTTGGCATAACTTTGTTGCTCGCGGCCTCGAACATTCCCATTTACTACTTTGTAAACTCCGCCGTTCTCACCCGCTCGCGTCGCGTTCTGCCTGCGCTTTGGAGTTTTTCAGGAGGCGGGTCATGAATGCACCGATGATATTGTCACCCGAAGCGCTGGCGAAAATAGACAAGGCCACCACCAAGTATCCGCCCGGACAGAAGCGGTCCGCGGTGATGGCGGCGCTCACGATTGCCCAGGACGAGAAAGGCTGGCTCTCCACCGAGACCATGGATTTCGTCGCGCAATGCCTTGGCATGCCGCCGATTGCGGTGTACGAGGTAGCGACATTTTATTCCATGTACGACCTGCAGCCGGTGGGCAAGTACAAGATTTCTCTTTGCACCAACCTGCCTTGCGCGCTGTCCGGGGCCAATGCTGCGGCGGATTATCTGAAAAAAAAGCTCGCTATTGATTTCAATGAAACCACGGGGGACGGGCAATTTACGCTCAAACAAGGCGAGTGCTTTGGCGCTTGTGGCGACGCGCCGGTTCTGCTGGTCAACAACAAGCGCATGTGCAGCTTCATGACGCGGGAAAAACTGGAAAAGCTGCTGGCGGAGCTCAAATGACCTGCCTGCATGGCCGCCACATCAACCCTATCATTCTTGCAGGCCTCGACGGCAACAACTGGTGCATCGGCGATTATATGCGGCGCGGCGGTTATTCCGCGCTCAAAAAAGTGCTGTCCGAGAAAATCCCGCCGGAGCAGATTGTCAATGAACTGAAAAAATCAGCGCTGCGCGGCCGCGGCGGCGCGGGATTTCCCACGGGATTGAAATGGAGTTTCATGCCGAAAAGTTTCACCGGCGAAAAGTATTTGATATGCAATTCCGACGAAGGCGAGCCCGGCACGTTCAAGGACCGCGACATCATGCGCTACAACCCGCACAGCGTCATCGAGGGTATGGCGATTGCGGCTTATGCGATGGGAGCTAAAACCGGCTACAACTATGTGCATGGCGAAGTGTGGGATTGCTACGAGCGCATGGAGGTGGCGCTGGAAGAAGCGCGCGCCGCGGGTTTTGTCGGCGACAATATCCTCGGCTCGGATTTCAGCTTCCAGCTTTACAACCACCACGGGTACGGCGCGTACATTTGCGGCGAGGAGACTGCGCTTCTAGATTCGCTCGAAGGCAAGAAAGGCATGCCGCGCTTCAAACCCCCGTTTCCCGCGAGTTACGGTTTGTACGGCAAGCCCACCACGGTCAACAACACCGAAACACTGGCTTGCGTTCCCTGGATCGTGCTGAACGGCGGGGAGAAGTTCTTAAGCATGGGCAGGCCCAACAGCGGCGGCACCAAAATTTTCTCCGTCTGTGGGCATGTCAACCAACCCGGCAACTACGAAGTACCGTTGGGCACACCGTTTGCGAAGCTTCTGGAGCTTGCCGGCGGCATGCGCGGCGGGAAGAAATTCAAGGCCTGCATTCCCGGCGGCTCCTCAATGCCGGTCTTGCCCGCGCATATCATGCTCGCCACCGACATGGATTACGATTCGATTGCCAAGGCTGGCTCGATGCTGGGTTCAGGCGGAGTCATCATCATGGACGAGACGGTGTGCATGGTGAAGGCTCTGCTGCGGCTTTCCTATTTTTACTTCGAGGAATCCTGCGGCCAATGCACGCCGTGCCGCGAAGGCACCGGCTGGCTGTACCGCGTGGTAAATCGTATTGAACACGGCCAGGGAAAGCAGGAAGATTTAGATCTTCTGGTCAATGTGGCGGACAACATTGCAGGGCGCACCATTTGCGCTTTAGGCGATGCCGCAGCGCTGCCGGTGAAGAGCTTCATCACCCATTTCCGTGAGGAGTTCGAGCACCACATCGAGAGCAAACAATGCCTGGTACCTACTTATGCTTGATCTCGAAATAGACGGCAAGCAGATAGAAGTAAAGGAAGGCAGCACCATTATGGATGCGGCCAACCAGCTGGGTATTTTCATCCCGCATTTCTGCTACCACCGCAAGCTTTCGATTGCCGCCAACTGCCGCATGTGTTTGGTACAAGTGGAGAAAGCGCCCAAACCTCTTCCTGCCTGTGCCACCCCGGTTATGGGCGGGATGAAGGTGTTTACTCATTCCGACGAGGCGGTGAATGCGCAGAAGGGCGTGATGGAATTTTTGCTGATTAATCACCCGCTCGATTGCCCGATCTGCGACCAGGGAGGCGAATGCCTGTTGCAGGACCTCGCGGTGGGATACGGCGGAAGTAGCAGCCGCTACGAGGAAGAAAAGCGCGTGGTGGCGGACAAAAATCTTGGGCCGCTCATTGCCACTGATATGACGCGCTGCATTCACTGTACGCGTTGCGTGCGCTTCGGGCAGGAAATCGCAGGCATCATGGAGCTCGGCATGGTGGGCCGCGGCGAGCATGCGGAAATCCTGACGTTCGTGGGTAAAACGGTTGACTCGGAGCTTTCTGGAAACATGATAGATCTGTGTCCGGTGGGCGCGCTAACTTCCAAGCCGTTCCGCTACACCGCCCGCACCTGGGAATTGTCGCGACGCAAATCCATCAGCCCGCATGACAGTTTGGGCTCCAATCTAATAGTGCAGGTCAAAGACAATCGCGTGATGCGCGTGCTGCCGCGCGACAACGAGGAAATCAATGAATGCTGGCTTTCCGACAAAGACCGCTACTCATATGAGGGGCTGAATTCAGAAGAGCGCTTGACCCGGCCGATGCTGAAGCAAGACGGCGAGTGGAAAGAAGTGGAATGGCAGACTGCGCTGGAATTCATAGCTGAAGGCCTGAAGCGGATTCGCGCTACACACGGCGCAGAAGCCATCGGCGCGCTTGCCACACCGCACAGCACGCTGGAAGAGCTGTATCTGCTGCAGAAACTCATGCGCGGTTTGGGCAGCGGCAATGTGGATTTCAGATTGCGCCAATGCGATTTCAGCGCGGAGTTGCAGGGCGCGCCCTGGCTGGGCATGAAAATCGCGGAGATCAGCCAGCTTGACCGCGTGCTGGTGGTGGGCAGCATGCTGCGCAAAGATCATCCGCTTCTTTCTAATCGTCTGCGCCAGGCGGCGAAGCGCGGCACGCATATCAATCTCATCAACGCAGTTGACGATGCTTTGCTGATGAAAATTGAACATAAGGTCATTGTCGCGCCGCGGGAAATGGTGAAGACGCTGGCGGAAGTTCTAAAAGCGACGGCCGAAGCGAAGAACAAGCCTTGTGCATTCAGCGCGCAACTTGCCGCGCTAAATCCCTCCCAGGAAGCGCGGCGCATCGCGGAGAGCCTGGCTTCGGGGAATAAAGCCGCGGTCTTTCTCGGCAACCTCGCTCAAAATCACCCGCAGTCGGCTGCTTTGCATGCTCTGGCTCAGGAACTTGCCTCGCTTCTCGGCGCAAAATTCGGTTTCTTTGGCGAAGCGGCAAACAGCGTCGGCGGCTATATCGCCGGCGTAGTCCCATTCGGGACGCCTGCCGGCAAGCACGCCAAGGCGATGCTGGAAGATCCGCTCAAAGCCTATCTGCTGCTCAATACTGAAGTCGAGCTTGATTGCCACAATCCGCGCGAGGCGGTTGCCGCTATGCGTAAAGCCGAGCTGGTGGTGGCCATGAGCGCCTACCGTCACAAAGCCGCCGAATATGCGCATGTGCTGTTGCCGATCGCGCCGTTCACCGAAACCGCCGGTACCTTCATCAATACCGAAGGCAGGGCGCAAAGCTTCAACGGCACGGTGAAACCGCTTGCTGAAACCCGACCGGCATGGAAAGTATTGCGCGTGCTGGGCAATTTGCTGGGGCTGGCTGGTTTCGAGCAGGACAGCATCGAGCAGGTGCGGGCGGAAATCCTCCCCGATGCTGGTGCGGATTTAGCGCAGAGGCTTGACAACCGTTTGCGCCGGCAGATTCTCGCTGCCGTTGAAATTCCCGCGGCAGACGGTTTGCAGCGAATTGGAGAAGTGCCGGTTTATTCAGCCGACGCCATCGTGCGCCGCGCCGCGTCGTTGCAGAAAACCCGAGATGCACGGGCTCCGGTGGCGTGGATGCCAGGAGTGCTTTACGAGCGGCTCAAGCTGCGCGATGGAGACAAAGTCAAATTGACCCAGGAGCAGGGCTCAGCCACGCTGGAAGCACGTCGCGACGACACTCTGCCGCAGAACTGCGTACGAGCAGCCAGCGCACACTCGATGACCGCGGAGCTGGGCGCCATGTTCGGCGAAATCACCCTGGAGCGCGCGACATGAACTCGCTGCAGGAATTGTTCGGGCCGGTATGGTGGCCGTATGTCATCACCTTCTCCAAGACGCTTGGGCTTATCATCGCCATAGTTGTGCCGCTGTTGTTGGGCGTCGCCTACTTGACGCTCGCAGAGCGCAAGGTGATTGGTTACATGCAGGTACGGCTCGGCCCAAATCGTGTGACTTTCTTTGGAATCCCTTGGCTTGGTGGGTGGGCTCAGCCGATTGCCGATGCGCTCAAGCTGCTCGTCAAGGAAATCATCATCCCGAGCGGCGCCAACCGCTTCCTGTTTGTGCTGGCGCCGGTGCTGTCCATCATGCCGGCCATGGCGGCATGGGCTGTGGTGCCGTTTCAGCCCGAACTGGTGCTAGCCAATGTGGACGCAGGCCTGCTCTATATCATGGCGATAACATCCATGGGCGTGTACGGCGTGATCATCGCCGGCTGGGCATCCAACTCCAAATATGCCTTTATTGGTGCGATGCGCTCGGCGGCGCAAATCGTCTCCTACGAAATCGCCATGGGATTTGCCCTGGTGGGCGTGCTGATGGCTTCGCATAGCCTCAATCTGGTTGAGATCGTAAATGCCCAGCAGGGCGGGGCGGGTTTTTTAAACTGGTTTTTCATTCCGTTGTTTCCGCTGTTCCTGGTATACCTGATTTCAGGAGTGGCTGAAACCAACCGCTCGCCGTTTGATGTGGCGGAAGGCGAATCGGAAATTGTCGCCGGCTTCCATGTCGAATATTCAGGAATGGCGTTCGCGGTGTTCTTCCTCGCCGAATACGCCAACATAATCCTGGTCTCCACCATGTGCGCGACCATGTTTCTCGGCGGCTGGCTGCCGCCGTTTAATTTCGCGCCATTCACGTGGCTGCCCGGAGTTTTCTGGCTGGTGTTCAAGGTGGTTTTCATCATATTTTGCTTTCTGTGGTTCCGCGCTACTTTCCCGCGCTACCGCTATGACCAGATCATGCGCCTGGGCTGGAAAGTATTTATCCCAGTCACGCTGGTGTGGATTTTCGTGATTGGCGGGCTGCAGCAGACGCGCTTCTGGTTCTGGGGATGACGACATGAAGCGCATCGTGGAATTCTTCAAGAGCTTTCTGCTGATTGAGCTGGTGAAAGGCATGTGGCTTACTGGCAGGCACCTGTTCAAGCGCAAGATTACCGTGCAGTTTCCCGAGGAGAAAACTCCGCAGAGCCCGCGCTTCAGGGGTCTGCACGCACTGCGCCGTTATCCCAACGGCGAAGAGCGCTGCATCGCCTGCAAGTTGTGCGAGGCGGTGTGCCCTGCGCTGGCAATTACCATTGAATCGGAGCAGCGGGCGGACGGGACACGCCGTACTACGCGCTACGAAATTGATTTGACCAAGTGCATTTTCTGCGGATTATGCGAGGAATCCTGCCCGGTGGATTCGATCGTGGAGACGCGTATCCTCGAATACCACGGTGAAAAACGCGGCGATTTGATCTACACCAAGGAAATGCTGCTTGCGGTTGGGGACAAGTACGAAAAAGAAATCGCCCGGGACCGGGCGGCCGACGCGGCGTATCGTTAAATTATAATTGAACCGCGGAGGCGCGGAGACGCTGAGAAAAATAAAAATGATTTATGACAAAGGAAAAAGAAAATGAATTATATTCTCTGTGCCTCTGCGTCTCTGCAGTAAAAAATTTAAACATGCAATTCCAAACATTCGTTTTTTATTTTTTGTCGGCGATCCTGCTGTTCGCCGCGCTGAGCGTAATCACCGTACGCAACCCGGTGCATTCGGCGCTGTTTCTGGTGCTGTCGTTTTTTACTTCCGCAGGTTTATGGCTGCTCCTGGAAGCCGAGTTTCTTGCCATCACCCTGGTGCTGGTCTATGTCGGCGCGGTGATGGTGCTGTTTCTGTTCGTGGTGATGATGCTCGACATCAATCTCGACCGGCTGCGCGAAGGCTTTTGGCGCGGATTGTATATCGGCGCGCCGATTGCCGTGGTGCTGGTCATCGAAATGGCGCTGGTACTCGGGGGGAAGTATTTCGGCCTCGCGGATATGCCTTCGCCGGCGGCGCATGCCGCGGGCTACAGCAACACCAGGGAGCTGGGGAGCCTGATTTATACACAGTATGTTTACCCGTTTGAAATCGCTGGAGTGATCCTTTTGGTGGCGATAGTTGCCGCCATCGCGCTAACCTTGCGCCGGCGCAAGGACAACAAGTACCAAAACCCGGCAAAGCAGGTGGCAGTGCGGCGTCAGGACCGGGTGCGCCTCGTTTCAATGCCGGCTGAAAAGCGTAATTCAGGGAGGTAATACTTGGTATCGCTTTCGCATTACCTGATACTCGGCGCGTTACTTTTTGCCATCAGCGTGGTTGGGATTTTTCTCAACCGCAAGAACGTTATCATCCTGCTGATGGCGATTGAGCTCATGCTGCTCGCGGTGAATATGAATTTCATCGCTTTTTCGCGCTACCTCGACGATACTGCCGGGCAGATTTTCGTGTTCTTCATCCTCACCGTGGCAGCGGCGGAATCAGCCATTGGCCTGGCGATTCTGGTTGTTCTGTTCCGTAATTTAAGAACAATTAACGTTGATGATCTGGACAGCCTGAAGGGTTGATGATGACGGATATGCAAAAACTCTATCTGCTGGTTCCGTTGGCGCCGCTGGTCGGTGCCATCATGGCCGGGCTGTTCGGGCGCGCCATCGGACGCGCCGGGGCGCACTGGGCGGCTATCATCGGCGTTGCCGTTTCTTTTTTCGCATCGCTGGTGATTTACCAGGATGTGGAGAGCGGCGCTATTTTCAACGGCGGCGTCTATACCTGGCTTGCTACCGGGGGAACGCGCTTTGAAATCGGTTTTCTGATTGACCAGCTCAGCGCCACGATGATGGTGGTGGTGAGCTTCGTGTCTCTAATGGTGCACATCTACACCATTGGTTATATGCACGACGATCCCGGCTACCAGCGCTTTTTCAGTTATACCGCGCTGTTTACGTTTTCCATGCTGATGCTGGTGATGGCCAACAACTTCCTGCAGCTGTTTTTCGGCTGGGAAGCAGTGGGTCTGGTCTCTTATTTCCTCATCGGCTTTTGGTACACACGTGAAAGCGCGATTTTTGCCAGTCTAAAGGCATTTTTGGTCAATCGCGTCGGTGATTTCGGCTTCCTGCTCGGTATTGCTTTGATACTCGCTTATTTCGGCACGCTCGATTATGCCGCGGTATTCCAGCACGCGCCTCAGCTCGCGAACCGGACGATTGAAATCCTGCCGAATGAACCGTGGGCGGTGATGACGTTGATTTGCATACTGCTGTTCATGGGCGCAATGGGCAAATCCGCGCAATTCCCGCTGCATGT
>JAHFRG010000009.1:0-5125 GCA_023258935.1 Betaproteobacteria bacterium
CTGAGCTTGGCGAGTCTGCCTAAACGAGTAGCGCCGGGATACTCAGTGTCGATGCGAACGTGGAATGGAAACTGAGCGCAAGAAAATTGCGCTCAACGTGGACAAGCTGCTGCTGACGGATTGACATCCAAGTGCGTTGCGCAATGACGAGAAACATGACGAAAGTGGGTTTTTGTTGATCTAGATCAAATACCAATAATGCAAGCTCAATTAGCCTAGCCCAAGCGCTGGATCGATTGTCACTACGGCATTAAGCACAAGAGCCGAAAGGCCACGAGTCGCAGGGAATGAAGATAGCATGAGCGGGGGCGCCCCGGATAGCCTGAGGGCTGCGCAGCAGCAAATCTTCAGGGAGGTACCGTGTAATGAAATTTAAGAAACAAATAGCCGGACTGCAAAGCCTGATCCTGGTGCTGGGCATGGTTATTGCCGCTTATGCTGCCGCGGCGGTCGAAAAAGCAGAAGAAGAATCAGCCAAGGCACCGCCCAAAGACCTTGTTCTCAGGGACGATGCAAAGTGCACGCGCTGCCACAATGAGGGTGAAGAATATCCGGTCCTGATGATTGGCAGGACCAAGCATGGCACCGTCGCCGATACCCGCACGCCGACATGCACCAGTTGCCACGGCGACAGCGAATCACACCTCGTTAAGCGCGAAGGCGAGAAACGGCCCAAGCCTGACCGCATGTTCGTCAAGAATTCCACGACTCCGATCGTAGAACGCAACCAGGCCTGCTTGACCTGCCACCAGGGCGGCAAGCGCATCCATTGGCAGGGGAGCGTGCACCAGAACCGCGAACTCGCCTGCACCACCTGCCACCAGATTCATACTGACCGCGATACGGTCCGCGAGAGGATCGCTCAGATGGATGTGTGCTTCACCTGCCACAAAGAGCAGCGCGTCCAGATCATCCGTCCTTACCGCCATCCGATTCTGGAAGGTAAAGTCGTTTGCTCCGACTGTCATAACCCGCACGGTTCGGTAGCGCCGGTGTTGATGGTACGAAACAGCATCACCGAAACCTGCTACACCTGCCACATGGAGAAGCGCGGGCCGTTCGTCCGCAACCACCCGCCGGTGCAGGATAACTGCGCGTACTGCCACAACCCGCACGGCACGACCATTCCCAATCTTCTCAAGGTGCGGCCGCCTTACCTTTGCCAGGAGTGCCACGAGCCGACCCAGCATCGAGGCGGCATTCCGAATATCGCTGGGAATAGTACCAGAGGCAGCAACCAGGCGGGGATCATATTGGCGCGGGGTTGCGTGAACTGCCATACCAGCATCCACGGCACCAATAACCCGTCACCAACTAATTCTGGTGCGGGCGATAGGGGTTTCAGGCGATGACATAAGCCGATGGGAGATCAATCATGGATACTCATACACGATACAGCTTCCCACTCGCAGTCGCGCTGCTTGCCGCATTCTGGCAGACGGCGCAAGCCTCAGATGAGGCTGAAATCTACCGGCTTATCACGCCTGAGAGCACGATCAGCAGTTTCGGTGTCGGCTATGTAGGCACCAATAACGGTGCGTATTTCGGAGAGTACAACGGCATGAACGAGCGGAGCGCCTTTGGGCTGCTGGGTGCGTCTATAGTGAAGCGCGATAATGAAACGGGAACCTGGTACAAGTTCACCACAACTAATCTCGGGCTGGAAGACCGGAATATCCGCTGGGAGCAGGAGCGGCAGGGCGACTGGGGCTACTCGATAGATTACAGCCAAATACCCCGCTATAACCCGTTCACCATAATCACTAGGCTGGGAGGAATCGGCACTACTACCCAGACCATTAACGGCCTCGGCGCTGCGCAAAATGTGGAATTGAAGACCGAGCGCAAGAGATTCACCATCGACTTGAACAAGTATCTGCCTGCGGGGTACGACTTTAAGGTGCGCTACATCCATGAGGATAAGACCGGCGACCGCATGTACGGGCAAGGTGACCCTACGGCGCCTAACACAGTAAACTTCCTGGCGGAGCCAATCAACTGGACCACTCAGCAAGCTGAAGCGATTCTGAGCTACACCGGCGAAGACCTGCAGCTTTCCGGAGGCTATTACGGAGCCTGGTTCGATAATAGCAACCCCGCTCTCAATATTATCAATGGCGCCGGCGGCAATCCGCCGGCCGTGACCTCGCTAAGTCCGATGGCTCTGCCGCCAGGCAACCACTCGAATCAGGCGAACCTTTCCGGCGGTTATAATTTCAGCCCGACCACGCGCGGCAACTTCAAGGCCGCATATACCCAGCAGCTCCAGAGCCAGGCTTTTGTCGTTCCGGCTTTACCGGGCACCAGTAACCTGCAGGGACGCGTTGACACGTATTTGGGGCAAGCGGGACTGACGAGCCAGCTCACGAACAAACTCTCGATGTTGGCCGATGTCCGTTATGAAAACCGTGACGACAAGACCCCAATCTTAACGTATTTCACCCCCGCCACCGGGACGCAGGATGGCACCAATGAACCGCGCTCAATCAGGACCTATGACGGCAAGCTGCAAGCCAGTTACGTGTTGCCGATGGGTTTCCGCTTCACCGGCGGCGGAGAGTACATAGTCAAGGATCGCAATGAATTTGCTATACGCTCGGTCAGCTTCAGGAACAAAACCTATGAAATGAACTATCTTGGCGAACTGCGCCGCGCCATTTCCGAAACTGTCACCGGGGCCGTGTCCTACGTACACAGCGATCGCTGGGGCTCGCCTTTTCTGACAAACGTGGCATTTGGTACCGGCGTCGTCGGCAGCAATAATATCGCCCCACTTTATCTGGCCAACCGCACTGCGGATACGGTTAAGGTGAGCACCAACTGGACGCCGACTGAGAAGCTGTCGTTCCAAGCCTTCGGCAGCGGCGGCTGGGTTGACTATAGCAGCAGGTATAACCTCGTCAATAACCAGAATCTCGGATTGTCATCGGGCCAAACGCAGAATTATTCTGCCGATGCCACCTATGTCTTCACTGAAAAGTGGCAGGCGAACGCTTGGTATTCGCGCAACGACATTCGTGTCAGCCAGTCAACCTGCACGGGTGCTACCGGCAGTCCGGCCACATGCCCGTTTGGAGCTTCTTGGGGGGTCTGGCTCCAAAATGTTTCGAACAGTTTTGGAGTCGGCACGAAAGGCAAGGTTACTAGTCAGCTCGAAGTCGGCGCGGATGTGGAATACTCCAACATCGCCGACCATTACCCGATGGCGAGGTTACAACCCCCTACAGGACCAGTTGGGTTCGCGCCTGAAATCAACACCCAGATTTTTGACGTGAAACTAAACGCGAAGTACGCGCTGCAGAAGAACATGGGTTTCCGCTTCAATTACATCTATAACCACTTCAGGACCAACGACTGGACTTGGAATAACTGGACTGGCAATAGCGGTTACACGGACGGCACGAGGGTAACCCAATCTAACAATCAGGTCGTTAACTTCATTGGATTGGCCTATTATTACACTTTTCAATAGTGGGTTTCCCGCACGCGGTTGAAGCAGACTGAATGAGTTCGCCGCGCTAGCGGATTTCTGTATCGATTAATACCGTGATTCCTGCGGCACCATTGCTCACAGTGCCGCTCATGCCCTGCAAATCGCCTGCCCGCGGTGCGGCATTGGATGACTTCGAAATGCGCGCGCCGACCACCAGCTGCGGGAATTTTGACATCTTCATGTCGGGCGCCATTGCCATTGAATCATCCAGCTTGAATGCTGCCGGCAATTCGCGCGCCTGTTTGCGCACAATCGCAAGCGGCATGCGCGGGCCCTCGGCTGCGCGCGCGAAGATGAACACGGTATCAGTCGGGGCAACTTTATTTGCCAGCTCCGGCGCAAGCTTCACCACGCCGCTTACTCCGCTTGCGGCTGCGGCCGCGCTCGGCACCAGCGCAGCCTCGCGCCCGCTCCCCAGATTGCCAAGTTCCCGCGCCTCAGCGATGCTGGCGCTGACCGAGCGCGCGAATTCGTTGTCTTGAGGGATCAGGCGCAAAAGGTGTTCCCAGTTATTTACTGCATTCCGATAGTCTTTTTTCTCGAACGCAACGGTACCGGCCAGCGCCAGCGCTTTCGGATTATCAGGATCGATCTTGAGCGCACGCTCGATTATTTGTTCGGGTTTGCCTTGCAAGTGCTCACCTTGCGTCATCCCCAGAATATCGGCGTAATCAGCCAGCACTTGTGCGTCGCCCGGCAAGCGTTCAACTGCATTGGCGTAAGCTTTGGCGGCTTCGTCATAGCGGCCGAGTGCGCCGTAGGAGCGCCCCAGCATCACCCAACCCTGGGCGTCATCGGGGTTCGCTTTCAGGCGTTCGGCAAGGCGGCTGATCATCGCCTGGATCTGCTGCACGTTAACCCCATGAGCGGCCGTATCCGCGTCCGCCGGCGCTAGCGCTTGCGGGTTTCCCACGGTGAAATACAGGCCCACCGCGCACAGCGGTATGGCGAGCGCGAGCGCTATGGCCGTGCCACGCCACTTCTGATGCTGAACCAAGGCACTGTCCGGGCGGCTCAAGTCTTCGAGCAGGCGCGCCTCGATCTCGCGGCGCGCCTGCTCATAAAGCTCGGAACTCAGGCTGCCTGCGCGCAGATCGGCTTCGAGTTCGCGCAGCTGATCGCGATAAATCGCGACATTCGCCGAGCTGCTTGATACGCGGCCGCCACTCCTGCTTCGCAGCAGCGGCACCACCACCAGCAGCATAGCAACTGCGATGAACACTATTCCTATGAGCCAGAATGCAATCATCGGACTTTAGCATCGCCGCCGGATTTGAGCAGCTTAGCTGCGCGTGCGTGCTCCGCATCGGAAAGTTCCATCCCGGCAGTCTTCCTGCGGCGCGCCAAACGGTAAAATAGCGCGGCCAGCCCCGCCGCCAAAAACAACAAGGGACCGAACCAAAGCAAAATCGTGGAGCCTTTCAGCGGCGGACGGTACAGCACGAAATCGCCATAGCGCGCAACCATGTAATCGATGATTTCCCGGTCGCTCATGCCTTGCTTCATTTTTTCGCGGATTTGTTTCTTGAGGTCCACGGCAAGCTCGGCGGGCGAGTCGGCGATGGTTTGGTTCTGGCACACCAGGCAGCGTAGATTCGCAGCGAGCTCCATGACGCGCTCATTCAGCTGCGG
>JAHFRG010000009.1:5225-11182 GCA_023258935.1 Betaproteobacteria bacterium
TGCAGCCATGCCATGCCGTCCTCGCGCTTGTCTTTATAATTGAGCCCGTAAACCGGCGCTACATTGCTCTTCGCGAATTCGAGCAGCACCGGATGTTCATCCCTGCAGCTCACGCACCACGACGCCCAGACATTGAGCAGCCACACTTTACCGATCAAATCTTGTTCCGAGAAAATTTTGTCCGCATCGCGCAGTTGCGGCAGCTGGAAGTGCGGCGCCGGCTTGTTGATGAGCGGCGACGGCACTTCGGTTGGGTTGAGGGTCAAGCCGACTGCAAGCAGCGCGACGAGCATGACAAAAGCAGCGAGCACCAGATAGTGTTTCAATTCAGGTTCTCCGGAAATGGCGGTGCCGGCCTAGCGCACTCCTGCCGCCGTTGCATCTTGCGCCGCCGCAAGCTGCCCGATGCTCTGTCGCTGCACGTCGACACGGTACCTGCGGTCGCCCGCCGCGAGCAATCCGCCCAGCGCCATCAGCACGCAGCCCCCCCAGATCCACCACACAAAAGGCTTGTACTGCATACGCACGATCCAGGTCTTCGAGTCAACCGCGTCGCCCAGGGAGACATACAGGTCGCGCGTAAAGCCGGGATCAATCGCAGCTTCCGTCATCGGACTTTCCTGCGAGGCATAAATGCGTTTCTCCGGATGCATCACCACGACGAGCTTGCCGTCCTTCATGGCCGTGATCGTGGCGCGCGCTGCGACGTAATTGGGGCCGGTCACTTCCTCGACGCTATCGAAGCGGAACGTATAGCCGCCGACCTGCTCCGTCGCGCCCGGGCTCATGCGCGAGTCTTTCTGGCTTTCGTATCCCTTCACCAGGGTCACTCCGACTACGAATACCGCGACACCGACGTGCGCGAGCAGCATGCCGTAATATGCGCGCGGGGTGCTGGCAAGCCGCGCTGCCACGCTTGCTCCACTGGCGGCGTTTTTGACTCTGTCCCACAGATTTACCGCGCTGCTTGCAACGATCCAAAACGCGAGCAGCAGCCCGACACTCACCCATGCGCTTGAGCGGCCGAGCGCGAGCGGCAGCAGCACTGCCGTCACCAGGCTCACCGCAAAAGCCCAACGCAGGCGCAGCGCCAGATCGGGCAGACTTGCTTTCTTCCAACGCGAGAGCGGGCCGATTCCCATCAGAAACAGCGCGGGCGCCATCAATGGCGCAAATACGGTTTCAAAATACGGAGGCCCCACCGAAATCTTGCCCAAACCGAGCGCATCCAGCACCAGCGGATAGAGCGTGCCCAGCAAGACTGAGCCGGCAGCCGCGACCAGCAGCACGTTGTTGGTGAGCAGCATTGATTCGCGGGAAACCGGATCGAAACGGCCTCCCAGCCCGATGCGCGGCGCACGCCACGCGAACAGCGCGAGCGAGCCGCCGATAACCACAGTAAGGAAAACCAGGATGAAAATGCCGCGCCTGGGATCGGTTGCGAACGCGTGCACCGAACTCAGCACTCCGGAGCGCACCAGAAACGTCCCCAGCAGGCTCAAAGCGAACGCAAAAATCGCAAGCAGCACCGTCCAGCTGCGGAAGGTGCCGCGTTTTTCGGTGACCGCGAGCGAATGAATCAACGCGGTGCCCATCAGCCACGGCATGAATGAGGCGTTCTCCACCGGGTCCCAGAACCACCAGCCTCCCCACCCGAGCTCGTAATATGCCCACACGCTGCCAAGCGCGATTCCGAGCGTCAGGAACATCCACGCAACAGTCGTCCACGGGCGCGACCAGCGCGCCCACGACGCATCGAGGCGTCCCGAGAGCAGGGCGGCGATTGCGAAGGCAAACGCCACCGAGAACCCGACGTACCCCGTATAGAGCATGGGCGGATGCAGCACCATGGCCGGATCCTGCAGCAGCGGGTTGAGATCGCGCCCATCGAGGGGCGACGGAAACAGGCGGTCGAACGGATTCGAGGTAAACAGCATGAATGAGAGGAAGCCGACGTTCACCAGTCCCATCACGCCGAGCACGCGCGCGACCATATCGTCCGGAAGACGGTGGCTGAACATGCTCACCGCAACCATCCACACTCCGAGTATCAGCGTCCACAACAGCAGCGAGCCTTCATGCCCGCCCCAAACTCCGGCGATGCGGTATTGCAGCGGCAGCGCGGAATTGGAATTGGCTGCAACGAAGGCGACCGAGAAATCCTTGTTGATGAACGAGGCGGCGAGACAAGCAAAGGCAATTGCGACGAAAATGAATTGTCCCCATGCTGCTGGGCGCGCGACGCCCATCCACGCGGTCTCCCCGCGGGCGGAGCCGGCAAGCGCGAGCACGCCCTGTGCCAGCGCAATGACCAGCGCCAGCGCAAGCGCGAGCTGACCGAGTTCGGGGATCATCAGCGTTTCGCCTCTGCTTGTGGATCGGTCACGAGCGTTTGCCCGGTTTTCTGCACCACGGCGTGAGCTTTCTTGACGGCATCCGCTGCCTCGGGCGGCATATAGTTCTCATCATGCTTGGCGAGCACTTCGCTGGCCTGAAACACTCCGTCGGAGCTGAGATGTCCTTGCGCAACGACGCCTTTGCCTTCGCGAAACAAATCCGGGAGAGTGCCGCGGTAAGTCACCGGAATGCTGCGCGCAGTATCGGTCACGATGAACTGCACGGTGAGGCCGTCGGGCTGACGCTTGAGGCTGCCGGGCACGACCAGCCCTCCGATACGGAAATCGCGCAATTGCGGCGCTTCATTTGCCGCCACCTGCGATGGAGTGAAAAAGAACACCAGGTTCTTGTTCAGGGCGCTCAACACCAGCGCCGCGGCTACTCCAAGCGCGGCGACACCCACGGCGATTGCTGCAAACCGTTTATGCCGGGGTTTCATCGCATGCTCCGGCGTGCCGCGCTGTGCACGTGCGCAAGCTGCTGCAGGATGCTGCGCTTTCTCAGGATGAGTAGCACGATTTCCATCGCCAGAAGTCCGAACACTACTCCGTAGGAACCCCACACGTACAGCGCGTAGCCGCCCATTGCGAAAAACTCGCTCCAGCTCGCCCAATTCATTTGTGACTGCTCATATATTCCGCCACCCATTGGCTGTCACGTTCGCGCTCGAGGATGATGCACCGCACGCGCATCAGCGAGGCCGCGATGCTGTACATCCACAACGCGAGCACCATCACCAGCATACCGGTAAACATGGTGGCCGCCATGGTCGGCGCGCTTTTCAGGCTCACCGATGCGCCCTGATGCAGCGTATTCCACCATTGGACAGAAAAATAAATGATCGGGATATTGATGACCCCGGTGAGAGCAAGCACCGCTCCCGCTTTGTCGGCGCGGCGCGGATCATCTATTGCAGCCTGCAGCGCCATGAATCCGAAATAAAGAAACAAGAGAATGAGCTCCGACGTGAGACGCGCTTCCCACACCCACCAAGTGCCCCAGGTCGGTTTGCCCCATAGAGAACCGCTCCACAGCGCAAGGAAGGTGAACAATGCGCCGGTGGGCGCGAGGGCGCTCGCCATCATGCCGGAGAGCCGCGTGTTGAATGTCAGCCCCACTCCAGCCCAGAATGCCATGACGACATAAATGAACATCGACATCCAGGCTGCAGGCACATGGATGAAAATGATGCGGTAGGCCTCGCCCTGCTGGCTGTCGGTCGGCGCCACGAAAAATCCGATATACAGCCCTGCGGCGGCAAGCAGCAGCGCCGCGACGGCAAACCACGGCACGAGCTTCCCGGCCAGCGGGAAAAACGTTTGCGGCGATGAGTACTTGAACCAGCTGCTATGGTCGACAAACCGGTCTTGCCCTGTCGCGGTATTTTCAGGAGTCACATACATCATATTCAGACAATCTTATATCTGCCTCAAACGATCAGACTAATTGGATTTGACCACATAATACCCGAATTATTCGGCCGAAATGCGCAGTGCCGCAGCCGCTGCCCATGGTGCGAATGCCGCCGCCACCACGAGCAGGGCGGCAAGCAGCAGAAAATGCGCTTCGGTGCCCAACCCCGCAGCGGCCATGTCCACGGCGCCGGCGCCGATGATCAGCACAGGGACGTAAAGCGGAAGCACCAGCAGCGAGAGCAGCGCCCCGCCCCCGCGTAAACCCAAAGTCAACGCCGCCCCGATTGCGCCTATCATGCTGAGCACAGGCGTTCCCAGCAGCAATGATAGGGTAAGCGTCGCCAGCAGTTGTTGAGGTAGATCAAACTGCAAGGCCAAAAGCGGGGCGATCAGCACTACGAGCAGGCCGGTAACCAGCCAGTGCGCGATTACTTTTGCGGCCACGATCATCCCCAGGGGCGCTGTGCTCAGCAGCATTTGTTCCAGTGTGCCGTCAGCGTAATCGGCCGCGAATATGCGGGTGAGCGACAGCATCGAGGCGAGCAGGGCAGCGACCCAGATCACGCCTGGCGCGATCGTGCGCAGCAGATTGGGCTCGGGTCCGACACCGAGCGGGAACAGGCTCACCACGATGACGAAGAACACGAGTGCGGTAAGCACGTCGGCCCACCTGCGGGTGGCGAGCAGCAGGTCGCGGTAAATTACACAGCGCAGCACCGTGAACATTCAATTTACCTACGAAACGATGTTGATGTACTGCACCTGCGGATTATCAATCCGGATCTCCTGGTGGGTGGTGAGCACCACGGCGGCACCGCGCGAGAGATGCTGCGCGATTAGCAGCCGGACGCAATCCACGGCGCCGGCATCCAGCGCGTCAAACGGCTCGTCAAGAATCCACAACGGAATTTTTTCAGACAGAAAAAGCCGCGCTAGCGCCACTCGCCGCTGCTGGCCGCGCGATAATATTTTGACCGGCAATGCTTCATATCCCGCCAACCCAAGCCGGGACAACGCCTCCAGCGCCTGCCCCCTGCTCACATTGACTCCGACGAGTGTGCAGGTGACAAGGAGATTTTCCAATGCGGTCAATTCGCCTTTGACGGCGTGCGCATGGCCGATATACAGCAGCTGCCGCCAGTACTCCTCGCGCAGCGACCGTATGTCGCCGCCGCCCCAGCGCACCATGCCGCAGACGGGTGATAGCAAGCCACACAATATGCGAAGCAAGCTGGTTTTTCCGCTGCCGTTGGCACCTGTCACGCGCAGCAGGTCACCGTCGCGCAGCGTGAAATTCAGGCCGCCGAACAGCCTGCGGCGGCCGCGCACGCACTCCAGGTCGATCGCTTCAAGCTGTGGGTTAATTTCTTCCTCGATTGGAATAGCGAATGGCGGGCGCTGTCTACTCTCTGAAGTTCATGAATTGCAGGGGAAAATCGGCAACGGACTTTGTGACGAGATTAATGGTTTCCTGCAGCGTGTCTTTTTTGGCGCCGGAGACGCGTACCGCGTCGCCCTGGATGCTGGTTTGCACCTTGAGCTTGCTGTCCTTGATGAGCTTGGCGATTTTCTTGGCGAGTTCGATCTCGATACCGACCTTGATGGTGATGATCTGCTTTACTTTGTTGCCGCTCACTTTTTCGATAAGGCCTTTTTGCAAGCAGCGGATGTCAATGCCGCGTTTGGTGAGCTTGCCGTTTAACACCTCCGACAGCTGCCTCAGCTTGAATTCATCATCAGCATAAGCGCTCAACACATACTCGTTCTGCTCCACGCGCGCGTCCGAACCCTTGAAGTCGAAGCGGTTGGTGATTTCGCGGTTGCACTGGTCCAGCGCGTTTCTCACTTCCTGCTGGTTGACCTGTGAAACGATGTCAAATGACGGCATGATGTAAATTCCTTAAAAGCTTGAACCACAGAGGCACAGAGACACAGAGTTAATTTTACGTTTCTGGTTTTCTCTGTGCCTCCTTGTCGGTAGGATTTAACGGTTTTTAAGCTTCGCGGCAATGCGCATTCTGAGTGCGTTCAACTTAATGAAGCCCGCCGCGTCTTTCTGGTTATAGGCGCCCTGGTCGTCCTCGAAGGTCGCGATTTTCGGATCGAACAATGAATCGGTCTTGGAATCACGCCCGGCGATGATGA
>JAHFRG010000009.1:11282-12415 GCA_023258935.1 Betaproteobacteria bacterium
GCGTTCAACTTAATGAAGCCCGCCGCGTCTTTCTGGTTATAGGCGCCCTGGTCGTCCTCGAAGGTCGCGATTTTCGGATCGAACAATGAATCGGTCTTGGAATCACGCCCGGCGATGATGACATTGCCCTTGTAAAGCTTGACCCGCACCCGGCCGTTGACGCACGCTTGCGAGGCGTCAATCATTTCCTGCAGCATCTTGCGCTCTGGGCTCCACCAATAGCCGTTGTAAATCAGCGCCGCATAGCGCGGCATAAGATCATCCTTGAGATGCGCCACCTCCCGGTCGAGAGTGATGGATTCAATTGCGCGGTGCGCTTTCAGCATGATGGTGCCGCCCGGCGTTTCATAGCAGCCGCGCGATTTCATGCCGACATAGCGGTTTTCCACCAAATCCAGCCGCCCGATGCCGTGCCTGGCACCTGCGCGGTTGAGCGCAGTCAGCATTTGCGCCGGAGTTAACCGTGTGCCGTTGATGCTCACGATATCGCCTTTTTCATACTCAAGCTCGAGATATTCCGCCTTATCCGGAGCTTTTTCAGGCGAAACCGTCCAGCGCCACATGTTTTCCTCGGGCTCCTTGGATGGGTCTTCGAGGCCGCGCCCCTCGTACGAAATGTGCAGCAGATTTGCATCCATGCTGTAAGGCGAGCCGCCGGCTTGCTGCGCTTCCACCGGAATGCCGTGTTTTTTGGCGTAGGCGACGAGCTTCTCGCGTGATGTCAAATCCCATTCGCGCCAGGGCGCAATCACCCGGATGTCAGGTTGCAGCGCGTAATAGCCGAGTTCGAAACGCACCTGGTCGTTGCCCTTGCCGGTGGCGCCATGGGACACGGCATCAGCCTTGGTTTGCCTGGCAATTTCGATTTGTCCCTTGGCGATAAGCGGGCGGGCAATGCTGGTGCCGAGCAGGTATTCACCCTCGTAGATGGCATTCGCCCGGAACATCGGGAATACGAAATCGTGCACGAACTCCTCGCGCCGGTCGTCGATAAAAATTTCCTTCACCCCGAGCTGCTTGGCCTTGGCCCGCGCCGGCTCGAGCTCTTCGCCCTGTCCGATGTCCGCTGTGAAAGTCACCACTTCACATTTATAGGTATCCTGCAGCCATTTGAGGATGACCGAGGTATCCAG
>JAHFRG010000009.1:12515-29946 GCA_023258935.1 Betaproteobacteria bacterium
GTCGAGTGTTTTTCGAAAATCATCGCCAGCGTCTTGCCGTGAAGCGGCTGATAGAGTTCGCCGCGCGCCCGCTTGACCTTAAGGATGCGCGTGCGCTCGAACAGATGCTCGAACTCGGGAAGCTCGAAATCCTTGAGTTGCAAAAAATGCTTGGTGTGCATGATGAGCCGTTTTTTCTTGCTCGCACATCAGGCGCGGGCGTTGGCGGGAGCCGCCTGCCGAGAAAACTCCCTGATCAGGCCGCTTAAGCCGTCTATTAATTTCTGCGCCTCAGTCTGCTGCATTATCAGCGCGGGCAGCAGTCGAACCACGTTCTCCGCCGTGACGTTAATCAACAACCCCTGTTCCAGCGCGAGTTCCACGATGTCACCGCAAGGTTGCGCGAGCTCGATGCCTATCATCAAACCCATGCCGCGAATTTGCACCACGTCCTTGACGCCGGTTAATGCTTGCGCCAGGCCGTTGCGGATGAAATCGCCGAGCTTGACCGCGTGAGTCATAAGGTTTTCTTCCTCAATGACGGCAAGCGTGGTGAGCGCTGCGACACAGGCGAGCGGGTTGCCGCCGAAAGTCGAGCCATGGCTGCCGGGCTTGAAAGCGTCCGCCGCGGTTCCCGCCGCGAGGCAGGCGCCGATGGGCACGCCTGAACCTAAACCCTTGGCGAGCGTCATCACATCGGGCTTGATCCCGGAATGCTGGTGGGCGAACCATTTACCGGTGCGGCCAATCCCGCTTTGCACTTCGTCCAGCATCAAGAGCCATCCCTGCTCGTCGCAGATGCGGCGCAATGCCTGGAAGTAATCAGGCAGGGGCAGCGGCACGCGGATCCCGGCTTCACCTTGAATCGGCTCAACCAGCACCGCGACGATGTTTTTGTTATGGCCCGCCACCTGCGTCACTGCATCCACATCGTTGTAGGGAACCCGCGCGAACCCACCCATCAGCGGCTCAAACCCCGCCTGAACCCGGCGTGAACCGGTGGCGCTCAAAGTCGCCATGGTGCGTCCGTGAAAGCTTTTTTCCATGACGATGATGGTCGGATTATCAATGCCTTTTTGATGGCCATAGAGCCGCGCCAGTTTGATGGCGGCTTCATTGGCCTCCGCTCCCGAATTGCAGAAGAACACCTTGTCCATGCTGGCGAGAGCCGCGAGTCTTGCCGCCAACTCTTCCTGTTTCTGCACCTGGTACAGATTGGAAGTATGGATGAGCATGCGCACCTGCTCGGAAAGCGCCTTGACCAGCCTGGGGTGGGCGTGCCCGAGGGTATTTACCGCAAGCCCGGCAACGGCGTCCAGATAGCGCTTGCCCTGGCCGTCCCACAGCCATACGCCTTCGCCGCGGACGAAGGAAACCGGCAATCTTGCATAAGTGTTCATTAAATGCGACATAAGTATTTACTCAAAAACAAATGCACACGGCGGCCAGAGCCGCCGTGTGCTGGTGTCATAAAGCTGGTATGTTGGTTAAATTATACTCTTAATGCAAGTGAAATTTTGCTAGCCACGCAGCCTTTTCAGGCCTTTTTCTTCGGGCTTGGTGAGCGTGCGCAAGGTGGGCAGGTAGCCGTCAAACACGATGCCGTGCAATTCCACCCGTTTCTGGCTGCGCAGCAACCCTACCAGATAGTGGATGATTTCGGTGGTAATCACCTGTCCCGGCACCAGCACCGGAATCCCGGGCGGGTAGGGCACGATCTGGTCGGCGCATACTTTTCCCGAGAGCGCGGTATTCACTTGGTCTCTTTCGTCCACCAGCGGCGAGAGCTCTCCGCCGCAATAAAACGCGTCGCGGGGAAGGTATTTGAGCTGGGTGAAAGACGGGATATCAGGGGTCTGGTAGAGCCGGCGCGGTGCGCGCCCCTCGCGTGCAATGCGCATCAGCGCGTCATACAGGCGCGACACCTTGCTGCGCGTGGTGCCGATGGTGAGCAACAGCGTTAGCGTGTTGAAAGTGGATTTCTCGACCTGGATGTTGTAGCGCTCGAACAGTTCCTGCTGCAAGTCCTCCACGGTGTAGCCGCAGCGGGAAATGTCCACCGTGACCTTGGTGGGATCGAGCTTGATATTGTCCGCGCGCACCTCATCCGGCAGCAAATCGTCGAGTCCCAGCACTCGGAACACTCCGGTGGAATTGATTTGCGTGCGCAATTCCTTGGCCAGCGCCAGGGTTCTGGAGAGCAGCTTGTAGCCCTCCATCACCGCCTGCTTGCGGGCGATGTCCAGGCTCGCGATCATGGAATATTGCGGGCTGGTGGAGGTGTGCATGTTGAAGTTTTCGCGGAAGATATGCTCGTTGAAGTCCGCGTCATTGACATGAATCATGCTCGCCTGGGAAAACGCGGAAAGCACCTTGTGCGTGCTTTGCGTGGCGTAGTCTGCGCCTGCTTCAATGGCGGTCGGGCGGAAGTCGGGATGAAAGCGCGCGAAGCCGTACCAGGCTTCGTCAATCACTACCTTGATGCCGCGTTTGTGAGCGGCTTCGATGACGGGCTGCAGGTCGTAGCGCAATCCGTCGTAAGTGCAGCTCGTCAGCACCAATGCCTCGGCATCGGGATGCTCCTCGATGGCTTTTAAAATGGCGCGTTTAGGCACGGGACCGAACAGGCTGAATTTTTTGTTGACCGAGGAATCCAGATAAATCGGGCGCGCGCCTGACAGCACCACGCCGTGATGCACCGACTTGTGACAGTTGCGGTCGAGCAGCAGCTTTTCGCCGGGCGCAATCAGCGTCTGGAAAATCACCTTGTTGGCGGTGGATGTGCCGTTGGTAGCGAAAAAAGTACGCCTCGCGCCAAACGCTTTGGCGGCGATTTTCTGCGCTTCCAGTATCACTCCCGTGGGCTGCATCAGCGAATCCAGCATCGGCACCGATACCGACAAATCGGCGTCGAATACATGTTCGCCGATGAATTCGTAAAAATCGCTAACCCACGGACTGTCGCGCAAGCTGTCGCCGCTGGAATGGCCGGGCGAATGCCAGGCGTCCTTGGCCATCAGCACATAGCTTTTGAGCTGGTCGTAAAACGGCGTGCGCGCTTTTTCCTGGATTTGCGCATTCAGTATGCGATACATGCCGCGGTAGTCGCGTTCTTCGCGGTAGAAGTAGCCGTCCACCGATTCGGCGAACAGTCTGTCCACCACCTGGTCTTCCTGTTCCTTGGCGATCAGGATGTAGACATCGAGCTCGGGGCGGAAACGGGTGATTCTCTGCACCAGCTTAAGCGCCGACATCTGCTTGATGCGCGAGCCGTTCCGGTTGTCGTTTTTCACGGTGTAAAGCGTGTCGTCCACCACCACCGCCTGGAGGTCGCCGTCTTCTTCAATGGCGTGCAAGGCTTCCCGCACGGTGGTGACGCCGGTAAAGCTGATTCCCAGGGGATTGTCGAGCGAGCGCGCCGCAGCATTGAGGCCTTTGATAAGCTCCTTCAACACCAACTTTTCATCGTTGATGACGAGGATGTGGCTGACCGGTTTGCGCATTACGGATTTTCGGATTTCAGAAAAAAGCTTTATGCGCCAATTGCACGCGCATTGCAACCCCTGGTATGAGGGACGTCAACGTCCTTCGACCAATCGGCAAACTCAACACGAGGGTAAAAAAACTTCAGTAGGATTAAGCCATCGCCTTAATGGCTTGAGAGAGCCGGCTCTTGTGGCGGGCGGCCTGGTTCTTGTGGACGATCTTCTTGTCGGCGATGGAATCCACAATGCTGACGGACTCCTTGAAAGCGGCTTGTGCTGCGGCCTTGTTTCCGGAAGCGATAGCTTTTCTCACTTTTTTTACGGCGCTGCGTAGCTCGGTGTGCAGACCGGCGTTGTGTTGACGGCGGTCTTCGGCCTGTTTGGCGCGCTTCTTGGCGGATGCGATATTAGCCATGTAAACCTTTAAGCAAATCAATCAGAGGGCGGAATGATACGTTTGTTCACTGTTCTTTGCAACCGAAGGCTGCCTTTAATGCCCGGTGCGCGTGAATTTATGCCACATTCGGGTTACCATACGCCACGATGAATTTACTGAAAGCGCTGGCCACCGTCAGCAGCATGACCCTGATATCGCGCATCCTGGGCTTTGTCAGGGATACCGTGATCGCCCGCATTTTCGGCGCGGGTTTGTTCACCGACGCATTCTTCGTCGCCTTCCGCATTCCCAACCTGCTGCGCCGACTGTTCGCCGAAGGCGCATTTTCACAGGCCTTCGTGCCGATTCTCGCCGAATACAAAAACCAGCGCGGAAGCGAAGCCACCAAACTATTGGTTGATCACGTGGCAAGCCTGCTGGCGCTGAGCCTGTTCGCGGTAACCTTGCTCGGCGTGATTATCGCGCCGCTCATTGTTTACATCAGCGCTCCGGGATTTGCCGCAACACCCGCGAAGTTCGATATCACTGTAGATCTTTTACGCATTACTTTTCCCTATATCCTGTTCATCTCTTTAGTGGCCCTGGCGGGCGGCATACTTAACACCTGGAGCAAGTTTTCGGTGCCGGCGTTTACTCCGGTGCTGCTCAATCTCTCGTTCATTGGCTGCGCGCTGTGGCTTGCTCCCTATGTCAATCCACCGGTGAAAGCCCTGGCGTGGGCGGTGTTCATCGGCGGCGTGCTGCAGCTTGCATTTCAATTTCCGCATCTTGCGCGCCTGAAGATGCTGCCGAGGTTCAGGCTGAATTTCAGCGATGAAGGCGTTTGGCGCATTCTCAAGCTCATGGGCCCCGCTGTGTTCGGCGTTTCAGTCAGCCAGTTGAGCTTGCTGATCAACACCATCTTCGCTTCGTTTCTGGTAACCGGCAGTGTGTCGTGGCTTTATTATGCCGACCGGCTGATGGAATTCCCCGCTGGCATGCTGGGAGTTGCCTTGGGGACGATACTGTTGCCCAGCCTTTCCAGGCATTACGTTGACCAATCGAGCGAGGAATACGCGAAACTTCTCGACTGGGGCTTGCGGTTGACCTTGATGCTGGCGCTGCCCGCTGCGGTGGCGCTGGCGCTTTTGGCGGTGCCGCTCATTGCCACGCTGTTTTATTACGGCGCGTTTACCGCGAACGATGTGTGGATGACGCGGCAGGCGCTTGTTGCCTACAGTGCGGGCCTGTTGGGAATGATATTCGTGAAAGTTCTCGCGCCGGGATTTTATGCGAGGCAGAACATCAAGACGCCGGTGAAAATCGCTATCGTGACGCTCATCGCCACGCAAATTATGAACCTCATCTTCATCTGGCACTTGAAACATGCCGGACTGGCACTTGCCATTGCGCTGGGCGCATGCCTTAATGCCGGGCTGCTTTATACTTATTTACGCAAGCACGGCATCTACCAGCTGCAGCCGGGCTGGGGGATATTCGCCTTCAAAGTGGGTGTTGCGATTTATTTCATGGCGGCAGTGCTGTGGGTGACATCGGGCGGCGATCAGGCCTGGCTTTTGACTTCGAGCTTGAGCCGGGTGGCGAAGCTCATGTGGATCGTTGTTCTCGGCGCGATTTGCTATTTTGCGGCGCTGTGGCTGATGGGTTTCAGGTTGAAAGATTTTGCCAAGCGTGCGGCGTGACGGGTTACAGCTGGTAATCAGAACCTTTGTTTTCGCTCATCGCTGTTTCCACCACCTTGCGCGTAAGCTGCGGCGCGAAGAGTTCGATGAAGTCGTACACGTAGCCGCGCAGATACACGCCGCGGCGGATTCCGATGCGGGTGGTGCTTGATTCAAAGAGGTGGCTCGCGTCGATTGCGCGCAAGTTCTTGTCGCGCTCGGGATCAAACGCCATTTTCGCGAGGATCCCCACTCCCAGTCCCAGTTCCACGTAAGTTTTGATGACATCCGAGTCAATCGCCGTCAGCACTACGTTAGGCGTGAGCCCTCTGGTGGTGAAAGCGCGGTTGATTTTGGAGCGGCCGGCGAAGGCAAAGTCGTAGGTAATGATGGGATATTTTGCCAGGTTCTCCAGTGTGAGCAGGCGTTCCTTTAAAAGGGGATGGTCGGGGAGTGTGATCACGCAGCGGTTCCATTGATAGCAGGGGAGCATCACCAGGTCCTTGAAGAGTTCGATGGCTTCAGTGGCAATCGCGATGTCCGCCTCGCCGGAAACTACTTGCTGGGCAATCTGCGTGGGGCTGCCTTGGTGCAGGCTGAGTTTCACTTTGGGATACCGTTCGGTGAATTTACTTATCGTCGGCGGCAGGGCATAGCGCGCCTGGGTATGAGTGGTGGCAATCGTCAGGCTGCCGGTCGCTTCGTTGGTGAATTCCTCGCCTACCCGTTTCAGGTTATTGGCTTCCTGCAATATCTGCTGCGCAATGGAATGAATGACTTTGCCGGGCTGGGTCATTTCGACGACCCGCTTGCCGTTGCGCACGAAAATCTGTACTCCGAGTTCTTCTTCCAAGAGTCGGATTTGTTTGCTGATTCCAGGCTGCGAAGTGTGCAGTTTTTCCGCCGCTTCGGAAACATTTAAGTTTTGGCGCACCACCTCGCACAAATAACGCAGTTGCTGCAACTTCATGGCTGCTCCTGCAAATAACGATTAGTTATAACATCCTAACATAATGTTATTTTGCAATATATATGGAGGTTGATACCATGTCCAACCGTGAGAAATTTCGCGACTAAAGGATTTACCTAACACCAATCAAGCACTTGATAAAATGGACTTTTTATACACGATATCAGGATTTACAGTCGGCTTTATCGTCGGCCTTACTGGTGTGGGCGGAGGCTCGCTGATGACGCCTCTCTTGGTGCTGGTTTTCGGCATCGTGCCGGCGACCGCTGTCGGCACCGATTTGCTTTATGCCGCAATCACCAAAATGGGCGGGGTGTGGGTGCATGGCCGGCGCAGCAACGTGGATTGGAAAATCGTCGGCTTGCTCGCTTCGGGCAGCCTCCCTGCTTCACTCGTCACGGTCTGGGCATTAAAAAAATATGCGGTAGAGACAGCGAGCTTTAATTCGCTGATTACAACAACGCTAGGCATCGCGCTGATTTTGACTGCGCTGGTCCTGATATTCCGCGAGCGGCTGCAGAAATTCGTGAAACACCATGCCGGCGAGCTCTGGCATGAACGCCACCCGGTTCAGGCCACCGTTGCCACCGGTTTGCTGCTCGGAGTACTGGTGACTATTTCTTCGGTGGGGGCCGGCGCATTGGGCGTGGCCGCGCTGACTTTTCTTTACCCTCGGCTTACCGCGGTGAAAATAGTCGGCACCGACATCGCCCATGCGGTTCCACTCACAGCGGTTGCGGGACTCGGGCATATGTCTTTGGGCACTGTGGATTTGATGCTGCTTGCGAGCCTCATCCTGGGTTCACTGCCGGGAATTTATCTCGGGAGTCACTTGAGTGTGAAAATCCCGGAACCGGTGTTGCGGCAGGTTCTCGCCAGCATGCTGGTACTTATCGGCGGCAGGCTGGTGTGGTGAAGATTTGATATGAAGGAGTCACACTGATGGCTTTTCACAATCTGGCAAACAGAGAGGAAATCGAGGCTTATGCGCAAGCGGTCGATGATTTCCTGAACCTGCAGCTGGATGCTGACCGTTTCACTGCGACGCGACTGCAGATGGGAGTGTACGGCCAGCGCCAGGAAGGCGTGCACATGGTGCGCATCAAAATTCCAGGCGGGCGGCTGCATGCGCGGCAACTGAACACAATTGGCGACCTGCTGGAAAAGTATTCCAAGCACGATGTGGTGCACATCACCACGCGCCAGGACATTCAAATGCACTACGTGCCGACGCGCGATACCCCGACGGTGCTGCGCAGCCTTGCCGATGATGCGGGGCTGACCACGCGCGAGGCCTGCGGCAACACCATACGCAACGTCACCGCGTGCCCGATGGCCGGAATCTGCCCGCGCGAGCATACCGATGTGACCAAACATCTGGATGGCGCGGTCCAGCATTTTTTGCGTAATCCGCTCAACCAGCAGCTGCCGCGCAAATTCAAAATCAGCTTTTCAGGCTGCGAGGCCGACTGCGCGCAAGGCATGCTGCACTGCATGGGCATCGTCGCGGTGAAAAAAGGCGACCGCTTCGGCTTCAAGGTGCTGGCAGGGGGCGGACTCGGTCACAAGCCGCACGAAGCCATCGTGGTGGAAGAATTCATCGAGGAAAAAGACCTGCTGCACACGATGGAAGCCATCGTTACCATGCACAACAAGTATTCAGACCGCATCAAGCGCGCCAAATCGCGTATCAAGTTCCTGGTGGACCGGTTCGGGCCCGAAGGTTTCATTGAAAAATACCACGAGGAACTGGCGCGCATTAAACAAGCGCTCGCCAACCAGCCATATCCCAAAGGGGAATGGAAAACCGGTGGTGAAGGTGAAATCTGCGGACAGGGTGCGCCACGCCATGTGGTGCCGCAAAAACAACCCGGGCTTTTCGTGCTGCCAATCAGCACGCCGATCGGGAACCTGAACGCGAAGCAGTTGCGAGGGTTGGCCAAGGCGCTGCAGGTGCATGGTTTGGACGAAATCCGCACCACCCAGGATCAGAACCTGATGGTTATAAATGTGCCGCAAGCGAAACTCGATTCGTTGCGCAAGGCGGTTGCAGCGCTTGGACTACGCGAGCCGGAAGCGGGTGACAACGTGGTGGCCTGCCCCGGCACTTCCACCTGCCGCCTCGGCATCACTTCTTCCACGCTGCTTGGCCCCAAGCTCAGGAACGCCGTCGGCGGCGATTTACGCATTCGCGTTTCCGGCTGCCACAACGGCTGCGCTCAGCCGGAGATGGGCGATATCGGCATTTACGGCGAAGGCAAGCGCATGCATGGGAAATTAATTCCGCATTACCAGACTTATTTCGGCGGCAATGGCCTCGCCGGCGGAGGACTCGCGATTAAAGGCCCTTCTGTGCCCGCGGCGCGCATTGAGAGCGCGGTACAGCGAGTGCGCGCGGCTTTTGACAAGGATCATCTACCGAATGAAACTTTTTTCTACTGGACACGGCGCCGCGGCATCGGGTATTTCAATGAGCTGCTTGCCGATTTAGTGCAAGTTCCTGAAACGGAAGTCGTCTCGGTGCTGCGTGACCACGGCGATAATCAGGACTTCAAGGTGCTGCAACTCGGCGGCGGGGAATGCGCCGGCGCTACGCAGATGCTGGTGGGATCGAACTTCTTTGAGGCTGCTCACGAGCGCGGCTACCGCAATGCGCTGGTGTTCCAGCGCAAGTACGGCGAAGCGGTAAAATGCGCCGAAGCAATAGCCCGCCTGATTGGACAGGGTGTAGTGCACCTGCTGGGCGGCAACAACAAGCAGGAGAGCCTTTCTGATCTCGGCGCCGAACTCGTTGGCCTGTTGTCGGACCAGCCCGAACTAGGCGAGCAACTGGCGGAGTTTGGTGCCGCATTCACACGCGATTCCGAAGAGTGGACTGACAAAGAACTCAATCCCTTGTTTACCAAACTGGACAATTGGACCATGGAGGTCGCTGAATTGTGTATCAGCCGCGACCGCCAGCTCGATCTTTCAGGCGCGCTGCCGGGCCCACTTGCCGTGCAAAAAGCAATTCCAGTCGCGGTGCAGGCCGCTGCGGCCTGACCATGATAACCCGCAACAAACCGCAGCTCTCTGTCGAAGCGGGAGCGGCTCCGGAGCGCAAAGCTGAAAGCGTAACAGCGCTGCTCTCGAAAATCGAGAAAGACTTTGCACCTGCCGTTTTCGCAAGCAGCTTTGGCGCCGAGGACATGGTGCTGCTTGATCTCATCGTGCGTTTCGCTCCTGGAATCGAAATCTTCACCCTGGATACCGGCCGTTTACCTGAGGAGACCTACGCGCTCATGAAAAAAGTCTCGGAACATTATGGCGTCAAAGTGCGCGCGTATTTCCCTGAAGCCCGGGCGGTCGAAGAATACGTGCGGCAGCATGGGCCCAACGCGTTTTATGAAAGCGTGGAGTTGCGCAAAGCGTGCTGCTTCATGCGCAAGGTGGAGCCGCTCAAGCGCGCGCTCAAGGATAAAAAAGCCTGGGTCACCGGCCTGCGACGCGAACAATTGGCGACGCGCAGTGATATTCCTGAATCGGAATTCGACCAAGACCACGGTTTACACAAGTTCAATCTTCTTTACGACTGGACTGAAAAAGAAGTGTGGGCTTATATTCGCGCCAATAACGTGCCTTATAACGCGCTGCATGACAAAGGTTATGCCAGCATCGGCTGCGCCCCGTGCACCCGCGCAATTACGCCGGGCGAGGACATACGCGCAGGACGCTGGTGGTGGGAAGATGAGCAGAACAAGGAATGCGGTCTGCACCGCAAAAGCGAGGCGGCATGAGCGGGCCTGCTACATTGCGCAAGCAAAATCTCGCCGTCGAGGAGGGGCGCTTCCATCATCTGAGCCATCTTGAAGTGCTGGAGAGCGAATCCATCCACATCCTGCGCGAAGTGGCTGCGGAGTGCAAAAACCCCGCGCTGCTGTTTTCCGGCGGCAAGGATTCGATTGTGCTGTTGCGCCTGGCGGAGAAAGCATTTCGTCCAGCGCGCTTTCCGTTTCCACTACTGCACATTGACACCGGGCATAATTTCCCTGAAGTAATTGCTTTCCGCGACCATCGCGTGAAACAGCTCGGTGAGCGCCTCATCGTGGGCTCGGTTGAGGATTCCATCAAGGCCGGGCGCGTGGTGCTGAAAAGCGAATCCGAAAGCCGCAATGTCCATCAGTCCATCACGCTGCTCGACACCATCGCAGAATACGGTTTTGATGCCTGCATTGGTGGTGCGCGGCGCGACGAGGAAAAAGCGCGCGCCAAGGAGCGCATCTTTTCCTTCCGTGACGAGTTTGGGCAATGGGATCCGAAAAACCAGCGCCCCGAACTATGGGACCTGTACAACACCAAAGTGCATCCCGGCGAGCACATGCGAGTATTTCCCATCAGTAACTGGACTGAGCTCGACGTGTGGCAATACATTGCGCAAGAGCAGCTGGAAATCCCGGTGATTTACCGCGCCCACCGGTGTGCGGTGATTCGCCGCGGCAGTGGCTTGCTGCCGGTTACCCATTTGGTGCAGCCGCGGCCGAGCGAGAAAGTAGAAAACATCATGGTGCGCTTCCGCACCGTGGGCGACATGACCTGCACCTGCCCGGTGGAGTCCGATGCGGTGACGCTGGAACAAATCATCGCCGAGACCGCAGCAACCCGCATCACCGAGCGCGGCGCGACGCGCATGGACGATCAGACCTCCGAAGCTTCGATGGAGCTTAGAAAAAAAGAGGGTTATTTCTGATGTCAGCCGTCGAAAAAGCTGCTCTACGGAACATGGAGCTGCTGCGCTTCATCACGGCAGGCAGCGTGGATGACGGCAAAAGCACACTCATCGGCCGGTTGCTTTACGATTCCAAATCGATTCTCGAGGACCAGCTCTCGGCGATTGAAAAAACCACCCGGCGCAGGGGAATGAACGGGGTGGACTTGTCGCTGCTCACTGATGGCCTGCAGGCCGAGCGCGAGCAGGGCATTACCATAGACGTGGCCTACCGCTATTTCGCCACGCCCAGGCGCAAGTTCATTATCGCTGATACGCCCGGCCACGAGCAGTACACCCGCAACATGGTGACCGGCGCCAGCACCGCCAATCTCGCGGTGATTTTGATTGACGCGCGCAAAGGCGTGCTCACCCAGTCGCGTCGGCATGCTTACATCGCGTCGCTCGTCGGGATTCCACACCTGGTGGTGGCGGTGAATAAAATGGACCTGGTAGGATATTCGCAGGACGTGTTTAACTCCATCAAGAAGGAATTTTCAGCTTTCGTGAGCCACCTCAACCTGCACGATGTGCACTATATTCCGATTTCCGCGCTGCACGGCGACATGGTGGTGGAGCGGGGTGAAAACCTGCTTTGGTACGACGGTACGCCGCTGCTTGAATTGCTGGAAACCATCGAGATTGCGAGCGACATCAATACCAGCGATTTCCGCTTCCCGGTGCAATGGGTGTGCCGTCCGGCTGACCCGGCATACCAGGATTACCGCGGCTACATGGGGCGCATTGAGTCGGGCGAGATTCAGGTCGGCGATAGCATCACGGTGCTGCCCTCAGGGCTGACTTCAAAAGTAAAAGAGATTGCCACTTACAATGCCACGCACGAGCTGGCGTTTGCGCCGCAATCCGTCGCTCTCAGGATCGAAGACCATATTGACATTTCGCGAGGCGACATGATTGTGAAAAGCGGCAACCAGCCGCGTGTCGCCAGGGAATTCGACGCCATGCTGTGCTGGCTCTCCGAACAGCCGCTGGATTTGCGCCGCAAGTATTTCGTCAAGCACGCCGCCAAGACGGTGAAGGGTTTGGTTTCGAAACTCGACTACCGCGTGGATGTGAATACCCTGCAGCAGGACAGCGTGCCGCAACTCAATATGAGTGAGATCGGGCGCGCCAGGCTGAAAACGCAGCAACCCTTGATGTGCGATGCTTATGACAAAAACCGGGCTACTGGCTGCTTTATCATGATTGATGAAGCCACGCATAATACGGTCGCCGCGGGGATGGTTATCGAGGCAGGACAATGAACGGTAAAGTGTATTTGATAGGCGCAGGGCCTGGAGCGCCGGATTTGATCACTGTGCGCGGTGCAGAGATTCTCAAACGTGCCGACATTGTATTTTACGATGCGTTAGTGCATCTGGATACTTTGGCATTCGCGCCTCGCGCCAAAAAAGTGGCCGTAGGGAAGCGTTGCTCGCGTATTTCCACCGACCAGCGCTTCATCAACCGCAATCTGGTGGAAGCGGCGCATAAATATCCAATCGTAGTCCGGCTCAAGGGCGGTGATCCCATGCTGTTTGGGCGCGCGCAGGAAGAAATTGCTGCGCTCAAAAAAGCCGGGATTGAATACGAAATTGTGCCTGGCGTAACCGCCGCACTGGGAGCCAGCGCCGAAGTCGGGGTATCGCTCACCCGCAGGGGATTGAGCCGCAGCGTGGTATTTGTCACGCCGCGTGTCGGTGAAGGAGAGGAAACGGCAAATTGGGTCAAAAGCGTGCTCGCCGCGGATACCGCAGTGCTTTACATGGCAGCCGGTCAGGCTGGAGAAATTTCCGCGATTCTTCTTGGCCAAGGGATGCCCGCTGCGACTCCGGCAGTAGTGGTAGAGAAAGCCACGCTTCCCGAATCGCGGCAGTTCCATACCACGCTTTCCGGTATGCGTGATGCAGGGCAATGGAATCTTCAAGGGCCGGCGCTGATTTTCCTCGGTGAAGTGTTCCGCGAATCGGCGGTCGCGGACACAGCAATCGAAGAGCTACTGCGCACGCTTAAAGTGGTTTCCGCAAACTGATTTCCCCTTTTGTTTAATTCACAGCGTTAGATCGTAGTTGTTTCCTGCAGCTGACGCAGTAGCCGCAAGCTTGAAGGCACTGTAAAATTCACGCTTTTAGCGTGCGTTTCCATGTTGATTTCCCGGGGTATCCCAGATCAGGCCTCAGCGCCGGTGGCGTTGACCATCGGCAATTTCGACGGCGTTCATCTCGGACATCGCGCGATGCTCACTCGGCTCGTTGAGAGCGCGCGGTCCAAAAGCCTGGTTTCCTGCGTGCTGACTTTCGAGCCGCACCCGCGTGAATTTTTCACGCCATCATCCGCACCGGCGCGCTTGAGCAATTTACGGGAAAAGCTGGAAGCATTCGCGTCGCTGGGCGTGGAACGCACGCAAATTTGCCGCTTTAACCGCAACTTTGCCGATCTAAGCGCGCAGGAGTTCATCGAGCGCGTGGTTTGCCGTGGACTCAATACAAAATGGCTGCTGGTGGGAGAAGATTTCCGCTTTGGCAGGAAGCGCGCAGGCGACCTCGCCATGATGCAGGCAGTGGCGAAGAAATTCGCGTTCGATGTATGTGTCATGCCCACTGTCGTGTTTAACGGGCAGCGCGTTTCCAGCACTATGGTGCGCGATGCTTTGGCACTGGGTAATCTGGAGCAGGCACGCGAGTTATTGGGAAAACCTTACAGCATCAGCGGCAGGGTGGTGCATGGCGACAAGACCGGACGCAAAATCGGTTATCCCACCGCAAATATCAGGATCAAGCATCCGCGTCCGGCGCTTGGCGGAATTTTCGCGGTGGAGATTGCAGGAATCTCCGAGCATCCACTGAAAGGAGTTGCAAGCCTGGGAGTGCGGCCGACAGTCAAGGACAACGGCGTGCCATTGCTCGAAGTTTATGTGTTCGACTTTGACAGCGAGATTTATGGGCAGCATGTACAGGTGAATTTCCTGCATAAATTGCGTGACGAGGAAAAATACGTAGACATCGAGACCCTGACGCGGCAGATTGCTGTGGATGTGGAGAAGGCAAAATCTTTTTTTGACCGCAGAGGACGCGGAGAAGACCAAGAAAATCCGCATGAAAAACCAGATCAAACATATCCGGCTCTGGCTGGTGACAACAAAGAAGATTTTCCTCTGCGTCCTCGGCGCCCTCCGCGGTAAAAGATTTTATGGCAGACTACAAAAAAACGCTGAATTTGCCTGACACGCTTTTTCCGATGCGCGGCGATCTTGCCAAGCGCGAACCGGCCATGATCAAAGAGTGGCAAGGTAAAAAGCTCTACCAGAAAATCCGCGAGGTCGCCAAGGACCGCACCAGGTTTATTCTGCATGATGGTCCGCCTTATGCGAACGGCGACATTCACATCGGGCATGCGGTAAACAAGATTCTCAAGGACATCATCGTCAAGAGCAAAACCCTGGCGGGTTTCGACGCGCCCTATGTTCCCGGCTGGGATTGCCACGGCTTGCCGATTGAGCACGAAGTGGAAAAGCAGCACGGCAAGAACATGCCGGCGGACGAATTCCGTAAGCTTTGCCGCGAGTATGCGCAGTCGCAAATCGAGCGGCAGAAAGCTGATTTCATCAGGCTCGGCGTTCTGGGAGACTGGGACAATCCGTATCTGACGATGAATTTCAAGACCGAGGCCGAGGAAATCCGCGCGCTCGGGAAAATCCTGCGCAACGGCTATCTCTATCAAGGCGAGAAGCCGGTCAACTGGTGTATTGACTGCGGTTCGGCGCTGGCTGAAGCAGAAGTGGAATACGAGGACAAAGTTTCCGATGCGATTGACGTTGCATTTCCGGTAATTGACCGTAATAAGTTGAAAGACCTATTTGAGCTGGATGACTTACCAAACGTCCCAGCCTACGCGGTGATTTGGACCACCACTCCCTGGACTTTGCCGGCAAACCAGGCGGTGTGCGTTAACCCGGATGTTTATTATTCGCTGATCCAAACGCCTAAATATTTACTCATTCTTGCCACAGATCTGGTAACGGCGTGTATGAATCGATATGGAATAAAGTACGAACTATTTCATCATTCATGCAAAGGTAAAGAGCTTGAACATCTGTCCCTCAGCCACCCGTTCTATGAGCGCAAAGTTCCCATAATCCTCGGTGATCATGTGACGCTGGAAGCCGGAACCGGCCTGGTGCACACTGCACCGGCGCATGGGTTGGACGACTACATCATCGGTCAGAAATACAATCTGCCGCTGGATAACCCGGTGGGAAGTGACGGCCGATTTTACAAGACTATTCCAATGGTAGGCGGGCTTTCGGTCTGGAAAGCCAACGAGGTGATAATCGCCGAATTGCGAAAAAGAAACCTCCTGCTTAAATCTGAAAAACTGCAACACAGCTACCCGCATTGCTGGCGCCACAAGACGCCGATTATTTACCGCGCCACTCATCAGTGGTTCATCGGCATGGATGAGCCGGAAAGACAAGGCAAAACTTTGCGCCAGACCGCAATCGCAGCGGTTGACGCGACGCAATTCTACCCGACATGGGGCCGCGCCAGACTGGATGGCATGATCGCCAGCCGTCCGGACTGGTGTGTCTCGCGCCAGCGCAACTGGGGAGTGCCGATACCATTTTTTATTCACAAGGAAAGCGGCGAGCTGCATCCGCGCACGCTCGAGCTCCTGGAGCAAGTCGCCAAAAAAGTCGAAAAGCAGGGAGTTGAAGCGTGGTTCAAGCTTGATGCGAAGGAGTTGCTGGGAGACGAGGCGAAAGATTATCGCAAGATGACTGATACGCTTGATGTCTGGTTCGACTCGGGCACCACGCATGCCACGATTTTGCGCCAGCGCAATGATCAGCGTTATCCCGCTGACCTTTATCTCGAAGGTTCCGACCAGCACCGCGGGTGGTTTCAGTCTTCTTTGCTTACCGGGTGTACCATCGACGGCAGCGCGCCTTATCGCAGTTTGCTGACCCACGGCTTTGTCGTCGATGGCGCAGGCCACAAGATGAGCAAGTCCAAGGGCAATATCATTGCCCCGCAAAAAGTGTCAGATACGCTCGGCGCAGATATCTTGCGGCTGTGGGTCGCAGCGACCGACTATTCGGCAGAGCTGTCCATTTCAGACGAGATTCTGAAAGGCGTGGTGGAAAGCTACCGCCGCATCCGCAACACGCTGCGCTTCCTGCTTGCCAATATTGCTGACTTTGACCCGGTGAAACATTCATTGCCGGTGGAGCAGTGGCTAGAGATTGATCGCTACATGCTGGCGCTATGTCATGTGTTACAAGAAGGGTTAACGCCTGAAATTGAAAAAAATCTTCTCAACTCCGTTCTGTACGACTTAGTTGATATCAAGAACGTAGCCGGTGAATATGAGGACTATAAATTCCATTTCATCGCGCAAAGTCTTCATCAGTTTTGTTCGGAGCATCTCGGGGCATTTTACCTGGATATTCTCAAGGACCGGCTTTACACAGCGGGCCAGAATTCTCATGCCCGCCGTTCGGCACAGAACGCTCTTTACCATATCACACACTCCCTGGTCAGGTTGTTTGCTCCGGTTTTGAGTTTTACTGCGGAAGAGGTTTGGAGTTACTTAAATAGTGGCAAAGACAGCAGCATTTTCCTGGAACAGTGGTACGAATTGCCCCAAATTGACAAAGTCGGGGAATTGCTGACACGTTGGCAGCACATTAGAAAAGTACGGCGTAATGTTCAGAAGAAGCTTGAAGAACTGCGCATATCGGGACAAATTGGTTCTTCACTGGCGGCGGAAGTGGAGCTGTACACGAAGAATGATAACGTCCATCAACAATTGTCCTATTTTGGCGATGATCTGAGATTTATTTTTATTACTTCGCATGCCAGGTCATTTATTGGAACTCATGCTGAAGCAGTAGATATGAAATTTGAAGACTTAAAAATCAGGGCGATTCCCAGCACCCGCCGCAAATGCGCTCGCTGCTGGCATTACCGCTCTGATGTGGGGGCGGATGCGAAATATCCGGAGATTTGCGGGCGTTGCGTGAGCAATCTTTATGGCAGCGGAGAGCCGCGTTCTTTCGCCTAATTGGCAGCGCTGGTTAGTCATCAGCGCGTTGGTGATCGTGCTCGATCAGGTCACCAAATACTGGGTCAGCCAGTCGCTTGCGCCCGGTGAAAGCGTGCCGGTCATGCCTTTTTTCAACCTGGTGCTGACTTA
>JAHFRG010000067.1:0-5664 GCA_023258935.1 Betaproteobacteria bacterium
AGGGCTCAAGACTGGCATAGGTTTTCAAAAAGCCGGCGCGGTAGGCATAAATGCCGATATGGCGATACGCCGGCAGTTTTTCAGGCCACTCGTTGCGAGCAAATGCATCGCGGGCATGGGGAATCGGCGCGCGAGAGAAATACAGCGCGTGGCCCTCTCTGTCCAGCACCACCTTCACCACGTTGGTATTAAACAGATCTTCGCGCTGGTGAATGGGATGGCAGGCGGTTGCTATCTGATCTTCGGCGTGGGCATCGAGATGCTGCGCCACTTCGCGAATCAACTGAGGCGCAATCAGCGGCTCGTCACCTTGCACGTTGATGACAATCATGTCGTCGGCAAAGCCTTTTTTCCTGGCGACCTCGGCAATGCGCTCGGTTCCGGATGCATGTTCCGTCCGTGTCAGGCAGGCTCTGAATCCATGATGCTTGACGGCATCCGCTACTTGTTGATGGTCTGTCGCCACCCAAACCGACTGCGCGCCGCTGGCGACTGCTTTTTCCGCGACATGCACCACCATTGGCTTGCCTGCGATATCCAGCAGCGGCTTGCCGGGAAGGCGGATGGAATTCAGGCGCGCAGGAATGACGACGGTAAATTCAATCATTTTCAGTGAATGGTAAACGGTGAAGGGTGAACAGTGGCTCGGGGATAACGTTTACTGATTACTGTTCACCGTTCACTGCCTTTACACTTCCTCCTCGGGGGGAAGCTTGCGCGCTTCTTCTTCCAGCATTACCGGAATGTCGTCTTTGATGGGATAGGCAAGGCGATCCGGTTTGCAAATCAATTCTAGCTCGGTTTTTTTGTAAACCAGCGGGCCCTTGCACAGAGGACAGACCAGAATATCAAGCAGTTTGGGGTCCATGAAGTTTCCTTAATCTCTTCAAAATCAGCATGCCCAGCTCACGAGGCACTTGCGCATCCACCGCAAGCACCCAATATTTTTCATCAGCAAATGTTTCACATTTTACCGCATCTTTCTCGGTCATGATGATGGCTTCTGCGTCCGGAGCATGCAAATCTTCCGGATGGTAAGGATAGTGATCGGGAAACGGGCGTGCCGTGACAGTGAGGCCAAGCGCTTGCAGTTGGCGGAAAAACCGCTGCGGATTGCCTATTCCCGCTACCGCGTAGGTTTTTTTCCCGCGTAAATCGCCAGCGGTCGCCTTGAAATCGGGGTTCAGCAAATTGTAGAAAATATCCCCCGCAAGGCGCATGTCGAACGAGCCTGCTGTGGCGCTCGCCGCTGGTTCACCGTCATGAACCACCACCGCATCAACAGAGTCCAGCCTGCCGACCATCTCGCGCAGCGGCCCCGCGGGCAGCGGCAAGCCGTTGCCGAATTTGCGTTCACCGTCCACCACCGCGATTTCCACGTCGCGGTGCAGGCGGTAATGCTGCAAGCCGTCGTCGCTCAACACAACATTGCATTCGGGGTGCGCGGTGAGCAAAGCTTTGGCAGCGGCGGAGCGCTTACGCGCCACCCAAACCGGGCAGCGGCAGCGCCGTGCCAGCAGAACGGGTTCATCGCCAACCAGTGCCGTGCTGCTTTGCCGGGTTACTGCAAGCGGTCCTTTACTGCTGCCGCCGTAGCCGCGGCTCACGATGCCCGGCTTGTACCCCTGCTCTTGCAGAAAATTTGCCAGCCAGATGACCAGGGGTGTTTTGCCCGTGCCGCCCACAGTAATGTTGCCGATGACGATGACCGGCACCGGCAGTTTGATTACCGGCAGAAGATGCAGGATGTAGAGAAAGCGGCGCAGGCTCGCCAGGATTCCGAACAGCAGGCTAAACGGAAGCAGCAGCACGTGCCAAAGCGTCAATCGGTACCAGTATTGTTCCAGCCAGTGCACTTTGCCTCCTGGTTGAACAGTAAACGGCGAAACCGGTTATTTTGACGTTCTGGTCTCGGCAGTAAACGTGATATGGCTGTAGCCGGCGATACGCGCGGCTTCCAGGATTCTTATCACCGACTGATGCGTGGCATTGGCGTCGGCATTGATAACTATAACCGGGTCGTTCATATCGCCCGCAGCCTTGCGCAACTGCTCGCTCAGCACCTCCGGTTCGACGGTATTGACCGGTGTGTTTTCGATTACATAACGTCCTGACGAATCCACGGCAATGTTGATCTGGTTGGGCCGGTCATGCTGTTTTTCGGCGTCCGCCTTGGGAAGGTTGATGTTCAGTTCGGCAAACTTGTTGTAGGTAGTGCTGACCATCAGGAAAATCAGTATCACCAGCAACACATCAATCAGCGGCACCAGATTGATTTCCGGTTCTTCTTTTTGGTAGCCGCGGCGGAAATTCATCCCTGCCGCTCACCGTGGACGATTTCCACCAGCTTGATTGCCTGCAATTCCATTTCAATCACCAGCGTTTCCACTTTGGCGCGGTAATAGCGGTAGAAAATCATGCTGGGAACGGCCACTATGATGCCGAAGGCCGTGTTGTAGAGCGCAATCGAAATGCCGTGGGCTAGCTGCACTGGGTTGCCGCCGGTCGGGGCCTGTGAGCCGAAAATTTCGATCATGCCGATTACCGTGCCGAACAAACCCAGAAGCGGGCTGATTGCGGCGATGGTGCCGAGGCTGGGGAGAAAGCGTTCCAGTTCATGCGTCACCGCGTGGCCCGCCTCATCTATGGATTCCTTCATTACTTCACTGGAGCTTTTGACGTTCTTGAGCCCCGCTGCGAATAACTGACCAAGCAACGAGTTTTGTTCCAGGCGCGTGAGCATTTCTTCACTGACGCCGTTTTGATTGTAATCGTTGATGAGCCCCTGCAACAGATTCCTGGGGGCGACCAGTTCGCGCCTTAGCGAGAATGCGCGTTCGAGGATGATACCGACTGCGATGATGGAAGTGATGATAATCAGCCAAATCGGCCAACCTGCTGCATCTATGATGGCTAACACGCGACTATCCCCGATGGAAAGGCGTAACTGTATCTTGCATCATATTTTTCAGCAAGTATGCGGCGGATTGAGTCCGGTTCGCGTAAGTTAAATGCGCAACACAAAAGGCGTTTTTATTTTTTCCACATTCTCTGTGGGTAACTCTGTGCATAGTTTGCGTAAGGCATTCCTAACTGGCTTCCCGGTAAAGAGATTTTCGTATTCGATTAAATTTTAGACCGAGATATTATTTATAATTATCATGGTGTTATAAAAACTACATGGGAGAACAATGAGATTGCAATTTGTGAAATTTGCACACTTCTGTGATTGTGGATGAAGATCGTGCTGGATACCGCGCCAGGCAAGGGATTCCAAGCGAAATCGCGCGAGATTCCGCGCCCCTGTTGGAGTTTTCCCGGCGCCTCCAATGCTGGCGCGACTTAACGCGCGATTCATTTGCCTGGGGTACAATTCTTGCATGTCCAGCCAGCTTGATTTCGCGCCGCATCCGTCCGTGATAAGTGTCAGCGAGCTCAATCGCAGCGCGCGCGAATTGCTGGAGCAAGGTTTTCCGCTTACTTGGGTCGTTGGAGAAATTTCGAACTTCACTCGCGCCGCTTCAGGGCATTGGTATTTCTCGCTCAAGGATGAGCAAGCGCAGGTGCGCTGCGTGATGTTCCGCCAAAAGACCCTGCATCTCGACTGGAAACCGGAAAACGGCATGCAGGCGGAAGTGCGCGCTCTGGTCTCCCTGTATGAAGCGCGCGGCGAGTTCCAGCTCAACGTGGAAACCATGCGCCGCTCGGGCCTGGGCGCGCTTTACGAAGCTTTCGAAAAGCTTAAAGCGAAGCTGGAGGCCGAAGGCCTGTTTGCGGAAGCACGCAAAAAATCCCTGCCGTCTTTCCCGCGCTCCATCGGCATCATCACCTCGCCGGCGGCGGCGGCGCTGCGCGATGTGGTCACCACGCTCTCCCGGCGCATGCCTGGAATTGCAGTCATTATTTATCCAACTCCCGTGCAGGGGGAAGGCGCAGCGGAAAAAATCAGCGAGGCGATCCATACCGCAGGCCGGCGTGCTGAATGCGATGTGCTGATCCTGTGCCGCGGCGGGGGCAGCATCGAGGATTTATGGGCGTTCAACGAGGAAATCGTGGCGCGCGCAATCAGCGCTTGCCCGGTTCCCGTCATTACCGGAGTGGGGCATGAAACCGATTTTACCATTGCCGATTTCGTTGCCGACCGGCGCGCCCCCACCCCCACCGCGGCGGCGGAGCTGGCCAGCCCAAACCGTTTGGAACTACTGGCGAGTCTTGCGCTCATCAACAAACACTTGCAGCGTGTTGTTACGCGCTTACTGGAAACGCGCATGCAGCAGCTCGATTACTTGTCGCGGCGCTTGCAGCATCCCGCGGCGCGATTGCAGGACCAGCGAGCGCATTTGCAGCAATTAATTCTGCGCCTCAAAAACGCCTGGTCAAGACAGGCCGATAACCGGCGCTGGCGCATTCGCGAATTGCGGCAACGGCTGAAAGCACCGGAAACAGATCGCTTGCTGCAAAGGCAATCCGATCTGGCGCAGCGCTTCAGGCGGGCGGGTGCGCGTTATCTGGAGAACGTGAGAACGAGTCTACAAAACTTGCACTCGCACCTTGCGCATCTTAACCCGCAATTGGTGCTCGAGCGTGGTTACAGCGTGGTTGAAAACGCAGTAGGGAACATCGTTCGTGACAGCGCGCAAATTGCCAGCGGTGATGAAGTCAAAATGACATTCGCCAAGGGAACAGCCAGGGCGCGGGTGACGGGCAAAGGCTGATGGCAGCAGCAGAAAAATAACTTTACGCGTTGAGCTGTTGTTGCAGATGCGCGAGCACCCGCTGCGGCAAATCTTCAGCCAGGCAATTGAAAGTCTCCACCTTCTGCATCGCTCGCAGCCACGTCAACTGGCGTTTCGCCAACTGCCGGGTGGCGGCGATGCCTTTATCGCGATGTTCCTCGTAATTTAGCTCGCCATCCAGATGCTGCCATATCTGGCGGTAGCCGACGCAGCGCATGGAGGGCATGGAACGCTGCAAGGCGTAATGGCTGCGCAGCCATTTCACTTCCTCAATCAAGCCCGACTCCAGCATCCGTTTGAAGCGCTCGGCAATGCGTTTGTGCAAGGCCGCGCGGTCGTCCGGTATCAGCGCAATGGCGAGAGTGTGGTAAGGCAGTGCGGCAATCTCGCTTTGCCGCAATATTTGGGACATCGGCTGTCCCGTGAGGTAGCATATTTCCAGCGCGCGCTGGATTCGCTGGGAATCAGTGGGCTCGAGGCGCGCCGCGGTCGCAGGATCGAGTCGTCCCAATTCCTGATGTAATGCTGGCCAGCCTGCACGTTCGGCCATGGTGTCTATCACAGCGCGGATTGCCGGATCGGCCTGCGGCAGCTCGCTCAAACCTTCGCGCAGCGTTTTGAAGTAAAGCATGGTGCCGCCCACCAAAAGCGGAATCCGGTGGCGCGCGCCGATTTCCGCCATCAGCCGCAAAGCATCTTCGCGGAATTGCGCCGCGGAATAACGCTCAGTCGGCTCAATAATGCTTATCAGGTGATGTGGCACCCGTTCCAGGGTTTCCGCGTCGGGCTTGGCGGTGCCGATATCCATATGGCGGTAAATCTGCGCCGAGTCCACGCTGATGATTTCGCACGGCAGTTTCTGCACAAGCTCAAGCGCAACCGAGGTCTTGCCGCTGCAGGTGGGACCCATGAGCAAAATTGCCGGCGG
>JAHFRG010000067.1:5764-7498 GCA_023258935.1 Betaproteobacteria bacterium
AGAGAGGAGAGCAGTTCATTGCGCTGCTCGGTGAGCACGCGGCTTGCACCGATTTCGCGGATGTCTTTGAGCAAGGCGCGGGCGAGTTCCGCCGCGTCCGCATCCTTGAGCATGGCGGGAACTGCGCGCACCGCCAGAGCGTTGGGCCCGACCGGCGTGATTTCAAATCCCAGTTCACGCAGCAGCGTAGCATGCTCATCAGCGGTGGCGACATCCAGCTTGTCGGCATTGAAAGTGACCGGTATCAGCAACGGCTGCATCGCGGGGGCTCCGGTGTCAAGCGCATTTTTCAATTTTTCGTACATCACACGCTCATGGGCCGCATGCATATCCACGATCACCAGCCCTTTATCGTTCTGAGCAAGGATGTAAATGCCTTGCAACTGCGCCAGGGCAAATCCCAAGGGCGGTATTTCCTGTTGCGCCTCATTGAGCGGTGCTTGCCGCCGTGCCGGATTGGCAAACAGGGTTTCATAAAACGCCACAGGATGCGCGACGCCGAGGTTTATTTTGGCTTGCGCTGCATAAGCCGGCGCAACAAAAGGATTGCTGGGAGCTGCGCGCGCCGCATCGTGCTCCACCACCGGGGCCGACAGCGCCTTGTTGAGCGCGTGGTATACAAACTGATGCACGGCGCGCGCATCGCGGAAACGCACCTCGATTTTAGTAGGATGTACATTGACATCCACCACAGCGGGATCGATTTCCAGGAACAGCACGAATGCCGGATGGCGCTCGTGGTGCAGGATGTCGTGGTAGGCTTCGCGCAGCGCATGGGCGACCAGCTTGTCGCGCACATAGCGGCGGTTGACGTAAAAATACTGGGCATCGCGCGTGCCTCGCGAATAGGCGGGAAGACCCGCCATCCCCCACAAGCGCAGCCCCGCGGATTGTTCATCGACGATCACCGAGGCCGCTGCGAAATCATCGCCCAACACCGCGCGCATGCGGTTATGCGCATCTTGCGCGGCGAGCCGCCACTGCACGCGCGCGTTATGCTGCAAGGTGAAGCTCACGTCAGCGCGGCTTAGCGCGGCGCGCTTGAATACTTCTTCGCAATGCGCGAATTCGGTGGCTTCGGTCTTGAGAAATTTCCGCCGCGCCGGCGTATTGAAATAAAGATCATGCACTTCGACACTCGAGCCGCGGCTCAGTGCCGCCGGCTCGACAGGCGTCGTTACACCGCCAGCTGATTCAATTTTCCAGGCGTGCTTGTCTTCCGATTTTCGGCTTGCCAGCGCAAGCCGGGACACCGCCGCGATGCTGGCAAGCGCTTCGCCGCGGAAGCCCAGGCTTGCCACGCGCTCCAGGTCATCGAGCGTGGCAATTTTGCTGGTGGCGTGGCGCGCCAGCGCGAGGGCCAGGTCTTCCCTGGCGATACCGCCGCCGTTGTCAAGGACTTTCAGAAGTTTGATTCCGCCATGCTCCAGCTGCACCGAAATTTCACTGGCGCCCGCATCCAGGCTGTTTTCCAGCAATTCTTTAAACGCCGAAGCAGGACGGTTAACTACCTCGCCGGCGGCGATTTGGTTGATGAGTAAATCGGGTAATACACGGATTGCGGACATGTGCGGAACGGGGAAACTTATGTTCAGTATACAAGGTTTTTCGATTATAATTCTCAAAGAACACTGGGAGAGCAATAACAATGCAAATCGGCATTCCTGCGGAGACACGCAGCGGTGAGAAGCGGGTTGCAGCGACACCGGAAACCGTCAAAAAACTCACCGCCCC
>JAHFRG010000067.1:7598-8743 GCA_023258935.1 Betaproteobacteria bacterium
TTCGTAGAGGTTCCGCTTTCAGATGAGGAAAAGAAACAGGCGGAAACCGCGGGCGGATACGCGCGCGAAATGTCGGAGGACTATAAAAGGCGCCAGGCGGAATTGATACACGAGCGCGCCATCGCTGCCGATATCGTGATTACCACTGCGCTGATACCGGGAAGGCCCGCGCCGGTGCTGATCAAAGAAGATACGGTAAAAGCCATGAAGCCCGGCTCGGTGATTGTGGACATGGCAGTGGAAGCGGGCGGCAATTGTCCGCTGTCGGAGCTGGACAAAATCGTGGTGAAGCACGGCGTCAACATCATCGGCATCTCCAATCTGCCGGCGTTGGTGGCGGCGGATGCAAGCGCCCTTTACGCGCGTAATCTGCTTAACTTCCTGAGCCTCATGTTGGATGCGAAAACCGGCGCGCTCAACATCAACCGCGAAGATGAAATCATCGCCGGCTCGCTGGTGTGCATGAACGGCGAAGTGATTAAAAAAACGTGAGGAGTGAAACGTTAGGTGTGAGGCGTATTAAAGCAAGCATGTTTATATCCCTTACTCTTCACTGATTTTGCTAAGGAGCTGATATGACTGGAACCATCGACCCTACCATTATTAATATCACGGTCTTCGTGCTGGCGGTATTCGTCGGCTACCACGTGGTGTGGAACGTCACTCCGGCGCTGCACACACCGTTGATGTCGGTGACCAACGCGATTTCCGGCGTCATCATTGTCGGCGCAATCCTCGCTGCTGGTCCCGTTGAAATGGACTTCGGCATGATCGTTGGTTTTGTCGCGGTGGCGCTGGCTGCGGTAAATGTCTTCGGTGGCTTTCTGGTGACACAGCGCATGCTGGAGATGTTCAAGAAAAAGACGCCCAAGGGTGAATAAGGAAAAGCCGGCATGACCGTCAATCAAGTCGCCCTCACATATCTCGTCGCCTCGGTGTTTTTCATCCTGGCGCTGAAAGGCCTGTCCTCGCCGGTCGCAGCGCGGCGCGGCAATCTGTTCGGCATCGTCGGCATGGCGATGGCGGTGTTGGTCACGCTTGCTATTACCCGGGGCGTGCCGCTGATCGCGCTCGCGATTGCAGCGGGCGGCACGGTGGGTGCAATCGTCGCGCGGCGCGTGCAGATGACGCAAATGCCGCAACTG
>JAHFRG010000118.1 GCA_023258935.1 Betaproteobacteria bacterium
TTTTGCATTTGCCCTGGTTGAGTTCGCGAAATAACATGCCGTACCCGATGGAGTTACTCCATTATAGGGCTTAACGCACGCGGGTTGCAGTTCAGGTCTTGCTGAAAACGAACTTGCCGCTTTTGCATTCCACTTTGAGTTTATCCTTGGCGGCAAATCGGCCTTCGAGGATTTCCATGGCCAGCGGGTTTTCAATCTGTGACTGGATCGCGCGCTTTAAAGGGCGCGCGCCGAACACCGGATCGAATCCGGTTTTGGCAAGCTCGTCCAGCGCTGAATCGCTGACTTCAAGCTTGATATCCATTTGCGCAAGCCGCTTTTCGACAAACTTGAGCTGGATTCTGGCAATGGACTTGATGTCTTTCTCGTCAAGCGCATGGAACACCACCACGTCATCAATGCGGTTGATGAACTCGGGGCGGAAATAGGTCTTCACTTCGGCGAGCACCGCCAGCTTGATGACCTGGTAATCGTCGCCCGCCATCTGCTGAATCATCTGCGAGCCGAGGTTGGAGGTCATCACAATCACTGTATTCTTGAAATCCACGGTGCGCCCCTGGCCGTCGGTCATGCGCCCGTCGTCGAGCACTTGCAGCAGCACATTGAACACGTCCGGATGCGCTTTCTCCACCTCATCCAGCAGAATCACCGAATAGGGCTTGCGCCGCACCGCCTCGGTGAGATAGCCGCCTTCTTCATAGCCGACATAGCCGGGAGGCGCGCCGATTAACCGCGCCACCGAATGCTTTTCCATGAATTCCGACATATCTATGCGAATAAGGTGGTCTTCCGAATCAAACAGGAATTCCGCCAGCGCCTTGCACAGTTCGGTTTTGCCCACACCGGTGGGACCGAGGAACAGGAACGAGCCGTAAGGCCGCTTCGGATCAGCCAGCCCAGCACGCGATCGGCGGATGGCGTTGGAAACCAGACGCACCGCTTCGTCCTGCCCCACCACGCGCTGGTGCAGCCTTTGTTCCATGTGCAGCAGTTTTTCGCGCTCGCCCTGCATCATCTTCGATACCGGAATGCCGGTTGCGCGCGAAACCACCTCGGCGATTTCTTCCGCGCCGACCTGGGTGCGCAGCAGCTTGTGTTTCGCCTGCTGGCTGCCCGACTTGTCAGCTTGTTTCAGCTGCGCTTCGAGCTGCGGCATGCGTCCGTACTGCAATTCTGAAACTTTCTGCCAGTCGCCTTTGCGCTTGGCCGCTTCCATTTCGATTTTGAGCTTTTCCAGCTCTTCCTTGATGTGCTGCGAACCCTGCACCTGGGCCTTTTCCGCTTTCCAGACATCTTCCAGGTCGGCATATTCCCTCTCGAGTTTCTTGATTTCTCCCTCGAGAAGGGACAAGCGCTTCTGGGAGGCTTCGTCTTTTTCCTTCTTCACCGCCTCGCGCTCGATCTTCAACTGAATCAGGCGCCTCTCAAGCTTGTCCATCGCCTCCGGCTTGGAATCAATTTCCATCTTGATTCGCGCCGCCGCCTCGTCCATCAAGTCAATCGCCTTGTCGGGAAGAAAGCGGTCGGTGATATAACGGTGTGAAAGTTCCGCCGCTGCGACTATCGCCGGGTCGGTGATTTCCACGCCGTGATGCAATTCATATTTCTCCTGCAGGCCGCGCAAAATGGCGATGGTGTCTTCCACCGTTGGCTCGTCGACCAGCACCTTCTGGAAGCGCCGCTCCAGCGCCGCATCTTTCTCGACGTATTTGCGGTATTCGTCCAGAGTAGTCGCGCCCACGCAATGCAGCTCGCCGCGCGCCAGCGCTGGTTTGAGCATGTTGCCGGCGTCAATCGCGCCCTCCGCCCTGCCGGCGCCCACCATAGTGTGGAGCTCATCTATGAAAACGATGATGCGCCCTTCTTCCTTGGCAATTTCCTTGAGCACTGATTTCAGCCGCTCTTCGAATTCACCGCGGTATTTCGTGCCTGCCAGGAGCGCTGCCAGGTCGAGCGCAAGCACGCGTTTGTTTTTCAGCGTCTCAGGGACTTCGCCGTTGACGATGCGCTGCGCCAGGCCCTCGACAATCGCGGTTTTGCCCACGCCCGGCTCGCCGATTAATACCGGATTGTTCTTGGTGCGTCGCTGCAGTACCTGAATGGTGCGGCGGATTTCATCATCACGCCCGATGACCGGGTCGAGCTTGCCCAGTCTCGCCCGCTCGGTGATATCCAGCGTGTATTTGGTCAAGGCTTCGCGGCTGCCTTCGGCCTCCTGGTTCGCCACATTTTCCCCACCGCGCACAGCGCTTATCGCTTGTTCCAGATGTTTGCGGTCCGCGCCATGCTGCTTGAACAGCTTGCCGGTTTCGCCTTTATCCTGAATCAACGCCAAAAGGAAAAGCTCGGAAGCGATGAACTGATCACCGCGCTTCTGCGCTTCCTTGTCGGTGAGGTTAAGCAGGTTCGCAAGCTCGCGCGAGACGTTGATTTCGCCCGCATTGCCTTCGACTTTGGATAAAGCTTCTATGCTTTTCTTGAGCGCAGTGCGCAGCGGCGGCACGTTGACCCCCGCACGGCCGAGAAGCGATGCGGTGCCGCCGCCTTCTTGGTCCAACAGCGCCAGCAATAGGTGCTGCGGCTCGATGTAAGGATTGTCGTGGCCGACGGCGATGCTTTGCGCGTCGGAGAGCGCCTGCTGGAACTTGGTGGTGAATTTGTCAAAACGCATGCGAATGGCCTTAATATTTAACGATTTGCTGGCTAAATGGGGGGCAAAATCCTGATTTCAACCCGCCGCGCATTAAGATTAACATCGTTCAGAAGTAAGGTCTCTTCGGTTATACTTGCAAACATCTTTCATGGCGGACCTCCAAACCATGAACACCCGTTCTGCGCTTGC
>JAHFRG010000119.1 GCA_023258935.1 Betaproteobacteria bacterium
AAAAAGGAGTTTCTGATGGTAAAGAAGAAAGCGTCGGTGACCTCCCCAGGGATTTTCGGACCATTCATAAGTGGAGAACGGCGCCCGGGTTGGTGGAATGATAATGCGTATTGAATTCGATCGGTGTAACCGTTTGTGCCAATGTGACATGAGACACCTACCTTCGTAGAATTACTGTCGAAAGGTAGACCAACGATGTCATCGAGAAAGAAGCTGAAGATGGTTGCGTCGAATTTGGAAGTGGCCGCGGGGCAAGCCGCGCGAGCCGGACAGGCGAGTGCGGGTTTCCCCGCGGCGCGCGCAGTGCCGGACCCGGAGGTGCGCGCGGTCGCGAAGCGCCGGCAATTCAGTGCCGCATACAAGCTCTCAGTGCTGGAGCAAGCCGACCGGGCTAGCGGTGCGGGCGCGATCGGGGCGTTGCTGCGCCGCGAAGCGCTGTTCAGCTCGCACCTGAGTACCTGGCGGCGCGAGCGAGAGGCCGGGGCGCTTGAGGCGCTCGCGCACCGGAGGGGCAGGAAGGCGCGGTCCACGCCCGAGCAAAAACGGGTGGCGCTGCTGGAGGCGAAAAACACCCGGCTCGAGCGCGAACTTGAGCAGGCACGCCTGATCATCGAAGTCCAAAAAAAACTGTGCATGCTGCTGGGGTTGCCCACGGCCGAGGACAAGCCCACCGGGAGCGAATCCTGAGCGCGGTCGCCGAACTCGTACCGCAAATCGCCACGCGCCGGGTACTGCGTGCCCTGGGCGCCTCGCACGCCACGTGGTATCGGCGTCGTGCCCCGCGAGCTGCGCGCCTGCGCAGCCGGACGGTGGTGCCGCCGTTGGCGCTCTCGGCGGCTGAGCGTGAGGCGATTGTATCGATGCTCAACAGCGATCGTTTTGCCGATGTGACCCCGTATACCGCGTTTGCGCGGCTCTTGGATGAGGGGACGTACCTCGCGTCGGTGCGTACCTTCTACCGCGTCCTGGCCGCTTCGGGACAAAGCCACGAGCGGCGCAATCAGTTGATCCACCCGGCGCACGCGAAGCCTGAGCTGCTGGCCACCGGTCCCAACCAGGTCTGGTCCTGGGACATCACGCGCCTGCGCGGATCGCTCAAGTGGCAGTTCTTCTATCTCTACGTACTCATCGACATCTTCAGCCGCTACGTGGTCGGCTGGCTGGTGGCCGGCGCCGAGAACGCGGGGCTCGCCGCAGCACTGATCGAGGAAACCTGCGACAAGCACGGTGTTGCCCGCGATTCGCTCATCCTGCACTCCGATCGCGGCAGTCCCATGCGCGCCAAGACCACCGCCGAGCTCTTGGTCGATCTTGGTGTGGCCGCTTCCTTCTCGCGGCCGCGGGTTTCCAACGACAATCCGTTCTCGGAGGCACATTTTAAAACCCTCAAATACCGGCCCCAGTTTCCCGCGTGCTTCGCGGGCCTCGCGCACGCCCGTGCGCATTCGCGCGAGTTCTTCCCTTGGTACAACCACGAGCATCGCCATTCCGGCATCGGCTTCATGACCCCGGCGGCGGTGCACTTCGGTACGGCCCCTGCGCTCTGGCAACAGCGCGCCGCCGTCCTGCAGGCAGCCTATCTTGCACATCCCGAGCGCTTCAAGGGCAAGCTTCCGGTACCACCGAAACTGCCCACTGTCGTCGGCATCAACATGCCGAAACCCCAATCCCTGGAACCGCCTCATGACCTGATATCGGCAACCGAATTGCTCACTAATTTACAAACCCAGGTGTCTCAAAGTCATTGACACATTCCGCTATGAGCGCGACGTTCGTTCTCGTGAAAGACTATCCAGACCACTACGATTATTGCGGCAGTGCTTTTTTTGTATCGACCGATGGTCATTTCTTCACTGCTGCACACATTTTCGAAAAAGAGCCGCGGTGCAATTACTTTGCGGCGCCTAATCCAGCGAATCTCGACCTGATCGTTTCTGTTAAGGTTATCGCCATGTCTTATAGCGAGGACGTCGCATTGTGCAAAGTTGATTCGCGGCCCGACAACTACTACGTTTTGGCGAGCGATCTACCGAGGCAGGGCAGCAAAGCCTATGCATTCGGCTATGCAAAAGCAGCTAGGGTTGGCGTTACTGGCCGTGTAGACAAGATTGAGTGCGAATATCTCGGCGATGTAAGGCCGTTCGAAATTGCGGCCCAACCACCATTCTCGGCAAAGGTCTTTCCAGCGGTCGTTACGTTTCCCGTGCTCCCTGAGGGCTTCAGCGGTGGACCGATTCTCGATTATGCGGGACACGTAATCGGGCTGCATTCGAACAACTGCCATGACGCAGACTTTCTGGGTGCAGTGGGAAAAGAGGAGCCCGTAGCAGTAAGCGTTGGTCTAGACATTCTCCGTGGCGCGTACTCACGTTTTGTCGCGAAGCCATGACGCCCAACTGTCGTTCGAGTGGACGCGCTGCAGCGCGCCGCTCAACAAAACGTTAAACGGCAGACATCATGCTCAACTGGTTTAAACGTAAGCCAAAGCGGCCCGCTGAAGTTCGAGGTACTTCGCCCGATCATCATGTCGAGTCCAATCCGCCGACATACAGTATTGGTCGCATCACGGTTGTAGGCCATAGTCTGGTTCAGAGAAACAAAGATGCCGTCGAAAAGCTCGCCGAGCTTTTACTCACCCATGCTGACAAGCTCGAATTGGGAGCGCGTATTCGTTCGGCAGATCGAGATCCTTACGTTATTGGCTATCTTGCTGGCGTAATCGACGCACTGACTCAAAGTGGTAGTGTTAAAGACGAATATCAAAGAGCCGGCATGCTTGAGCGCCTTTATGCAACCCTCTTTTCAAAGGGCATGCAAAGCGAAGCGATGAGTTGGTTT
>JAHFRG010000068.1:0-6863 GCA_023258935.1 Betaproteobacteria bacterium
TACTCAAAGTCTGAGAGGTAGCCATGAAAGTTTATTACGACAAGGATGCCAACCTGTCCCTGATCAAGGGAAGAAAAGTCACCATCGTCGGCTATGGCTCGCAGGGCCATGCGCACGCCAACAATCTGCAGGATTCGGGCGTGAAAGTAACGGTGGGCCTGAGAAAAGGCGGAGCATCGTGGGACAAGGCGAAGAAAGCCAAGCTCACGGTGAAGGAAGTCGGGGAGGCGGTGAAAGGCGCGGATGTGGTGACGATTTTGCTCCCTGACGAGCACCATCCCGAAGTCTATCGCAAAGATATCGAGCCGAACATCAAGAAAGGCGCGGCGCTGGCGTTTGCCCATGGATTTAACATCCACTTCGACCAGATTGTGCCGCGCGCCGACCTCGACGTCATCATGATTGCGCCTAAAGGTCCCGGCCATCTGGTGCGCTCGACTTACACCCAGGGCGGAGGCGTGCCCAGCTTGATTGCGGTGAAGCAGGACGCCTCGGGCAAGGCGCGGGATGTCGCGCTCTCCTATGCTTGCGCCATCGGCGCCACGCGCGCCGGCGTGATTGAAACCACCTTCCGCGACGAGTGCGAAACCGACCTGTTTGGCGAGCAGGTGGTGCTGTGCGGAGGTTTGACGGCTCTGATACAGGCAGGGTTTGAAACGCTGGTGGAAGCAGGCTATGCGCCGGAGATGGCTTATTTCGAGTGCCTGCATGAAGTGAAGCTGATTGTTGATCTGATATATGAAGGCGGCATTGCCAACATGCGCTATTCGATTTCCAACACTGCGGAATACGGCGACTTTACCCGCGGCCCGCGCATCATCAACGAAAAGACCCGCGCCGAGATGAAGAAAATTCTCAGGGAAATCCAGAATGGACAGTTTGCCAAGGAATTCATCCTGGAAAACCGCGCGGGCGCGCCTTCGCTCAAAGCCATGCGCCGCCTTGCCGCCAAGCATCCGGTAGAAGAGATTGGAACGAAGCTGCGCGGCATGATGCCGTGGATTAAGAAAAACAAGCTGGTGGATGTTTCCAAGAACTAGTGAGATGTGAGAGGCACAATAGCAGGTTTGCGCTTTAATCCCTGCACCTCACGCCTCATTGATGAACTATCCCCATCCCATCATCGCCCGCGAAGGCTGGCCGTTCCTGGCGGTCGCTGTCATCGCTTCATTGGCAGTGACGTTCATCGCGCCGTGGTATTGCAGCCTGCCTTTGTGGCTGGCAAGTTTGTTCATCCTGCAATTTTTCCGCGACCCCCCGCGCAACATACCGGGTGATGACTGCACCGTTGTGTCGCCGGCTGACGGCCGCATCGTTGCGGTAGAGCGCACTCAAGACCCGTATTTGCAGCGCGACGCGCTGAAAGTGAGCGTGTTTATGAACGTCTTCGACGTGCATTCCAACCGCAGCCCGGTAGATGGCGTGGTCGAGAAAGACTGGTATCATCCGGGGAAGTTTCTCAATGCTACGCTATCCAAAGCTTCCAGTGAAAACGAGCGCAAAGCGTTGTGGATCAAAACCGTGAACGGCTTTGACGTTGTTTGCGTGCAAGTTGCAGGATTGATTGCCAGGCGCATACTTTGTTATGTGCGCAGCGGAGACAGGCTCGCGCGCGGTCAGCGCTACGGCTTCATCCGTTTTGGCTCGAGGGTGGATGTGTACCTGCCGCCGGATGTCTTGGTCAAAACCAGCATCGGTGATAAGGTATATGCGGCGGAATCGGTTCTGGCGGAATTGCCGAAGGGGCGAAGCGCTTAATCGGAGGGGTTCTTACATGGAAATGTACGATCCGGAAAAACCCAACAAATGGCTGCTGAAGGGCAAGTTCCACAGGCGCGGGATTTACCTGTTGCCCAATCTCTTTACTACAGCGGCGCTGTTTGCCGGGTTCTATTCGATTGTCCAGGCGATGAACGGCCGGTTCGAATATTCTGCGTTAGGCATTCTTATAGCGATGGTGCTTGATGGGCTGGACGGGCGCGTGGCGCGGCTAACCCATACCCAGAGCGCCTTTGGCGCCGAGTATGACAGCCTTTCCGACATGGTGTCCTTCGGCGCGGCGCCGGCGCTGGTTTCTTACGTTTGGGCGCTGCAGACCATGGGCCGTCTGGGCTGGATTGCTGCCTTCGTTTACTGCGCGGGAGCGGCGCTCAGGCTCGCCCGCTTCAACACCACCACCGAAGTGGCGGACAAGCGTTTCTTCCAGGGTTTGCCGAGCCCCGCCGCTGCGGCGCTGATTGCAGGACTGGTGTGGGTCATGAACGACTATCAGGTGAGCGGCGGGGATGTGCGCTGGCTCGCCTGGGTGGTGACGGTGTTCGCCGGGCTCTCAATGGTGAGCAATCTCCACTTTTACAGCTTCAAGGACATCAACCTCCGCAAGAGCGTGCCTTTCGTATTCATGCTGCTGCTGGTGCTGTCGTTTGTTTTGATTTCAGTCGACCCGCCGACTGTCTTGTTCAGTGGCTTCGTCGCCTACGCACTCTCAGGCTATGTCATGTGGTTCTGGGATTTGAGAAAGCATAAGCGGTTGGCTAGCGCTTCCTCCGGAAATAAATCGGTGCCCCGTTAAGCCCGCTTCTTGCATATTCGACAAAAAGGCATTATATTTCCTGCATCATGAGTTCCATTTGCAGCATTTGCTTCGTTTCCCGCCTTGCCGGCATCCTGCTGGCAGGTCTGCTGCTGCGCCTTGCGCGCTAAATACTCTACTTTTCCATTCAGTTTTGCTTTGAGCTTCAGAAACCGCTAGCGGTTTCTGAATTGTGATTTCCAGCATCTTCTAGCGGAGAAAGACATGAAACAACGTTTAATTATATTCGACACCACCTTGCGCGACGGCGAGCAAAGCCCCGGCGCTTCCATGACGCGCGAGGAGAAAGTGCGCATCGCCAAACAGCTCGAGCGCATGCGTGTGGATGTCATAGAAGCCGGTTTTCCGGCGGCGAGCAACGGCGACTTCGAGTCGGTGCAAGCGGTCGCCAAAACCATCAAGGACAGCACCGTGTGCGCTCTGGCGCGCGCCATCGAGGCGGATGTCGAGCGCGCAGGCACGGCGCTCAAGGGAGCGGCCGTCGCGCGCGTGCACACCTTCATCGCCACCTCTCCAATCCACATGCAAAAAAAGCTGCGCATGTCACCTGAGCAGGTGCTGGAGCAGGCGGTAAAAGCGGTGCAATGGGCGCGCAAATACACCGACGATGTGGAGTTTTCACCGGAAGACGCCGGGCGCTCGGAAGTGGATTTCCTGTGCCGCGTGCTGGAAGCGGTGATCAAGGCCGGGGCAAAGACGCTCAACATACCCGATACCGTGGGCTATAACGTTCCCGACCAGTTCGGCAAGCTGATTCGCCAGTTGCGCGAGCGCATTCCCAATTCGGATAAGGTGGTGTTTTCAGTACATTGCCACAATGACCTAGGCTTGGCGGTGGCGAATTCGCTTTCCGCGGTATTGCAGGGCGCGCGCCAGGTTGAATGCACCATCAATGGTCTGGGCGAGCGCGCGGGCAACGCCGCGCTTGAGGAAATTGTCATGACGGTACGCACGCGCCAGGATATTTTCCCTTGCGATACACGCATCGACACCACGCAAATCGTTCCGGCAAGCCGCTTGGTTGCGGGCATCACCGGTTTCACTGTGCAGCCCAATAAAGCCATCGTCGGCGCTAACGCCTTTGCACATGAATCGGGAATTCACCAAGACGGGGTGCTCAAGCACCGCGAGACTTATGAAATCATGCGCGCCGAGGATGTGGGCTGGGGCGCGAACAAGCTGGTATTGGGCAAGCATTCCGGGCGGAATGCATTCAAAAACCGCCTCATGGAGTTGGGAATCGAGCTCGAATCGGAAGAAGCCGTCAACGCAGCGTTCGTGCGCTTCAAAGAGCTTGCCGACAAGAAGCATGAAATCTTCGACGAGGATTTGCAGGCGCTGGTGTCGCAAGAGGCGGCGGCTCACGTGCAGGAGCATTACAAGCTGGTGTCGCTCAAAGCGCATTCGGAAACCGGCAAACAGCCTTATGCCAGCGTGGTGATCACTGAAGCAGGCAAGGAGCGGCGCGCGGAATCGAACGGCAGCGGTCCGGTGGATGCTTCGTTCAAGGCGATAGAAAGCATTGTCAAGAGCGGCACCGAGCTGCAGCTTTTTTCAGTCAACAACATCACCACCGGCACCGAGTCGCAGGGCGAAGTGACGGTGCGGTTGCAGAAAGGCGGGCGCATCGTCAACGGGCTGGGAGCGGATACCGATATCGTAGTGGCCTCCGCCAAAGCCTACATCAGCGCTCTGAATAAGCTTCATTCCAAGCTGGAAAGAATCAACCCGCAAGCAGCGACAGTCTAGAGCCGGGGCTGCCCGGCGGCAGGTGACTTTCTTTGCCCGGCCAAAGAAAGTCACCAAAGAAAAGCCGCCCTGCCTCGTCGCCCCCTTGGGGTTCCCTCCGTTCCTCACCAAACTTGGCGGCTGCGCAACTCGCGCTGCGCGCTCAGACAGTGCTCGCCGACTGCTTCCAAGTTTGGCTGCGGTACTCGGCGGCTCAGAAGGGGAAATTCTCAAACCAAAACGGTTTCCATTAGCAAATTGGTTCTGGTGTAGGATGACAAAATCATCCGGAATTTGGCGCAATTAATTACATCTTTCCGGGTGTCTATTTCTAGTTAGTTGCTTATGGATACACCGAGCCCCAACGCAGAAACGCCTAGGCGCGGCGTGCTGTTCGCGATTACGCCATTTGCCGTCCTGGCTGCAGTAATTATGTATTTGTTCTTTGATCAGCGGGGTTGGACGACCACAGACGCGGTGTTCGAGGCAGTACTCGTCTTGATTTGCGTCTGCCTTGTCTTGACGCTCGTAAGTACACGGACATTTTGGTGGGCACCGCGAATAGTTGCGTTCATTATCTTCGCGGCCTACTTGGGCTACCTTGTATATGAATTGTTTCTATCCGGTAAACCATTTGCAGTTCCAGCCTCCCGCGGTAGCGCAAATCCGATAAATGCGATTTTGGGGTTCTGCGCCATTGGTATTCCATGCCTCCTTTACGCCCTTTCAGGAAGCACTGTCGGGCAAATTGCAGGAAAAGCAGACGCAGAGGTCACTTCAAAGGATCTCCATTACCTTCAAATCGCGGTGGCCGCACGAAGGATATGTCTTACTATTTCGTTTCTCGTGGTGGCCGCAGGTGTCATTAAAACATTTGTCAGCTAACCCTACGGTCGAGAAGGACGCTCCGCGAGCAGCGCGCTACCCGACTTGTCCTCGTCGCTTGGCGGCTCACAGGGGGATAAAACCAAAAACTTTGATGCTGATTCATGTAGCATAATAAAATTACATATTAACTCATGCGTTGGGCTGAATAAGAAGGCAGTGATTCGTGAAGAAAATCTTGATGTTGATCGGATTGGCCTTTGTGATTGCGGTGGCGTACCAGGCATACTACTCCCATACTCCATTTCAAGACATTCCGGGCAAGATAGTGAATGATGTCGTCAATTTCGGAAAAGACGCCGGGCGAATAATTTCCGGTGAAGCAACGCAGCACGGACAGGAAATTGGCGGCTCTTGCTCCATAGGGCTGGATTGCAAAGGATATCGAGGACCTGCCCGAGGGGGGAACACATGCTGCAAAAGCGCGTGCGCGACATTACGCAAGGATTATTTGGGCGTTTACTCTTGTCCCGCTCAATGCAAGTCCGGGCCCGCCGCAAGTCCGGGGTCATGCTAAGAGAACAGACGAAGTGCGAGAATATAGGGGTCGGATCTAGAAATATCAGTTTCTAAATACTAAAAATACTTTAACCCTAATCTGCTCATTAAACTGTATGCATCTCATAAAAACTTGTGGCATGCGCTTCGCTCTGCTGGCTCTCATCGGCGCGATGGCGGCAGCTCCTGCCTTCGCGGCAACGCGTCACTATTACATTGCTGCCGAAGACGGCATATGGGATTTTGCACCCTCGGGCAAAAATCTGGTGCACTGCCATCCTGACAAATCTCCCTGCGAAATTCCCGAGCCCTGGACCGACAGCCACATCTTTCCCGTGAGCCGTTTCATTCAGTATACAGACGCCAGTTTCAGCACACCGGTGCCCCAACCCGTGTGGCTAGGAATACTTGGACCCATCATCCGCGCCGAGGTCGGTGACACAGTCAAGATACATTTCTGCAATCATGCCACCAGCGGTTCCTACGGCATGCATCCCCACGGCTTCCGCTATAACAAGGATAATGAAGGCGCCCATTACTTTGGGGTGGATGCAAACGCCCAGCCCGGTGCCGGGGCGAGTGTAGCGCCAGGCGAGTGCTTCAACTATACGTGGATTGCTGATAACGATAGCGGTCCGGCACCAGGGGAGCTCAGCTCCAAGGTCTGGTGGTATCACTCCCACATCAACGAGCCCGCGGAAACCAATGCCGGGCTGCTAGGCCCCATCATCATCACCCGGGCAGGATTTGCCAGGCGCGATGGCAGCCCGAAGGATGTAGATAAGGAATTTGTCACCGCGTTCTTCATCTTCAATAAAGCCGATGGCGAGGAGCGCGGCCTGATGCATAGCATTAACGGATACATATTCGGCAATCTGCGGGGGTTGGTAATGCGAAACGGCCAGAAAGTCCGCTGGCATGTCATGGGGATGGGTAACGAGATCGACTTGCACTCGCCGCACTGGCATGGCAAAACCTTACAGATCGGGAAAGGGGTCGCGGCGCGGCGCACGGATGTCATTGAGTTGCTGCCCGGCAGCATGGTCACGGCCGACATGAAGGCCGACAATCCCGGAGAATGGCTTTACCACTGCCACGTAGCGGATCACATAGACGCCGGTATGCAAACGACGTACCGGATTTTGCCATAGTCGCACAT
>JAHFRG010000068.1:6963-8502 GCA_023258935.1 Betaproteobacteria bacterium
ATTGAGGAGATATGATCATGCGTAAAATTTGCCCTGTTACTCCTGGCGCGTGGCGCGCCGGGATCGTCGGTACCGCAATCGTCGGCCTGTGGGCTTGCGTGCTGTTCAGTGCGCCGGTCCAAGCCGAAACTAAGTTGCCTCCCGCCGAGGAGCTTCTCCGAGACCTGAAATTTACAAAGGGAGATCTGGAAAGTGCGAAGGAAGGCAAGATCATCGAGCGATCTGTAAGCGAGGGATCCGACCGAGCGCTCTCAATCGGCCTCGCTCTGCTGATCAAGGCCAAGCCAGAGGAAATCGCCAAGCTGTATCGAGAAACTAAGGATGTGGAATCGGTAAAGGCTTTCAAGGTGCGCGCCACGATTACTGGAGCAGGGACGCCGGCGGACTTCGCGGCGGTGGATCTGCAGCCGAATCCAGAAAAAGAAGCCGCACGGTATCTGGATGCCGAACCGGGCAGCACGCTGAACCTGGATGCCAAGGAAATCACCGCCTTTCAGGCGCTGAAGTCAGCGAGTAAAGACAAGGCTGTGCCGGTAAAGGAAGTGGAGCAGCTCGTCCGTCAGGAACTGCTGGCCAGGTATCAGGCCTATCGGACAAAGGGACTGGCAGGCATTGCCCCGTACCAGCGCGGGAAGAGCTCACAACGGTCTGCCCGCGACGAATTGCTCCTTGCCACCAAAGAAAGCGCGGGGCTGGAAAAGCACATCCCGGCTTTGCACGAGGTGCTGATGCACTACCCGGCTGCCAAGGAAAAAGTAAAGAAGGATAAGTTCGAAGAATCCTTTCATTGGTTCAACGTCGAACTCTTCGACCGTCCGACCTACGTGCTGACGCACCGCATGGCCATGTTCGTAGACTATGCCTATGTCAACGTCGAGCGCACGTATTACGCCAGCCACGATTACAACTCGATGCAGCAGGTCGTCGCGGCGATCCCGACCAAGGACGGCACGCTGCTGATCTATGTCGCCCGCGTCTCGACCGACCAGGTCGCAGGGCTCAAGTCTGCCGCGGCGCGTCCCGTGGCGCGTACCGTCATGGCGCCGTACATCAAGGATATGTTAGAAGCCCTTCGGAACCGCGCTGAAAAGAAATGATCCGATTTGACCGCCACGAACCTTCACGGAGTATTCCATATGAACAAAGAGATTTCAGTTGCACTGTTGATCATCGGGATATTGTTAATCATCTGGGGCGTCAACGCTTGGGGGTCGTTTAGTTCCGATGTGTCGCGATTCTTTACGGGTTCGCCTACAAACAAGACCATCTGGCTCCTGGCTGGCGGGATAGTTGCGGTCATTATTGGACTGTTCGGTTTGCTTCGCGGCTCAAAGGGTAATTGACGCGCAGCTGAAGGGGTCGGAGTTGCGATGAAAACATGGGGGGCGGGTCTTGAAATATGATTTAAAAGCCGGTGGCAGACCGGCGGCTGGTAACTTTCTTTTGCGTCGCCAAAAGAAAGTTACCAAAGAAAAGGCGACCCCGGTTCGCCGACTTCCCCTGCGTTCCTCAGCCAAATCGGGCGCTGCGCAACTCGCG
>JAHFRG010000069.1:5000-8185 GCA_023258935.1 Betaproteobacteria bacterium
CTATCGCCTTGCTCCTGGTAGCGCGTGCGAAGTTGCTGATAAAGCTTGGCGTTTTTCGTGCCGAGTTTTTTTACCGCAGCTTTTGCCTTCGTCTCGAAATCTTTTTCACGCCCGTACATATGATTAAAGCGCCGCGCCAGCTCACGTGTAAATTCGACATGAGGCACCTGGTCTTCACCCACCGGCACCCGGCTTGCTCGATATATCAGTATATCTGCGCTTTGCAGCAAGGGGTAACCTAGAAAGCCGTAGGTGCCTAAATCCTTGTCGCTGAGTTTTTCCTGCTGGTCTTTGTAGCTGGGCACGCGCTCAAGCCAACCCAGAGGCGTGATCATGGAGAGCAAAAGATGCAATTCTGCATGTTCCGGTATCCGCGATTGAATGAAGAGTGTAGCCTGCACCGGATCAACGCCGGCTGCGAGCCAATCCACCAGCATGTCCCAGACGTTTTGCTCAATGATTTCCGGGGTATCGTAATGGGTGGTGAGGGCGTGCCAGTCGGCAACGAAAAACAGGCAGGGGTATTCGTTTTGCAACTTCACCCAGTTTTTCAATACTCCGTGGTAATGCCCAAGATGCAGTCTGCCCGTAGGGCGCATACCCGATAGAACCCGTTCGGCGAACATGAATTTTTAATCCGCCTCCATCAAAGATTGAAAACCGAACTGATCAAGCGCATCACTGTGCTCACCAGAGGTCCCATGATAATCCCGAGAATGCCGCTGAACAGCAACAGCAGCAAAATAAACATGCCATACGGCTCAATTCTGGAAAAACGGTAAGAAAGGCCGTGCGGAAGCAGGCTAACTGCGATTCTGCCGCCGTCCAGCGGAGGAACCGGCAGCAGGTTAAGCACCATGAGCACCACATTGATCAGGATACCGGCCTTTCCCATAAGGCCCATAGGCAGTGCAAAAGCACTCCCAGGCACGCTGACGGCGAATTTAAGCACCAACGCCCAAAAAAGCGCCATCAGCAAATTCGCCACAGGCCCGGCGGCGGCGACCCACAGCATATCGCTTTTCGGATGGCGCAGACCGGAGAAATTAACCGGCACCGGCTTGGCCCAGCCAAATATTATTCCGCTCCCGCCAAACAATTTGCTCAGGAGCAGCAAGGCCAGCGGCACGATGATGGTGCCTGTCATGTCTATGTGCCGCAGCGGATTGAGGCTGATGCGGCCCTGGGCGTAAGCGGTCATATCACCAAAATACTTGGCCACGTAGCCATGCGCCGCCTCATGCAAGGTGATGGCAAATATCACCGGCAGCGCCCAAATCGCAATCGTCTGGATTAAATCGTAACCCATTTTTCTTTCAATGCAGGCCGAATAGCGCCGGGTCGCCTTTGCCCCTGCGCAACAGCATCGGAATTTCTTCCGTCAGATCCACCACTGTGGTCATCTCCAACCCGCACGAACCGCCATCCAGTACTAAATTCACGCTATGCTCGAGGCGGCTGCGGATTTCCGCTGCGTCATTTAGAGGCATGTCGTCGCCGGGCAGCAGCAATGTGCAACTGAGGAGTGGCTCATTCATTTCCGAGAGCAGCTCGCGCACTACTGCATGATTGGGAACGCGAATGCCAATAGTATTGCGCTTTGGATGCTGCAAACGTTTCGGTACTTCGCGGCTTGCTCGCAGAATAAAAGTATAGCTTCCCGGTGTTGCTGCCCTGAGCAAGCGGTATTGACGGTTATCCACTTTGGCATAATGCGAGATTTCCGAGAGATCACGGCATATCAGGGTGAAATGATGTTCTTCATCCACCCGGCGAATTTCCCGTATGCGCCGCATGGCATCCTTGTCGCCGATATGGCAACCCAGCGCATAACAGGAATCGGTGGGATAGACGATCACACCGCCATCGCGAACTATTGCCGCTGCCCGTCGGATGAGCCGCGGCTGGGGGTTTTTAACATGTATGGAAAAAAACTGCGCCATGCAAAATGCTATGTGTTCACACGTGCAGAAAAACTGGCCGTCAAGTCCGACCATTGTTGCCAAACCGGCTGACAACCTTCGGGCAATTCAGGCAGCTGACCGATATCACGGTAGCTTTCCCCGGGACCGTGATAATCCGAGCCGACTGAAGCAAACAGGTCGAATTGTTTTGCGTAGCGTGCGAAAATCGCGTACTGCTCGGGCGTATGGCTTCCCGTCACCACCTCAAGCGCCGCGCCGCCCAACTCCCTGAACTCGGCAAGCAGCTGCCGCATTTGCACGGTGCTGATTGAATAACGCCCCGGATGAGCCATTACCGCGATGCCACCGCTGTTCCTGATCCAGCTCACCGCATCAGCAAGCGTAACCCAGCGGTGCTCGACGTATCCCGGCTTGCCTCGATTGAGATATTTCCTGAATATGCTTTTCACATCACCGGCATAACCCCGTTCAACGAGATACCGCGCAAAATGAGCGCGACCGATTAGATTGGGATTGCCGGCGTACCGAGAAGCGCCCGCCAGGCTGCCGGGTATCCCTGATTTGTCCAGATCAGCCGCAATACCTTGCGCGCGCGCGGCGCGGCTTGAGCGTATAACTTCCAGTCCCTGCAACAACGGCGGAGATTTGGGATCAATGCGCAAACCCACGATATGCAAAGTCTGGCTGCTCCAGCTGACTGAAATCTCCACGCCATTGATAAGATGCACGCCATGTCGAATAGCGGCCTGTCTTGCGCGCGCCAGGCCGCCAATATCATCATGATCGGTAACAGCCAGCACCTGAACCCCTCTTGATGCCGCCCGCTGCACTAAGTCTTCGGGAGATAATAGCCCGTCGGAAACCGTTGAATGACTATGTAGGTCAATATTGAGCATGAGTGGAAGCTAAATGATAACAAAATAGCCGCTGCGTGAAAAACACATTACTAAACTTGTCGTTGGCACGATTGTCATTTTTTTCTGACTCGAGCGACTAACGTATAATTCTTTCCATGCACGGTGCCCTATGAAAACCACATACATTCTGCTGACAGGAATTCTTACTATCACCATGCTTACTCCCGCGCTTGGCGCTGAATGCACCGTGAAGAGCGGCGAACGCCGTGTGGCCTTGCTTGAACTGTATACTTCAGAAGGCTGTAACAGTTGCCCTTCCGCCGATGAATGGGTAAGCAAGCTTCCGTCTAAAGGGCTTACCAGCGACCGTATCGTTCCGCTGGCTTTTCATGTGGACTACTGG
>JAHFRG010000120.1 GCA_023258935.1 Betaproteobacteria bacterium
GATCGGCTCAAACAGTCCTTTGCTGCGCTCATCCAGCGAAGCCGAGGGCAGCATGCCGATGGATCCTGTGAGCATCGAGGCCTGATCAGATAGAATGTCGCCGAACAGATTCCCGGTCAATATCACATCGAACTGTTTCGGGTCCCGCACCAGCTGCATCGCCGCATTGTCCACATACATGTGGCTGAGTGCAATATCCGGGTATTCCTTCCCTACCTCGCTCACCACTTCGCGCCATAACTGGCTGGTCTCCAGCACATTGGCCTTGTCCACCGAACAAAGCTTGCGGTGGCGTTTTCTGGCGATGTCAAATCCCACCCGCGCGATGCGGCGGATTTCGGATTCCGAATACAGCATGGTGTCGAAACCCTCGCGCTCGCCTTTGGCATTGGTTCGGCGCCCGCGCGGTTCGCCGAAGTAAACGTCGCCGGTGAGCTCGCGCAAAATCATGATATCGAGCCCCGCCACCACTTCCGGTTTCAAAGTCGTTGCGTGAGCAAGTTCAGCATAAACCAGCGCCGGGCGCAAGTTGGCGAACACGCCGAGTTCCTTGCGGATTCGCAACAAGCCCCGCTCAGGGCGCTGCTGGCGCGGCAGCTTGTCGTATCGATAGCCTCCCACCGCGCCCAACAGCACCGCATCCGCCTGTCGCGCAAGCTTGAGCGTGGCTTCAGGCAATGGGTCGCCGCACGCGTCAAACCCCGCACCGCCTATGGGCGCGTATTCCAGCTCGAACTTCAGGCCGTCGCGTGCCAGCCGCTGCAATACTTTTACTGCCTGGGCCATGATTTCGGGGCCTATGCCATCGCCAGGCAAAATTGCAATTTTCATAATTCAGTGAGGAGTAAGAAGTTAGGGGTAAGGAGTATTTTTACCCCCCACTCCTCACACCTCACTCCTTACTTGGAAAACAGCCAGGGTTGGCGCTCGCGATGCTGCGCCTCGAACATCCTGATCTTGTCCGCGTTCTGCAAAGTCAACGCGATTTCATCGAGTCCGCTGAGGAGACGGTGTTTTTGAAGCGGGTCGATAAGGAAATTAAATACCTGCTTAGTCGGCGTAGTGACGGTTTGTGCCGGCAAATCCACTTTTATCCGGTAGCCGGGCTGCCCGGCAACTTCGCTGAACAACTGCGCGACCGCGCCCGCGTCAAGCTCCACCGGCAATAAGCCGTTTTTGCAACTGTTGTTGTAAAAAATTTCGGCAAAACCGGGCGCGATCAGCGCGCGGAAACCGTAGTCAAGCAAAGCCCACGGCGCGTGCTCGCGGCTTGAGCCACAGCCGAAATTCTCGCGAGCTAGCAGGATTTGGGCACCTCGGTAACGCGGCTGGTTAAGCACGAAATCCGGATTCAGCGGGCGGCCGCGGTTGTCCTTGCCCGGCTCCCCGTGATCCAGGTAGCGCCAGCTATCAAACAGGTTGGGGCCGAAGCCGCTGCGTTTGATGGATTTAAGAAATTGCTTGGGGATGATGGTGTCGGTGTCCACGTTAGCGTGATCCATGGGTGCCACCAACCCGTCAAGCTGGGTAAATTTTTCCATCAGTAGCTCTTATCTTCGTCGGCTTTGTTATCAATCGTGTCGGGCGTGGAAATATTATTACACGGGCCCGCCACGGTATTGCACCCGGCCAGCGGCCAAGCCAGCAAACCAAGCAACACAATAACCATGAACCTTTTCAATTTTTTTCCTAAGTTAAGCAAAATTGCCGCGCACATCCACAAAATGTCCGGCAATGGCCGCAGCGGCTGCCATCTGCGGACTCACCAAATGAGTCCTGCCACCTGCGCCCTGGCGTCCTTCAAAATTACGGTTTGAAGTCGAGGCGCAGCGCTCTCCCGGCTGCAGATGGTCCTCATTCATGCCCAAACACATCGAACAGCCCGGCTCGCGCCACTCAAAACCGGCGTCAACGAAAACTTTGTCCAGGCCCTCCGCTTCGGCCTGGCGCTTGACCAGTCCTGAACCCGGCACCACCAGCGCCAGCTTGATATTGGACGCGATATGCCTGCCGCGCACGACCTGCGCCGCTGCGCGCAAATCCTCGATGCGCGAATTGGTGCACGAGCCGATGAATATTTTATCGAGCTTTATGTCCTTAATCGGCGTATTCGGAGCGAGCCCCATATAAGCCAGCGCCCGTTCCATGGCTTTGCGCTTCTCCGGATTGGTCTCGCGCTCGGGATCGGGAACGCGGTCATCCACGGTGCCCACCATTTCCGGCGAAGTGCCCCAGGTCACCTGGGGTTTAATCTCCGCCGCGGAAAGCCTCACCACTTTGTCAAAACGCGCATCCTCGTCGCTTTTGAGCGTCTTCCAGTAAGCTGTTGCCTGCTCCCACATTACTCCCTTGGGCGCAAACGGCCGGCCTTTGACATATGCGAGGGTAGTATCGTCCACCGCCACCATACCAGCGCGCGCGCCGGCTTCAATCGACATATTACAAATGGTCATCCGCGCTTCCATGCTTAAAGAACGTATGGTGCCGCCGGCGTATTCAATGGCATAACCTGTGCCACCGGCAGTGCCGATTTTGCCGATGATGGCGAGCACAAGGTCTTTTGCCGTGACACCCTTGCTTAATTCGCCTTCCACCAAGACCTGCATTGCCTTGGATTTTTTGAGCGGAAGACATTGCGTAGCCAGCACATGCTCGACTTCGGAAGTGCCGATGCCG
>JAHFRG010000010.1 GCA_023258935.1 Betaproteobacteria bacterium
AAGGCATGAGGAAGCTTCCTTTTGTTTATCAAGTTGATGACTAATGCGGGCGAACACTGCTTCGAACATTTGCTGGGTTAGGCGTCGGGTCTGAGTATTATATCGGCTGCAGTGATAGCTATCGTATAAGGTGAGTCCATTTGGCAGAACATGCGCTGTGCCGTGTGCAAACAAGAAACCTTTTGTCTTCAGACCTAAAGCCATCAGCACGGCCTTATGTGCAATGGTTCCTAACGCAAGTATCACACATCCTTTATCCAGAACTTTAATATCGTTATGCAAGTATTTGTTGCAATTAGATATCTCAATATGATCAGGCTTGTTCTGTGGGGGCACGCATTTGACCGCATTAGTGATGCGGCAGCCTATGAGCCGCAAGCCATCATTGCTGTCTGTTGACCTTGGCTTATTGGTAAAACCAAAACGATACAAAGTTTCGTATAGCAAAATCCCGGCGTTATCACCGGTAAATGGGCGGCCGGTGCGGTTTGCCCCATGCATACCAGGTGCCAATCCGACAATAAGCAGTTTTGCGTCGGTGTTACCAAATGGCGGTACCGGCCTTGCGTGATAATCCGGGTAATCGCACTTGACCTGCTTGAGATAGCGTACAAGCCGCGGGCAATCTTTGCATTCCATGCAGAAACCGGCATCTGTCGGTTTTCTTTTTATCTTCACTCTATAGTAAAATTACACTTTTTTATGAAGGGCAAACGCTAGTTTATGTCTAAAGTTCTTGCGACCGAAATAAGGGCCGGCAATCTCATAGAATTCGAAAAGAGAGTATGGCGAGTGCTTAAATGCTACCACGTTCATGTGGGCGGCCGTGGCGGCGCTTTCATGCAGGTGGAAATGAAAGATGTGGAAAGCGGTACCAAGCTTAACCAGCGCTTCCGCACCGATGATAAAGTTGAGCGCGCTTTTGTCGATAACCGGGAAATGGAATATTTGTATAACGATGGCGGTAGCCTGGTGTTTATGGACAAGGAAAATTACGAACAACTCAGCTTATCTGCGGATTTTCTCGAGGGTCAGGTGGAATACCTGCTGCCTAATACCGACGTCCTGATGAATTTTTACAGCGGTCGGGTAATTGGGCTGCAACTACCGCCCAGCGTGGTGCTGACCATTACTGAAACCGAGCCCAATCTGAAAGGCGCGACTGCGACCAGCTCGTATAAGCCCGCCAAAACCGAAACCGGATTGACCGTAATGGTGCCGCCGTTTGTTCTTCAAGGTGAAAAAATAAAGATCAACACCGATTCAGGCGAATATATCGAAAGAGTATAATGCCGCGGAGCTTATTCCCATGCGGGCTGTACGCGCCGCTATTTCGGGTAGATGCGGATGGAACCTTGATAGCCCTGCCCCTTCAGAACTTCCGGCTGCAGCGTGACATGGTCAATACCGAATTGCTGGTGCAGCATGATTTTCGCAGCCTCGAGTATTTTGGGCCAGACGTTGAGGTCATGCACTTCCAAATGGGCTGATAGCGCTACTCTGCCGGATGCCAAGGTCCAGATATGCAGGTCATGCACCGAGCGCACACCTTCAATACCCGCCATCCGTTGCCCCACTAATTCCATCTGCAAATTGCTTGGTACCCCTTCCATCAGTACATGGAATGCCTCTCGCAGCAGACTGAGTGTGGAATACAGGATAAGACCCGCCACTCCCAAGGATAATATCGGGTCTGCCGGCAACCAGCCGGTGAAGAAAATCACGGCGCCTGAAATTAATGCCGCGACCGAGCCGATCAGATCGCTTATGACATGCAGTAGCGCGGCGCGCAGATTGAGTGTTTGCTCGCCATGGCTCAGTAGCAGCGCTACAAATATATTGACCACAAGTCCAACAGCGGCAATCGCCATCACTGCCGCACCTGCAACAGGTTGCGGCTGACGCAATCTTGACACCGCTTCCACAACGATGAATATAATCACCAGCAGCATGATGAAGCCGTTTAACAAGGCGCCGATGATTTCGGCGCGCAATAAACCATAGGAGTGGCGGCGGCTCGGTGGATGTTTCGCAACCCAGCTGGTGAATGCAGTGAGGCTCAGCGCTATGCAATCGGAAAACATATGGCCGGCATCGCTTAACAACGCCAGGGAACCTGACCACCAGCCTCCCACAGCCTCCACCAACGCAAAGGCGAAGGTAATCAGCAACGCCCAGCGCATGCGATGGATCATTTCCTGAAAATGAAAATCATGAGGCTTCATCGGCGCCTACGTCGCCACCGCCGCTCAAGGCGAGATCGCCGCTGCGCATGCCGATACTCGCAACCTGGTGCACGGCTTTAGCGTAATAAGCATCTTCGCGCAGCCGCAACAGCGAAGCGGGATGCGTCCTGCCGTGCAGTTGCGCCAGGCGCGCCAAGCTCACGGGGTGCATTTCCCAGAGCAAGCCATCAAGCAATTCATCTGACGCTGTCGGATTATTATTACAGGCCAGCACCATGTCGCAGCCGGCTTTAAGCGCCGCATATGCGCGTTGCATGATACCTCCAGCGACACTTGCGCCTTCCATGCTCAAATCATCGCTGAAAACCGCGCCTTCGAACCCAAGCTGTTTACGCAGAACGCCCTTGAGCCAGATGCTGGAGAAGCCCGCGGGAAGCTTGTCGACTTTGGGGTAGATGACATGCGCCGGCATAATTGCGCTCAAGCCGTATCTGATCATTTGGGTAAAAGGCAATAAGTCCTGCATTTCCATATCCTGCAAGCTGCGCTCATCAACCGGTACTTCGAGATGGGAATCTGCTGCGATAAAACCGTGCCCGGGAAAATGCTTGCCTACCGCTGCCATTCCTCCTTGCTTGAGTCCCAGCATCAGGTTGTGCGCCAACTCGGTTATTGCTTGAGGATCGCTGTGGAAAGCACGGTCACCAATAATGCGGCTTGCGCCGTAATCTACATCCAGCACCGGAGTAAAGCTTAGATCCACGCCGCAGGCGCGTAATTCCGCAGCCAGAACAAACCCTGTCATGTGAGACAGGTTTTTAGCTTGCTGCACATTTAGATCCCATATCTTGCCCAGCTCGCGCATTGCCGGAAGCCGGGTGAAGCCATCACGGAAGCGTTGTACCCTTCCGCCTTCATGGTCTACTACGATTAGCAGGTGCGGATTACGCAGAGCGTGAATATCCGTTGTAAGTTCGGCGAGTTGCTGTGGCGACTGATAGTTGCGACTGAATAGAATTACACCTCCAACCATCGGCCTCAACAGGCGCTCTTTCTCCTCGGGCAGCAGCTGCACGCCGCCGATATCCAGCATCACCGGTCCCAGCGGCATCACGGCGGTTGTTTTCATGGTTGCTCTAATATCACCACTGCGCAGACCAGGTTCTTTTCATCGCTTAGGCTGAGATTGTGGCGTCCGATATTGTGTTCCTTAAGGTAACGCTCAAGTTCCGGGTGGAAGCGCAATTCAGGCTTGCCCAAACCGTCATGTGCAACGCTGATGTGGCTCAGGATAACGGGATAACGGAAGCCGCTCCCAACGGCTTTGGCAAAAGCCTCTTTTGCTGCAAAGCTTTGAGCGAGGAATGCAGCAGGCTGTCTGCTGCCGGTAAACTCTTGCTGTTCTATTTGCGTCAGCACTCTTTTTGCAAAACGTTCTCCGTATTTTTTCAGGAGCCGGTCTGTCCTCCTTATATCTACCAGGTCAATGCCAATCCCGTAAATCACCGTGCTGCCTTGAGTATGAGGGTTTTCATTTCTCTCACAGCACGCTGCCACCCGGCAAACAGGGCATAAGCAACTATGGCATGGCCGATATTGAGTTCAGCGATATGCGGAAGCGCCGCAATTCGTTTTACATTCTGGTAATGCAGTCCATGGCCGGCGTTAACCTGCAATCCCAGCTTGTTGCCGTAAGTCACTGCACAGCGTATGCGCTCAAGCTCTTTCTTTTGCTTGGCTGGTGTGGGGGCGTTGGCATATTGCCCGGTATGGATTTCAACATCGGGCGCTCCTGCGGCTTTTGCGGCCTCCAGTTGCCTAAAATCGGGGATGATGAACAGCGATACACGCACGCCGGCATCCGCCAGCAGCATGCAGGCGTGCTTGATGCGCTTAAAGTGCCTGAGCACATCGAGACCGCCTTCAGTGGTGAGCTCGAGGCGTCGTTCCGGAACCAGGCAGGCATGCTGTGGGCGTATGCGTTGCGCAATTTGCAGCATTTGCTTGGTGGCGGCCATTTCCAGATTCATCGGAACGTGCAATTTCTTGCGCAACACCTCAACATCTTTGTCCTGAATGTGCCTGCGGTCTTCGCGCAGATGCAGGGTAATGGTGTCGGCTCCGGCCTTTTCAGCAAGCAGTGCTGCCTTGATTGGATCGGGGTAAGCGGTGCCGCGCAATTGCCGCAGTGTGGCGACATGATCGATATTAACACCCAGACGTATCATTTTTAATTGGGCAAAATTAAATTATATCTGTATCAATGACGACTCAGCTGCTTAGAGATGCTGCATGTCCTTAAGCAGCTGCCTGGTATGCAAGGTTTGGTTACCCAAATAATGATTGATGAGAAGTCGCATTAAACCCTTGCTCTGTTGTACGGTCAGCGGGTCGCTGTAATTATCCGATGCCATGTCCAAAAGTGTTTTTCCCAGGAACCGCGACTCATCATGGGCACCGTACGCTAATACTGGCCCGCGCTCAATGACGTAGCGGTAGTGATGATCTGGCTTCAAAGCTGCACCGGTTTCTGCGTCGTGTTCCAAAGCCAGCGCGTAGCCCAGCTCTTTAAGCAGTCGGATTTCAAAGCGTCGCAAAACTATAGCAAGGTTTTTTTGTGTGCTCAGTGCGACCAGCGTTTCCTGGTAATAAGTGAACAAATGCTCATGCGGGTCGTCGCGCGGCAGTAACTTGAGCAGCAGCTCATTCAGGTAAAACCCGCAAAGCAGCGCCATCCCTCCAAGCCGGAGCACCCTCCCCTCCCGCTCTGCGCGGCGCAAAGTGCGTAACTCTGATTTACCGGACCAGGACAGCAACAACGGCTGGAATGCCAGTAGTACGCCCCGCAGCGTGGACTTTGGCCGGCGCGCCCCGCGCGCCACCAGCGCAAGGCGGCCGAAATTTTGGGAAAATATTTCCACCACCAGGCTGGTTTCGCGGAACGGATAGCTATGCAGGATGAATGCAGGCTGTGAATCCTGCATTCCTTTTTCATGGCCTGTCATAGGAATGGCCAGCCGTGTATTACTCATAACCCAGTTGTTTAAGGGTCCGCCTGTCGTCTGCCCAACCTTTTTTTACCTTTACCCAGACTTTCAAAAATACTTTACCCCCGAATAGTTTCTCCATATCCTCACGCGCTTGGGTGGCAATTGCCTTCAGTTTTTCTCCTTTAGCTCCAATGATGATGGCTTTCTGGCCGGACTTGTCAACAATAATCGAAGCCTGGATGCGGCGCAGGCCGCGTTCGAATATATAATCATCAATCATTACGCTCACAGCATAAGGAACTTCTTCGCCCAGAAGCCGGAAAACTTTTTCCCTGATCTGCTCTGCTGCAATAAAGCGTTCGTTACAATCAGTGATTTCATCGGCGGGGTATATCGGGGAGTTTTCCGGCAGGAACTCACGTATCGCCTGCAGCAATTCCTTGAGTTGCAGGTTTTTCTGCGCGCTCACAGGCACAATGGCGGAAAAATGGTGTTCTTTGGATACTTTCTCGATGAACGGCAACAGTTGTGTTTTATCAGCTAGCTTGTCGATTTTGTTGATCACCAGCAGCTTCGGATGCTCGGACAGCAAATTCAATACTTGGCGGTCGCGCCCGTTAAACTGCAAGGCGTCGATCACCAACAGAACCGCGTCTACATTCTGAAGGCTTTGCACTACGCAGCGGTTCATCGCCCGGTTGAGCGCGCTACCGTGCTGCAACTGAAAACCGGGGGTATCTACAAAAATATACTGCGCGTCGTCGTGGGTCAGGATACCGGTAATGCGGTAACGAGTCGTTTGCGGTTTACGTGAAGTAATACTGATTTTCTGGCCCACCAGGCGGTTAAGCAATGTGGATTTGCCGACATTGGGTCGTCCGACAATGGCAATCAAGCCGGTTCTAAAGGAAGCGCTCGACATGTTAAGCGTTACTAGCGAGCTGATAAGCCCTCTTCGCCGCGTCCTGCTCGGCGCTGCGTCGGCTGGTTCCCGAACCTGAAGCGCGGATTTTCAGTTCAGGTATGAAGCATTCCACCCGGAAAAATTGCTGATGCGCCTCGCCTTCGGTGGAGATCACGCTGTATTGTGGAAGCGCGAGCTTTTTGCTCTGCAGCAGTTCCTGAAGCATGGTTTTGGCGTCTTTTACCGGGTTGTTGGGGTCAATTTCCGCCAACAGCGAGTCGTACAGTGTGTGAATTACTTCTTGTGTGCGCTCAAAGCCGCTGTCCAGGAACACCGCGGCAATCAATGCTTCCAAAGCATCAGCAAGAATCGAGGGGCGGCGAAAACCGTTGCTTTTAAGCTCGCCTTCACCCAGCAACATCTGTTCCCCGAGGTTCAGCCGCTGCGCCAGTTCAAACAAGGTCTGCTGGTTGACCAGATTGGCGCGCAGCCTGGAAAGCTCGCCTTCGCTCAGGTTGGGAAAACGCTGGTATAAAGCATATGCGATGATGCAATTGAGAATGCTATCGCCCAGATATTCCAGACGCTCGTTATGGGGAACCCCGTAGCTGCGGTGAGTTAAAGCCTGACGCAGAAGCTCTGGCTTGCCGAATGTATAGCCGAGAATGCGGCAAACGCTTTGGCCATCCATTTAATTGCCGATGGTTTTCCGTTTTGTGCTGGTTGCTTGAAAGTCAATGCAGGCTGCAACGTTGGCAATAATCGGCACTTTTACTGAATAGCTTGCATCAAGCACTGCATTGTTGCCTTCCTTGATGAGTTCCAGGTCTTCGCCTCTGATCGTGGTAATATTATCAATCATCGCGCGCCTGTCGAATGCACTGCGAATCTCCCTGAGTGTGGCAGTTTGCAAGTCCAAATCCCTGGAAATGCTGTCCACTGCTTTCTGCACATAAAAGTATTCAAGATAAGGTGGCAGCAACCTGAATACCAGCAATGCCGTGAAAATTAATATAATTGACAATATCAGAAAGCCCGTCATGGTTAAGCCCCGTTCTTGTTTCATATAACCTCCCTATTCGACAGTTTGGCCGACGCGCTTCAGATTATCAAAATTCCACCAGATCATGAACGCCTTGCCGACAATGTTTTGTTGTGGAACAAAGCCCCAATAACGGCTGTCGCTGCTGCTGTCCCGGTTGTCGCCTAGCATGAAGTAATGTCCGGCTGGAACGGAACAGCTGAAACCTTCTTCATTGTAGACGCAATTCTCGCGAAACGGGAATTGCCTGACTCCACCGGTTTGAACTGCGGGCACCCCTGCTTGGATAAGAATCGAGTGCAGGTGACCGCCGAGGTCTTCATTAAAGCGTTTAGCATCAACAAAATTCAAGCCGGATTCAACATAATTATACCCCCCGTCGGGCGCGGCTTTAACCGCTTTGCCGTTAACCCACAACTTCTTGTTGCGGTAAACAATTTTATCCCCGGGCAGACCGACCACGCGCTTGATGTAATCCAGAGTAGGATTTTCCGGATAGCGGAATACCATGACTTCACCGCGTTTGGGCTGGTTGATGTCTAAGATCTTGAAGTTGATGATTGGCAGGCGTATGCCGTAGGTGTACTTATTGACCAAAATGAAATCCCCGACCAGCAAGGTGGGGATCATTGAGCCGGATGGAATCTTGAATGGTTCTACCAGGAAAGAGCGCAGCAGGAACACAATAAGTATCACCGGGAAAAAACTTTTGGGATATTCCACCCACCACGGCTCTGCGCTTTTAGGATGGCGCCGCGCTTTAAACCAGAAATGGTCGAGCAGCCAGATGCCGCCGGTGACCACCAAAAGAATGAACATGATGAGCGCGAAATTCATTACTTCTCCACTCGCAGAATCGCCAGAAAAGCTTCTTGGGGTATTTCAACGTTGCCGACCTGTTTCATACGTTTCTTCCCGGCTTTTTGTTTTTCCAGCAATTTTTTCTTGCGTGTAACGTCTCCACCGTAGCATTTCGCCAACACGTTCTTGCGCAACGCCTTGACGGATTCCCTGGCTATAATATGCGAGCCTATAGCCGCCTGTACCGCCACGTCGAACATCTGTCGTGGGATAAGCTCGCGCATTTTTACGGCAAGCTCGCGTCCACGGTATTGGCTGGTGGCGCGGTGCACAATCAGCGACAATGCATCAACTTTGTCTCCGTTGATTAAAATATCCAGCTTAACCAGATCCGCGCTGCGGAACTCCTTGAATTCATAATCGAGGGAAGCATAGCCGCGGCTTACTGATTTAAGCTTGTCAAAAAAATCCATGACAACTTCATTAAGCGGGAGCTCATAAATTAGCATCACCTGCCGGCCCAGGTACTGCATGTTTTTTTGCACGCCACGCTTTTCGATGCATAACGTGATCACCGGGCCAACGTAATCCTGCGGCACCAGGATGGTAGCGGTGATGATGGGTTCGCGTATTTCCTCAATGGTCGATGAGTCGGGCATTTTTGACGGATTTTCGATTTCAATTAACGTGCCTTTGCGCAGCAACACCTGGTATATCACGGTTGGCGCGGTGGTTATCAGCCTCATCCCGTATTCGCGTTCCAGCCGCTCCTGCACGATATCCAGATGCAGCAACCCTAGAAAGCCGCATCTGAACCCGAACCCCAGAGCCTGGGAGGATTCGGGTTCGTAGTGCAGTGAAGCGTCGTTGAGCTGCAGTTTTTCCAAAGCGTCGCGCAACGCATCATACTCATTGGAATCCATAGGAAACAGGCCGGCAAAAACCTGTGGTTTGATTTCCTTGAATCCGGGCAAAGCCTGTTTGGCCGGGTTGCCGGCGAGCGTAATCGTGTCGCCTACCTTCGCGGCCTTGAGTTCCTTGATGCCGGCAACCACAAACCCGACTTCTCCTGCTGATAATGAATCCTTGAGTTTGGCTTTTGGTGTAAACACACCCACCTCTTCGCACAAGTAACTCGCCTGAGAGGACATCAGCAGAATCTTGTTCTTGGGTTTGAGCACCCCATCCACCACTCGCACCAGCATCACCACGCCGACATAATTATCGAACCATGAATCAATGATCAACGCTTTGAGTGGGGAGTCTATGCTGCCTTTGGGCGGCGGGATGCGTCGGATCACCGCATCCAGAATATCTTCCACACCCAGACCGGTTTTGGCGCTTGCATGTACCGCGTCTTTTGCCGAAATGCCGATGATGTCCTCGATTTCCTTGATGACGCGTTCCGGTTCCGCAGACGGCAGGTCTATTTTGTTCAGCACCGGCACTACTTCAACCCCCTGCTCTATCGCAGTGTAGCAATTGGCCAAGGTCTGGGCTTCCACTCCTTGCGAGGCATCCACAACCAGCAACGCCCCTTCACATGCGGCAAGAGAGCGCGACACCTCGTAAGAAAAATCCACATGCCCGGGAGTATCAATCAAGTTCAGAAGGTAAGTCTGGCCATCTCGTGCCTGGTAGTTGAGCGCTGCGGTTTGTGCCTTGATGGTAATTCCGCGTTCACGCTCCAGTTCCATCGAATCCAGCACTTGCGGTCCCATTTCGCGCTCGCTCAAACCTCCGCAAATCTGGATGAAGCGGTCGGCAAGAGTGGATTTACCATGGTCGATGTGAGCAATGATGGAAAAATTGCGGATGTTATTCATGCGTCAAAAAAAAGGGGCACTGCAGTGCCCTTTGCCTTATGCAAATAAAGTCGGATTCTAGCGGATTTTGGGATTGCCGTGTGGGTATCAGCCCTGAAACTCACGCAACGCGGCAAGGTAATGGGGCAATTTTGCTTGTTCACTACCTTCGTTTTTTACGGCTGTCTTCAATTGCTTTCGATGCGCAATGGAATGTACAAGGCGTTGTCGCCGCGTCGTATCAGCAATGCGATAGTGCGCCCCTTTTCAAATTTATTGAGCAATTGGTTGAACTGCTCGACCGACTTCACATCTTGGTTATTGACAGCCAGGATTATGTCGCCACGGCGTATTCCGGCGCGTACCGCAGTGCCCTGCACATCCTCAACCAGTATTCCGCCTCGGATTCCAAGCTCGTTGCGCTGATCCGCAGTTAAGTCGACCAAAGCCATTCCAAGACGGCTTTCGGGTGCTTTGCCACGCTTGCCGGAACGCTGAGCGGTTTTTTCATCCGCCGGAATTTCTCCAACCGTCAATGTAACATCCTTGGTCGCTCCTTTGCGCCATATCTGTACCGTTACTTTTGCTCCCGGCTTGGTGGAACCAACAACGCGCGGGAGATCAGACGAACTGTTGACCGTCTTGTCGTCGAATTTGAGAATCACATCGCTGGCCTCGAGGCCTGCTTTGTCAGCGGGGCCGCCTTTTTCCACTGAATTGATGAGCGCACCCGCCGGTTTGCTCAGACCAAACGATTCCGCAAGCTCCTTGGTCACTTCTTGAATTACCACGCCGATACGTCCACGACTTACTTTTCCGGTGATTCGCAATTGCTCGGTGACGTCCATCGCCATATCAATGGGGATGGCAAACGACAATCCCATGAAACCGCCTGTGCGGCTGTAAATCTGTGAATTGATGCCGACGACTTCACCTTTCATGTTAAACAATGGCCCTCCTGAGTTGCCGGGGTTGATCGCAACGTCGGTCTGGATAAATGGAACAAAATTTTCCTGAGGCAGCGAACGACCCTTGGCGCTGACAATGCCTGCGGTCACGCTGTTCTCGAAACCGAAGGGCGAACCGATAGCTACTACCCATTCCCCAACCTTGAGTTTGGCCGGGTCTCCTGGAGTCACTTTGGGCAGACCAGTTGCATCGATTTTGAGTAATGCAACATCGGTGCGGCGGTCACTGCCAATCACCTTGGCTTTAAATTCGCGCTTGTCGGTCAATTTAACCGTCACCTCATCAGCATCGGCCACCACGTGCGCGTTGCTAAGGATATAGCCGTCAGAACTGATGATGAAGCCAGACCCGAGGGATTTCGATTCAAACTCGCGAGGCGTGGGTGGGCCGAAGCGCTTGAAGAATTCGTAAAAAGGGTCGTCTTCGGAAAACGGCAGTTGGGGGATTCCCTGATGGGCTTGCATGGTTTGTGTGGTGCTGACGTTAACCACGGACGGTCCCTGCTTTTCCGCCAATTCGGTGAAATCTGGCAAATCCTTCGCCACAACCGGCGCTATAAATGAAATATATAAAGCAAACGTGAAAAACAGTTTTTTCATTGATTAACTTCCTTCCTTTTATTCAAAAACATCAGCGCCACATGAGGAGAATTATAGAGTAATTCTGGACCAGAAAACGGCTTGCGGGTTTCGGTATTTATTTGCCGGTGTAGTACACCGAATTTCCTATTTCCATCACAGTCATCGGCGGGGCTTCTCCCAGCACTGTAACCTGGTAATCGTCCAGGGGTTTGGTATAAATATTAAGCGCGCCACGTTTTGATACCCCGTTTAAAGGCTTGACTCCCGGAGCGCGCGGCTCGACGAATACCGAAATCGCCGCCAACCCGTCAGAGTAAACGATATGCGAAATAGGCGCCGGTTTACCACTCACCATGCGCTTGGCTTCCATGATTTTCTTGAATCCTGCGAGCGGGTTTTTGACACTCCATCCGGTTTCCGTGGAAATCGGTTCGGGCTGCCCGGAGCGGTCATAACGCCAGCCCGCGGCTTTGGCTGGGTATTTCGGTTTGAGCATTTCCTCATCTATCGGCCCGCCTATATTCAACTGGGTAAAAGTCATCTGCTCTACCACATCGTTTTTTTCGTCTAGCATGCTGGCTTTAAGCAGTAAGCCGGAATTAGTTTCCGCCCATAGGTGATATCCGTAGCGCAGGTCGTCTTTGGGTTCCAGCAACAATACCTGGCAATAGAACCCTGCAATCCGCTGATGTCCGCCCAATTTGATAAGGTAGCTTTCGCTCAGGTTGCTGAGCTGCTCGGGGAGCAGAGCAGGGAAGGGTTTCCTCTGAAGTCGCTTTTCGACTTTTACTGTTTTGCTCTCAGGTAAAAAACACTGCACTTCGTCATTATTGCGAATGATCTCGCGCGGCAAGCCGTCCAGGATTTCAAGTTTTTCGTGTTCGCCGGAACTGTCCACTGCATGCACGATTCGGGAAGTTTCGGTGTGGTTGCCGTACTGGTAAATGAAAGTGCCGCTGTAATTGAGCTCGTGCGCAGCGGTGGCGATTTTCTGCAACCAGGCGAGTGCATCATCGGGTGCCGTCGGGGTTTCCGCCAGCAAGGTTGCGGGCAAGGTGAGGAACAGGCCGAGCAGCAGAACTCTCATCGGCTTGCTTCCACGGCCTCGTCTGAGACTGTGCGCACATAAGGCGCAACGCCCTGTATCGTTGTGCTGGGTGAAAATTCCTGGTGGGCTAACAAGTATTCATTGACGTTGCTGTTGAGGGGGTATCTAGGAAGGTTGGCAAGCATGGTAGCGGCATTGGACTGTTGGGTGGCTGCAATGTTTTGTTTTGCCTTGCCGGTATTGTTTTGCAGTACTACCCAGGCCACCATGGCCACTGCTGTTAGCGAAGCGGCGATGGACAATGCTGTGATCTTGGTTTTTATCAGCAGCGGCCGGCGCGGCGCCAAGATCACCGGCTCCACGTCCAGTTTCTCTTTGAAACGTTCGCCGAAATCGTATGAAACAATACTGGTTTGCCGCATCACGTCGCCAATCAGATGGTAATCAAACCAGGTCTCGCGTAGCTCTTTGTTCCGCTCGAGTATGGTGAGCACTGCTTTTGCCGCATCCCGGTCCAGTTCACCATCCATTAAAGCCGAAATATCGTATTTCATAATCACCACCTCTTGTCTTTGCTAGTGCCGAGCATCGGCCGAAGTTTCTCGGCTATCGCCTCGCGAGCTCGGAAAATCCTCGAACGCACGGTGCCAATGGGGCAGTTCATTATTGTTGCAATGTCCTCGTAACTCAACCCCTCAATTTCACGCAGCGTAATCGCGCTTCTCAGTTCATCAGGCAGATCCTGCAGTGCTTGGTTCACTGTTTGGGCTATCTGCTTGCTCATCAACTCGTTCTCGGGCGTATTCAAGTCCTTGAGTTGATCACCCTCTTCAAATGCCTCCGCGTCCGAGACATCGAACTCTGTCGTGGTCGGTGCACGCCGTCCCAAGGCCACCAGATAGTTCTTCGCGGTATTGATACCGATCCGGTACAGCCAGGTATAGAACGCGCTATCGCCCCGGAACGACGGCAAGGCACGGTAGGCCTTGATAAATGCTTCTTGCGTGACATCCTCGATTTCGGCGGCATCACGTATGAAGCGGGATAACAGCCTGCCCAGTTTGCGCTGGTATTTGGCCACCAGCAATTCAAAGGCATGTTTGTCTCCGTGTTGTGCGCGTTCGACCAGCTGCTGGTCGATTTCACGATCACCCATGTGCAGCGATTCCCTGAATACTGCTCGTTATACTTGCAGACGCGGTAGCAGGCCATTCATGCAATTCCCGGCAGCGGGCTAGTATACCTCAGTTCAGTTCGCTCTCTAAGGATGCGTGTACAAACAGATACGCACTAAAGACAATTTCGTTATCCAATAGTTCAGTTATAAACAGGGTTATTCGAGTTTGATGGGGCTGCGGCTCTCGTGCCGGCTCTGCTATAGTATTAGGTTGTTACAAAATGAGGGGCAAAATTGCAGCGTTTTGATGTGGTAATCATTGGCAGCGGGCTCGCCGGCCTCACGGTGGCGCTCAATCTCGCCGATCACAAAAAAATCGGGCTGATTACCAAAAAAGCCCTGATTGATGGGGCGAGCAGCTGGGCGCAGGGCGGAATTGCCGCGGTGCTGGGCAATGACGACTCGATTGCTGAACATATCCAGGATACCCTGGTCGCCGGCGCCGGCCTGTGCGACGAAGCGGTGGCACGTTACGTAGTGGAGCACAGTCGTGACAGCGTGCAATGGCTGATCAAGCAGGGAGTGCGGTTCACTCGCGACGCGGAAAGCGACAGCGGCTATCACCTTGCCCGCGAGGGCGGCCACAGCCACCGTCGGGTGATTCATGCTGCTGACGCCACCGGGCAGGAAGTGCAAACCACACTGGAAGCCAAAATCAAGGCCCATCCCAATATCAGCGTGTTCGAGCACCATATCGCAGTGGACCTCATCTGCGGCAGGAAAATCAGGCTTTCCGACAACCGCTGCCATGGTGTCTACGTGCTGGACAGCCTTGCCGATAAAGTCAAAACCATCACCGCAGATCACACCGTGCTTGCGACAGGCGGAGCGGGCAAGGTCTATCTCTATACCACCAACCCGGACACCGCGACCGGAGATGGCATAGCCATGGGTTGGCGCGCCGGCTGCCGCATCGCCAACATGGAATTCATACAGTTTCACCCCACATGCCTCTACCACCCCCATGCCAAGTCTTTCCTTATTTCAGAGGCAGTACGCGGCGAAGGCGGTATTCTGTGCCTGTCTGATGGCACCCGCTTCATGCCCGCGCATGACGAACGCGCAGAGCTTGCTCCACGCGATATCGTGGCGCGTGCCATAGACTTTGAGATGAAAAAACGCGGATTGGATTGCGTCTACTTGGACATTTCGCACAAACCGTCGGATTTTATTGTCGAGCATTTCCCGACTATCCACGCCCGTTGCCTGGAACTGGGAATAGACATGACCCGCGAGCCGATCCCGGTGGTGCCTGCAGCGCACTATATCTGCGGCGGAGTGGTTGCCGACCGCCATGGACGCACCGATTTACCCGGCTTGTACGCGGTTGGGGAAACAGCGCATACCGGAATGCATGGTGCCAATCGGCTCGCCAGCAATTCGCTTCTGGAATGCCTGGTGTTCGGCCTGGCTGCGGCAAGTGATATCCTGGAGCAACCCTCAATACCGCATGTCAGTCTCCCTGAATGGGACGAAAGCCGTGTGACCGACGCCGACGAAGTAATCGTTATATCCCATAACTGGGACGAGCTGCGGCGCTTCATGTGGGACTACGTCGGTATTGTGCGCACCAGCAAGCGCCTGGAGCGTGCGCAACACCGCATCCAGGTATTGCATGAGGAAATCAACGAGTACTATGCTAATTTCAGGGTGAGCGGGGATTTGCTGGAATTGCGTAACCTAGTGATGACTGCCGATTTGATTGTGCAAAGCGCCATGCTGCGCCGTGAAAGCCGAGGTCTGCATTTCAGCCGCGATTACCCAACCCTCTTGCCAGAGGCGCGCAATACTGTGCTACAGCAAAAAACCGAGGCTGCGAGTCAAGCGCTTCAGGCTATATAGGTGCGTGCTTGTACTTCCAACGCAGCAAAACACGGAGTTTGCGGAAATCTTCCGGGTTTAACGAATCAGGAAGAATCACCACGTGCCTTGCCAGCATCTCGCCATCGGCTTTCAAATTCAGTATTGTAAGCGAGACGGATACATAACTGGTGGGAAGCAGAATACAATCTAACCGCTTTCCACTACGTGTTTCTATTGCGCAAGTGCAATCTTCCTTTACTTCCAGCGCAATAATTGAATTTGGCGCAGCAAGCCGCGCATTGCGCATAAAATAAAACACAAGGCTGATACAAATAACCAGAGTAGTGACGAGTTTGAGCCCTATTGGCAGCGGCAGAGCCAGGACCATGCCTATGGCAATGGCATGAGCAACGCAGAGCCATAGGGCCAGATACCAGGAAGGTTTAAGACGAACGTTCAGCATTCTGTTTTACCGCCGCATCGGCAACATAGGGCCCGGTTTCGACTACCGTCGCAACCGCGTGGGACATACTCAAAGCTTCCTTAAATTGTAATAAGCCCGCAAATCGTATATTTTACTTGTTAAATGTCTTGCACCCACTACAACCATGCCGGATAAACGTACGGCCTTTTTCATTTCCGATCGCACTGGCATCACGGTGGAAATGCTCGGACACAGCCTGCTTACCCAGTTTGATGGAGTCGAGTTCAAGCAGGTTACTATTCCGTTCGTGGATACGGTGGAAAAAGCCGCGGAAGTCGCAAACCATATCAATCAGGTTGGTCTCGCGGAAGGCAGCTGTCCGCTGGTATTCAGCACACTGGTCAATCCTGAAATCAGCTCGATAATTGCGGCTGCAAACGCCCTATTCATGGATTTTTTTCAGGTTTTTACAGACCCGTTGGAAAACGAGCTCGGCGTAAAATCCTCGCACACTGTAGGCCGCTCGCACAGCTTCAGCAACAGCTACAGTTATCAGTCGCGAATTGAAGCCGTAAACTATGCTTTAAACCACGATGATGGAGTGTCAACCCGCGATCTGAACCAGGCAGATGTGATTTTGGTAGGCGTATCGCGCTGCGGCAAAACCCCGACGTGTTTGTACATGGCTTTGCTATTCGGCATCCGTGCTGCCAACTACCCGTTAGTGCTCGAGGACTTCAGTTCGATGACCCTGCCCGCTCAGCTTAAGCCACTCCGCCAAAAACTCTACGGGCTCACCATCAATCCGGAGCGCTTGCAGCATATACGAAACGAGCGCAAGCCAGGCAGCAGCTATGCCACACTCACCAACTGCCAGTTCGAAATCAAGGAAGCGGAAGCGCTGATGCGACAGGAAGGAATTCATTACATCGATACTACGACCAAATCCATTGAAGAAATCGCCACGACCATTTTGCACCAAGCGAATTTAGAGCGGCATATTTATTAGCTTTGTGTTAGCCGCGCCACTGTTCCTGCCTGATTTTTTCAAACAGGCAGATTGCGGCGGCGGCTGCGACATTCAGAGATTCTGTCTTTCCCGGCATCGGTATCTTGATGCACTCGTGGGCGAATTTCAGCAAAGGTGGTGACACCCCTGTCCCCTCGCTTCCGATGACAAAGGCAACCGGCCCTCGGCAGTCCGTTTGATACAGCGATTTTTCTGCCTCAGGATCTGTGCTAATAATTTTGCCTTTGAAATCTTTTGCCACGCCCAGAAGATCAGCATCCTCGATAATCGGCAACTGGAAATGAGCGCCCATGGCGGCACGCAGGGTTTTGGGCGACCAGGCAAAAGCGCAGTTTTTCGAAAGAAAAGCGCAGTCTGCACCGGCTGCTGCGGCTGAGCGCAGTATAGAACCCAGGTTTCCTGCATCCTGGATATTTTCCAGCAACACACAGAACCGGATTTTCTCAGGCTGGCTGATGGGTACCGGGGCGTTGATGACGGCAAGAATTCCGGCTGGCGAAGCAACGGGAGAAATTTCCTTGAACAGGGAATCAGGCAATTCATACGGATCAAGCCCGGGGATTTGCCGCAGCAGATTGCGTATTTCGTTATGCTTCATGCCGCTGGCGCTGACCACCACGGTTTCCGGGACGCCGAATACTGAGCAGTAAGCGGACACCAGATGAGGGCCGTCAAGCAACGCCTTGCCGGTTTTTCTTCTTGCCCTGGATGAATGAGCGAGCTTAGAGATCGATCTGAACAGCGCGTTGTTGCGCGAGACGATGTGCTTCACGGTCCTGTTACTAAGGCTCGATAGCGCAGGTGCGGAAACCGCTAAACACGTCGCGCCGATCCGGTGTATAAAAATTACGCCAGGTATTGCGCAACAGCCTCGAGCGAGTAGCGAAACATCCGCCGCGCAGCACTTTATGGTTGCCGAACCACGGTTTGGAATATTCCTTGTAAGGATCCACCACGTAACCTGGATAGGGAAGAAACCAGTCCGCGGTCCATTCCCAGGCATTACCCATCATTTGCCTCAAACCCCACGCACTGTCGCCTTCCGGAAAAGCGTTGACAGGAGCACTGCCCGCGGCGTAGCCGTCAAGGTTGGCGTGCTTGCCGGAAGGCCGATCATTTCCCCAGGGATAGCGCCGCTTGAGCATGGTATTGCCGGGCACCGTCGCCGCTGCCATTTCCCATTCCGCCTCGGTGGGAAGGCGCCGTTTGGCCCAGCGGCAATACGCTTCCGCTTCGAACCAGTTTACGTGAATCACTGCATTGTGAGGCGGCAATAAAACCCACTCATTGAATTGGCGCAACAACCATGCGCTTCCATTTTTAACCCAATATGCCGGGGCGTCCGCGTGCGCGTCTTGCCTCCACCGCCAGCCCTGTTCCGACCACAGCTCACGTCGCTGGTAGCCCTCATCGTCTATAAAGGGGGCGAATTCGGCATTACTCACAGCGGTGCGCGATATCCGGAACGGTTTAATCTCAACTTCATGCGCCCATTTCTCATTGTCGAAAACAAACCCATCCTGAGGTGTTGCACCCAGCATCATGGTTCCTCCGGCTATTGTAATATCTTTATCCATATCACCCTCTGCATATGCTGTTGGTACGGCGCTGGCAAACTTGGGCTTGGCATAATCCAGCGTTTGCCGGGTGTAGTAAAACGCCTCTCCGTGCATGTCTTCGTGATACAGCGCAAGCTGCGCAAAATAATCGAGCTTGTTGTCCCCCCGCTGCAATATGTCGAGAACGCGTTGCAACACATCCTCCAAATAGGCAAGCGTCTGATCGAGGCTGGGCAACGGCAAGTCCCAGCGCGTGTCATGCGCAACCGTGGCTGAATCGTAAAGTTCATCGGCATGGCGCAGGATAGACGGAGACAGCACCACTGAGCCGTTGTTACGCAGGCACCAGTACTCCTGGAACCATCCGACATGGCCCAGCTCCCACAACGGAGGATTGACAATGGCAAGCTTCGGCCCGAACCATTGGTTCCCATCAAGATCACTGACCAGCGCCAAGGTGCGTTCCCTGGCGTCGCACAGCTGCTTGCCGAGATCTGACTCATGGTAGGATAAAGCTGCGCTCATCGCGTTCCTGCCTTCTGATATAGTTTAGAGAGTCCCGTGGTTCCCTTATTATTACAAGTTTATATCCACATGAACATCGTCATCATCACTCCTGCTGCAGCGCCTGCCCTGGGCGGCAACCGCAATACCGCGCAAAGGTGGGGGCGTTTGCTGAGGCGTTCCGGGCACCATGTGCGGGTTCAAACCGCGTGGGATGAGCGCCCTGCCGATTTGCTGATTGCCTTGCATGCGCGTAAGAGCCATGACTCAATCAAACGATTTGTCAGCCTCTTGCCGCATGCACCTTTGGTGGTTTGCCTGACCGGCACTGATTTGTACCGCGATATCAAAACCGATGCATCTGCGCAGGAGTCGCTGCGGTTGGCGACACGCATTGTCGTACTGCAGGAAATGGCTTTACACGAACTTTCAGCGGGTGCGCGGGAAAAAGCACGGGTCATCTATCAATCCGCGAAACCCGTCAAACCCGCGGCGCCGCTCAAAAACCAATTCGAAATCGCTGTGATCGGCCATTTGCGCGAGGAAAAAGACCCATTTCGCTGCGCCATGGCGCTGGGCTATCTACCACAAAACTCCCGCATCCGCATTTGCCACATGGGCCGGGCCATGAGCACTGAAATGGAAAAGCAAGCGCTACAGTGGATGGAGCATGAACCGCGATACCGTTGGATAGGTGAAATCCCGCGCTGGCGGGTGCGCAAGCGGCTTGCCCGCAGCCGCGCCATGGTTATCAGCTCGCGCATGGAAGGTGGCGCCAACGTCATTTCAGAAGCGCTTGCGGCGCACGTTCCGGTCATTGCCTCGCTCATTCCGGGCAACATCGGAATGTTGGGGGAAGACTATAACGGCTATTATGCTGTGGAGGACGAACGCCGCCTCGCCAAACTGCTGCAACGCATGGAGACTGACCGTGGTTTTTGCGCTGCACTCAAAAAACAATGCGCGGCGCGCTTGCCACTAGTGTATGAAAAGCGTGAAGCGGCAAGCCTGGGGAAGCTTGTGAAGGATATCAGCCGGCAGTAATTTGCCCGAGTGCGGCCACAGCAATAGTAATCAGGCCTAAGCTCAAATTAGCGGCGACCATGATGCGTATCCGATTCAGTGCAGCACCCGCGGTTACCCAGTCTTGTGCCACGATTGAGCGCTGCAAGCGCCGAAACGGCGCGAAATACACATGCGCAAAAATCAGCATCATGACCAAGCCCAGCAGCATCATAGTATGGACATGCAGCGGCGCATTCACACCGCCCGATTGCCACATCATGTATGAACCGCTGCCGAGAATCAGCGCAACCGCAAGCCACACCCATAAAAAGTACCGCTGCAATACGCCCTGCCACAGTTTCAGCCTCTGTTGCGGCTCGAGCTGCTGAGCTGCAACGGGACGCAATGCCAGGTAGGCAAAAAACATTCCTCCCACCCACACTACAACCCCTAAAACATGTAACAGCTTGGCTACCGCCATGATTTACACGCTTGCCTCAACAAGAGCTTTAACCGGCGCAAAGCTTCGGCGGTGAATTGCGCACACGCCGTGTACTTGTAAAGCTGCAAGATGCTGCAGTGTTGGATAACCTTTGTGCCGGTCAAAACCATATTGCGGAAAACGCAGGTGCAGAGCAAGCATTTCCGAATCGCGCGCGGTTTTAGCCAGGATCGAGGCTGCCATGATTTCAGGAATCTTACAGTCCCCTCTGACGATGGCGCGCGACGGATATTTAAGCTGCGGGCAGTACAAACCGTCAATCAACACTTCAGCGGGTTCCAGGGAAATGTTTTCTACCGCGCGCTTCATCGCAAGCAAGCTGGCTTGCAGGATGTTTAAACAGTCAATTTCTTCCACGCTTGCCGAGGCAATTGCCCAGGCGAGCGCGCAGGACTTGATTTGCAAGGCGAGCTGTTCGCGTCTCGCGGCACTCAATTGCTTAGAATCGGCCAGGCCGTGTATTCTGATCTGCGGATTCAGCACCACGCAGGCGGCATATACCGGGCCTGCTAGCGGCCCCCGCCCTGCTTCATCCACCCCGCAAATCAGCCATTGGCTCACTTGTTACCCCCTGGCTTTCAAGATACGGCAATATGGCTTGCGCTGCACGCTGTGCCGTATTTTGCCTCAACTTGGCATGAATGGCGCTGAATTTCCGGCGCAGCCGTTCTTTCACCGTTTCATCCGCGAGCAGGTTAAGCACGGCTTGACCCAGGTTTTCAGGTGTCGCGTCACGCTGCAGGATTTCTGGAACAATGAATTCGCCAGCAAGAATGTTAGGCAGGCCTACGAAAGGCAGATAGTATTTGTTCTTGACCATTCGAAAGCTGAGGTCATTGGCCTTATAAGTGATAACCATCGGGCATTTGAGAAGCAGCGCTTCCAGGGTGGCCGTGCCAGAAGCCACCAGCGCAACATCAGCAACAGTCAAAGCGTTGTGTGTGTGGCCGAATAATATAGTCAGCGGTAAATCCTGTGCGTTGTTGTGGTACAAGGCGCTTTCAAACTGGTCGCGCGTCTCGCGGCTGTGCAACGGTACCAGAAATTGCACACCAGCCAGCACTTGCGAGATGCACCTTGCGGTTGCGATAAAGGTATCTGCCATGTAATGCAGTTCATTTTGTCTGCTGCCCGGCAATAGCGCGATGACTTTGGTGGTGGGTAGCAGCCGCATTTGCTCCCGTGCAGCTGCGTGGTCGGGCACATCAGGCAGCAGCTCTGCAAGCGGGTGACCAACATAAGTAACCGGTATCCCGGCTTTTTCATAAAGCGGCAGCTCAAAAGGAAATAATGTCAGCATATGCGATACCGCGCGTTTGATTTTATGAATGCGCTCACCGCGCCAGGCCCAGATTGAAGGACTCACATAATGAACCGTAGGCACGCCGCGTTGTTTGAGTTTTTCCTCCAGACCGAGGTTGAAATCGGGTGAGTCTATCCCAATCAAAATATGCGGTCGGTGTTGAAAGAAGTAATTGCGCAGCTTGTGGCGGATCCAAACGATTTGCGGCAGACGTCGCAATATTTCGACATAACCATGCACTGCAAGTTTTTCCATTGGAAACAGCGATTGCATGCCTGCAGCCAGCATATTAGGCCCGCCAATGCCGATAAATTGTGCTTGAGGCAGACAGGCTTTCAAGGCGCAGATAAGATGACCGCCGAGCTGGTCTCCGGATGCTTCTGTAGCAACGATGCCGATATTGGGTAGGATTCGATTTGCAGGCTGCATCTAGCGGATGACTCCGCGCTGGCTTTGTTCAAGAAATTCGACCAATACGCGCAGTTCAGGGCATTGCGGCAGTTGTGCTGCTATTGCCTGTTTCGCTTCTTCCATGGTTATCCCGGATTTGTATAAAGTCTTGTAAGCGCGCTTGATGCCGGCGATTGCGTCGACCTTGAACCCGCGCCGCTTCAGCCCCTCGGAATTGATGCCGTGAGGCTTGGCAGTGTTACCAGAGGCTGTGACATAGGGGGGAACATCTTGCCTCACGATGCTGCCGGCTCCCAACATGCTGTGGGCGCCGATGTGGCAAAACTGGTGAATACCTACAAATCCGCCGAGCACTGCGTAGTCGCCCACATGAATATGTCCGGCAAGATGTACGTTGTTGGCGAATATGGTGTGGCTGCCGATCTGGCAATCATGCGCGAAGTGCACGTATGCCATGATCCAATTGTCGTCGCCAACCCGGGTGATTCCCACATCCTGCACCGTGCCGCGGTTAAAAGTGCAAAACTCGCGGATGGTGTTGCCATTGCCGATTTCGAGCCGAGTTGCTTCACCGCCGTATTTTTTGTCCTGCGGCACTTCGCCCAGGGAGACAAACTGGTATACGCGGTTATTGGTACCGATGCGGGTCGGACCCAGAATCACCGCATGCGGACCTATCCAGGTGCCGGCGCCGATTTCCACGTTGTCGCCTATGATGGTATATGCCCCTACCTCGACATCCGGTGCGAGCTTTGCGCCGGGGTGGATAATTGCTGTCGGATGGATCATTTCGCCCGCACGGCACATATCAGCTCTGCTTCGGTGACTATATCGTCGCCGACCTTGGCCTGAGCGGTAAATTTCCAGAATCCCTTGATATGGCGCATTAGAGTCGCGTGAAGCACCAGCTGGTCTCCAACCACAACCGGTTTCTTGAACCGCGCGTTGTCAATGCCGACCAGGTAGTAGACCGAATCGTCATTGACTTTAAAATTGTCGCTTTTGAAGGAAAGGATGGCGGAAGTTTGAGCCAGCGCCTCGAGAATCATGACCCCGGGCATGATCGGCTGGTTGGGAAAGTGGCCGACGAAAAATGGTTCGTTAATAGTGACATTCTTGATGGCAACGATATCTTTGCCCGGTTTGATGGATATGACCCGGTCCACCAGCAGGAATGGATAGCGGTGAGGTATATACTGCATGATTTCGTTGATGTCCATGCCGCTCACTTTGTTTTCCTTTTCGGTTTTTTGCTTTGTTTCTCTAGTTCGTGGATTTTTTTTGCCAATTCATGGAGGTGGTGCAGGTGCACAACGTTCCTCAACCATTTATGGTGAGGCTCGCATGGATAGGCCGAAGTATATATGCCGGGTTTGGTTATCGTTTTGCCAACCCCGGTAGCCCCTGAAATCGTCACGTTATCGGCGATCTGCAAATGCCCACTTATCATCGCTGCGCCGCCAATTCTACAGTAGCGGCCAATTTTTGTACTGCCAGCAATGCCCACGCAGCCTGCGATAGCTGTATGCGCGCCGATGCGCACGTTGTGCCCTATCTGTATCAGGTTATCCAGCTTTACACCGTCTTCAATCACTGTGTCTCCCATCGCGCCGCGGTCCACCGTAGTGTTGGCGCCGATTTCCACATCATTGCCGATGGTCACCCTGCCGATTTGCGGGATCTTCAGCCAACGTCCCTCATCCATGGCTAAGCCGAAGCCGTCGGCACCGATTACTACTCCTGATTGGAAGATAACCCTGTCTCCGATCACGCAGTCATGGCAGACCACCACACGCGGATGCAGAACACTCGCCTCCCCTATCTTCACACCATCGCCCAGGCAACAACCGGGGCCTATCACGACGCGTTCACCCAGCATGACATTTTCCCCAATGCACGCATGGGCGCCGATGGTTGCTGAAGCAGGCACTTGTGCGCTTGCTGCAATCGTTGCGCTGGGATGGATTCCGGGTGGTGGTGTTTTTGCCGGATTGAGAAAAGCAGAAACCTTGGCAAAATAAACGTATGGGTCATCGCAGACGATGCGCGGCAGCGAGGTCAGATTGCGCGACTCGCGCCCGACTATCACTGCTCCGGCCTTGGTTTGTTCCAGCTGGCTACGGTATTTGGGTTGTGACAGGAAAGACAGATGGCAAGGTTGAGCGAGTTCCAACGGAGCAACTTGAGTGATCGAGATATTCCTGTCGCCGATAAGTTCACCACCGAAGCGCTCGGCGATGCTGCCTAAGCTGTGGCTCCTTTCTCGGGAAGGCATCAATCAAAGTTCTGCTTATTTGGCGGGCATATCGGCCAGCGCCTTAATAACCTTGTCGGTTATATCTATCCGGGGGCTGATGTATACCGCATCCTGCAAAATCAGGTCGAATTTTTCTGCTGCGGCAATTTCCTGCACTACCTTGTTGGCGCGCTCAAATACGGATGCCAGCTCTTCGTTCCTGCGTAAGTTGGCGTCCTCCCTGAATTCCCGCTGCATACGCTGAAAATCAAGGTTTACCCTGGCAAGTTCTTGCTCCTTGGTGCGCCGCTCGGATTCGCTCAAGGTAACGTTTTCCTTTTCCAGAGTCGTTTGAAGGTCTTTTATTTGCTTACTGACCTTCTGTATTTCCTGTTCACGCGCGGCGAATTCTTTTTCTAGTTTCTTCTGAGCCTTAATTGCCGGGACAGCTTCTCGCAGCACCCGTTCAAGATTTACCACGCCGATTTTGATCTGGTCGGCAGCTTCGACATTGATGGCGGCCACTGCCAATGCTGCGGCAGCCAGTGCGAAATTTATACTTTTCAACTTATATCTCCTTACTGTCAAGCCTAGAACGACGTTCCAAACGTAAACTGGAAATGCTGTATTTTATCACCACTAAAGTCCCGTAGTGGCTTCGCAATGCTGACTTTAAGCGGCCCGAAAGGCGAGCTCCAGGCAACATCAAATCCGTCCGAAACACGCAGGGTGCTGAAATTCCATGTGTCGGCCACCGTGCCCATATCTACAAAATGGCCAAGTCGCAGCGCTTTAAAATCAGTAAAGAAGGGCATGGGGAACAATACTTCAACACTTCCTACTACGCGCCGGGTACCGCCCAGCGCGTTGCCGTTGCTGTCTTTAGGGCCGATAGAGTTGGTTTCAAACCCGCGCACCGAAGTACTGCCACCTACAAAGAAGTTCTTGTAGAACGGCAACGACTGGCCGCTATAACCGTCGCCCATACCCAGCTCCCCGGTGAGCAACAGCGTAAAATTCTTGCTGATAGGGTAATAATACTGCTGCTGATAGTTAAGTTTATAATAATTTAGTTCTGCCCCCGGCAAGCCGATTTCAGCGCCAAGCTTGAGCAACGTACCGCTCGTGGTGTAAATCCTGCTGTCAAGCCCGTCATGCACAATGCCAGCGCTTCCCAGTAGAGTGGTTGTGGTGCTGCCAAAATCATTGACAAAATCAATATATTGCTGCGGGCTGGTTGAAAAAACCTCGGTTCCGGTTGACTCGTAACCCAGGCCGTAATTAATGGTGTCGTGCTCGCTTATGGGCAGGCCGAAGCGAAGTCCCCCGCCCCACGTTGAAGTCCGGAATGGGGCAACGGAAAGCGATGTCGGGTCAACGTTGCGCTTGTAAATATCATAACCAAGGCTCACTCCGTCTACGGTGAAATAAGGGTCGGTAAAAGAAAGCGAATACACCTTGTTTACCTTGCCGCTGTTGACCGCCGCCGAAACAAAATTGCCAGAACCAAATATATTGTTTTGCGACACCGATGCGCTGAGGATGATGCTTTCGGAGCTGGAATAACCCACCCCCAGCGTTACGTTACCTGTCGCTTTTTCTTTGAGGCTGTAATTCACATCCACTTGGTCAGTGGTACCGGGCACTGCCGGCGTTTCTACATTCACATCCTCAAAATAACCCAGCTTGTCAAGACGCTGTTTGGAACGGTTGATCTGCTCTGCGTTATACCAGCCTCCTTCAAGCTGCCTGAGCTCGCGGCGTATCACTTCGTCACGAGTGCGGGTGTTCCCAGAAATATTGATACGGTGCACGTAAACTCTGCGTCCTGGATCAATAAAAAAAGTAAAGGCGACCTGGCGTTTTGCTTTGTTGATGTCGGGTATTGCGTTGACATTCGCAAAAGCATATCCATCATTGCCCAGTCTATCGGTAATCAACTTGGAAGACTCGGTAAGTTTTTCGCGCGAGAACACTTCCCCGGGTTTAATTTTAATAAGTTTGCGCAGTTCATTTTCAGGCAAAAGCAACTCCCCTGCAAGCTTGATATCTGATACCGTAAATTTGGGGCCTTCGGTAATGGTGATGGTGATATATATATCGGTTTTGCTCGGTGTAATCGATACCTGGGTGGAATCAACATTGAACTCGATGTAACCGCGGTCGAGATAGAATGAACGCAGGGTCTCAAGGTCGGCGGAGAGTTTTTGCTTGGAGTACTGATCATTCTTGGTAAAAAAGGTAAACCAGCCGGGTGTGGTCAGTGTAAACAAATCAAGCAGTTCTTTTTCCTTGAATGCGTGGTTGCCGACGATATTGATTTGCCTGATTTTGGCGACCTCTCCCTCAGCGATGTTGAAGGTTATCGCTACACGGTTGCGCTCCAAAGGGGTTACTGTGGTGGTGACTGTTGCGGCATATCTGCCGCGGGCGATGTACTGGCGCTTCAATTCCTGTTCGGCTTTGTCCAGCAGCGCCTTGTCAAAAATCCTCGACTCAGCGAGGCCGACCTGTTTCAAGGCTTTTTTCAGGTCCTCGCTGCTGATATCCCTGGCACCGATGATGTCAATCTGTGAAATTGCCGGGCGTTCTTCCACAATAACGATCAGCACGTTGTTTTCCACTTCCAGCCGTACGTCCTTGAAAAAGCCGGTCGCGAACAGCGATTTGATGGCGGCTGCAGCCTTCTCATCGTTCATGATGTCGCCCACCTTCACCGGCAGGTAGCTGAATACCGTGCCAGCTTCGGTGCGCTGTATGCCTTCCACCTTGATATCCTTGATCACGAAAGGCTCTATCGCCCGCGCAGTTGCAGTGTAGAAACACAGCAACAGAGCCACCAGGTAAATTATCTTCATTAGTATTAACCGGTAATGAGGCGATTGATGTCATTGTAAATGGCGAAAGCCATCAATATAAACAGCAATGCAATACCGACATGCTGGCCAATTTGGAGGGCTTTTTCAGAAACCGGTTTTCCCTTGATAATTTCCACCAGGTAATACATCAAGTGTCCACCATCCAGCAGCGGAACCGGCAGTAAATTCAGCACGCCGAGGCTGATACTGATTAAAGCAAGGAAACTCAAATAAGCCTGCCAGCCGACTTGAGCAGACTGCCCAGCGTAATCAGCGATAGTAATCGGCCCGCTAACGTTTTTCCAGGAAATCTCCCCCACCAGCATTTTGCCCAGCATTTTCAGGCTGAACAACGAAGTTTCCCAAGTTTTTTTCAGCGA
>JAHFRG010000070.1 GCA_023258935.1 Betaproteobacteria bacterium
GCCGTCATCGTACCAAAGGCAGATCGTGTTCTTTGCAATATTTGTCATGTCACCTCTCCGTTGAGATTAGGGTTTTCGCTGTTCAGCACGGCTTCAATATGTTTCGCATAGCGGTCTAACGTCATGTTGAGCGGCGCGCTTCAGCGCGTCCGCTCGAACTAAAGTTAGGCGTATGTCCCATGGGGCCGGTGTTAACTAATTGATGTTGCCATTTCTGTGGTGCCGTTGAACATCAGAATATCCCGGAAGCTGTGCGATGGCAGCTGGCGCCTTACTTCTTGTGTTAGCAGGTTCCAGTCGTCAGGCGTGTAGAGACTGTTCAAGCTGCATTGAACAACCAACGACGTGTTGGGAGGGTAAGAAATCTCCGCCTTTTGCGCGATTTGAGCCAGAACGATGGGCACGAAGCTCCCGACGTGCTCCGTATTTGTAAACACAATAGGCTTTGACTGAACGGGCTCTCCTCTCGGCTTACTAATGCCGTCCGGTGCGAACGCCGCTTTGCCCTGGGAGAGCAGCTTCCAAATCCAATGCTCGTTCGCATGCATGGCTGAGGTCGCCTCCAAGTAGGCGAGTGCAGGGTAGTAGCCTTTGTCTACGTAGTCACCCTTTTGGTGGAGTTCGGCGTCAAAGGATTGACTGCCGTCGAGCCATCGCACTGAGATGTATCGCCCTGGGCGGTAGTACGTTTGCACGTACCGACAGATCGGCAGTAACTCTTCCAAAAGCCTCTTATGGGCGGAGGTGGCGCGAAGCCGCAGCCGATCAGGTCCATCAGGAGCGCTTCGCAAGCGCTCGAACACTGCGTAAGTCTTGGCGCAAAACGCAAGGCCGTCGATCAAAGTGCCATTGAGTTCCGCGAGAACGCAGTCTTCCATACGCCTAACTAAAAATGGGCACCAATAGGGGTGCCTAATCCGTCCAATTTTGCCTTTTGCGACTTCATACTGCAAACAATTAAACCCGTTTCGAAGTGCTCCAGCTTTAGGGCGGAGAGGGGCTTCGCGGTATAATAACACCCCTTTGTTCCATATCTATTAAACCTTGGATTTGAAATCCCATCTGACTCAACTTTTTGCTGAAGCACTCGGCAAAATTGCGCCGTCTCAGCCGGCGTCCTTGATTCAGCTCGAGCGCCCCAAGCAGGAAAGTCACGGCGATTACGCTTGCAATCTCGCATTGCTGCTGGCCAAGCCGTTGCACCGCAGTCCACGCGATATCGCCGCGGCTCTGCTCGCTGCGCTGCCGGCTTCACCCAATGTGGAAAAGGCGGAAATCGCCGGCGCCGGCTTCATCAATTTGTTTCTCAAACCCTTCGCGAAGCAGCAAGTCATACCGCACATTCTGAACACCAGTGAAGCTTACGGCAGCAGCCGTCTTGGTGCAGGCAAAAAAATCCAGGTTGAATTCGTTTCCGCCAATCCCACAGGGCCCTTGCATGTCGGCCATGGGCGCGGCGCAGCTTTCGGCGCAAGCCTCGCCAATGTGCTGGATGCCGCCGGTTATCAGGTGTCGCGCGAGTTTTATGTGAATGACGCCGGCAGGCAAATGGATATCCTCGTACTATCCACCTGGCTGCGCTATCTTGAGTTGGTGGGCGAGAGCATTGCCTTCCCCTCCAACGCCTACCAGGGCGATTACGTGCGCGCCATGGCAAAAAGAATTGTTGAGACGCACTCAAAACAGTATGTGCGCGAGCAAAAAGCTGTATTGCAAAGCGTGACCGATTCGCAGTCCGATCCCGAGGCGCATCTTGACGGCCTGATAGCCAATGCCAAAAAACTGCTGGGCAAGGATTACGCTGATATTCATCGCTTCGTCCTAACCGAACAACTGAATGATTGCCGCAGTGACCTCGAGGAATTCGGCGTGACTTTCGACACATGGTTCTCGGAAAAATCGCTGTTCGACTCAGGCCAAGCCGAGCGCGCCATCGCTCTGCTCGAAAACAAAGGGTATATCTACGTCAAAGACGGCGCCAAGTGGTTCAGCTCGAGCAAATTCGGCGACGAAAAAGACCGGGTCGTGCAGCGCGAAAACGGCGAGTTCACTTACTTCGCAGGAGATATCGCCTATCACCTTGACAAATTTGAGCGCGGCTTCCAGCGCGTGATTGATATCTGGGGCGCAGACCACCACGGCTATATCGCCCGCGTCAAGGGCGCATTGCAGGCGTTGGGGTTTGATCCGGAGAGGATTACCGTCGCGCTGGTGCAATTCGCCGTGCTTTACCGCAATGGCAAGAAAGTTCCGATGTCCACCCGTTCCGGCGAATTCGTTACCCTGCGCGAACTGCGGCGGGAAGTCGGCAACGACGCCGCGCGCTTTTTCTACGTGCTGCGCAAAAGCGACCAGCATCTTGATTTCGACCTCGACCTTGCGAAATCACAAAGCAACGAAAACCCGGTGTACTACGTGCAATATGCGCACGCCCGGATTTGCAGCGTGCTGCAGGAATGGGGCGGTGACGCCGCGACTCTCTCGCAGGCGGACACTTCGCCGCTAACTAGTTCGCACGAGTTTGCGCTGCTGCGATGCCTGATGGACTACCCCGAAATCGTGGAAGGATCTGCGCGGGAGTTTTCTCCGCATCTCATCGCGTTTTATCTCAAAGAACTGGCTGCGGAGTTTCACAGCTATTACAATGCAACGCGTTTTCTGGTGCCCGAAGCGCAAATCCGGAGCGCGCGTCTTGCGCTGGTCACCGCGATACGCCAGGTGTTGCGCAACGGACTGCGCCTGCTAGGTGTCAGCTGTCCTGAAAAAATGTAGGATATACGAGTGTCCAGGGATTATAAAACCGATTCCAGTAAATCGAGCTCAGGCAATAGCGGCAGCTCCTTTCTACTCGGTCTTTTTGTCGGATTGATTCTGGGCTTGAGCGTCGCTCTGGTGGTCGCCTGGTATATCAACAAATTACCCAGCCCGTTTGTAAGCCGCGACAAACCCCCGGCGAGCTTACTCGGCAGCGAAATAAAAGTCGAGCCGCCCGCTCCTCAGGCCGCGCCAAAACAGGAGGAAAAACAGGCCAAGGCAGCTCCTAAAGACAAACCGCGCTTTGATTTTTACAAAATCCTGCCGGGAGTTGAAGAGACAGTCACTGAAAAGGACTTGAAACAAGCCGCAAAGCAGCCCAATCCAACCAAGGATATCTATTTTCTCCAAGCGGGCGCTTTCCAAAATATGTCCGATGCTGACAACCTAAAAGCCAAGCTTGCGTTATTAGGTGTTGAAGCCAAGATACAAAGTGCCACATTGGCCGATAAAGTCATATGGCACCGGGTGCGAGTGGGACCTTACACCAATGTTGACGATCTCAACCGCATGCGCGCCACTTTGAAACAGAACGGCATAGATACCAGCCTGATTAAGGTACACGATACTACCGCGTGATAGTCAGAAGAATTCAACAGGAGATATGGATGAAATTACTCAAGTACTTGCTTTTGTCTTGCCTGCTGGCGGTTACGGGAGGCACGTTTGCTGCCGCGCCCATACTTAATAAAGACTACCGGCTGGTTAGCCCGTCTCAGCCTACCGAAACCGGCAACAAAATCGAGGTTATCGAATTTTTCTACTACGGCTGTTCACATTGTTACGACCTAGAGCCATATCTCGAAAAATGGATGAGCAGTGCGCCAAAAGACGTGGCATTCCGTCGCATCCCCGCGGTGTTCCGCGATGACTGGGTACCGCTCACCAAGACTTTTTACACGCTGGAAGCGCTGGGCGAAATCAATCGACTGCAAAGCGCTGTGTTTGAAGCCATTCATGTCAAACAAATCAATCTAAATAACGAGCAAACGTTGCTTGACTGGATGGAACAACACGGCGTGGACCGCAAGAAATTCGCTGATGCCTATAATTCATTCTCCATAAACAACCGGGCGGACTTCGCGAAGAAATTGACTCGAGCTTACGGCGTTGAGGGCACGCCTACGCTGGTGGTGGACGGCAAATACCTTACCGGACCCGGGATGACTGGCTCGCATGAAAGCGCATTGCAGGTGGTCAACGAACTCATCAACAAAGCGCGACAGGAACGTTCTTCTAAACGCTGATGCCACTCAAGGTAGTGATCACCGGCGCATCGAGCGGCATCGGTGAAGCGCTGGCGCGAGAATATGCAAAACAGGGCACGATCCTTGGCTTGATTGCGCGGCGCGCAGGAGCGCTTGCCCAGCTAAAGGACACGCTTCCCACCACCTGCCACACCTATGCCGCTGATGTGCGTGATGCTCAGGCGATGCAACAAGCGGCCGGCGATTTCATCAAGCAGCAGGGCTGCCCTGATGTGGTGATCGCCAATGCCGGCATAAGCGGAGGCACTCTTACTGAACATCCGCAAGACCTGGAGGCTTTCCAGGCCATCCTCGATACCAACTTCATGGGAATGGTGAAAACCTTCCAGCCCTTCTTGGATGGAATGCGCGGGCAACGGCGCGGCATGCTGGTGGGGATTGCCAGCATCTCCGGATTCCGCGGTCTGCCCGGTGCAAGTGCTTACTCTGCTTCCAAGGCTGCTGCAATAAGCTATCTGGAAAGCCTGCGTGTGGAATTGCATGGTAGCGGTGTGAAGGTACTCACGGTTTGCCCGGGCTTTATTGCCACTCCGATGACCGCGAACAATCCCTACCCCATGCCTTTTATCATATCCTCGGAAGCTGCTGCCAAAAAAATAATTAGCGCGATCGCGTTAAGACGCAAATTCCTGGTTATCCCCTGGCAAATGGCGATTCTCGGTCGCATTCTGAAAATTCTTCCGCTATGGCTTTACGATCGGGAGTTTTCCAAAGCACCTCGCAAACCGCGCGGTCTTTAGCCCTTCAATCGGCGCAAAGCTTCTGTTTAATTTCCGCCTCGCTTAATTCCCCGATTTCCACGAGCTTTCTCGCCGAGGTGAGACCGGAGACGATACGCACCTTATCCTTGGGCAAACCCAGCGCTGCGGCGAGTATCCCCTGCGCGGCAAGATTCGCTTTGCCTTTTTCAGGAGCGGCATTTACGCACACTTTAAGAGTGTCGCCCACCCACCCTGCAACACTGTTTCGCGACGACTTGGGCACGACCTTGATTTTGAGCTTCATGCGACGCCTGCCAGTTCATCCAGGTATGCCTGATACACCGCTTCTTCAAAGCACACGAAATATACTTGCTGCATCGAAGGGCAAACTTGCAAGGTTGTCACGGTTTCGGCAACCGCTATGGCACAGGCCTGCTCTATGGGGTAGCCATAAACACCGCAGCTGATCGCAGGAAAAGCCATAGATTGAATCTCATGTTCGAAGGCAAGCTTGAAACTTTCCCGATAGCATGAAGCCAGCAATTCAGGCTCGCCGCTGTTGCCACCTTTCCACACCGGGCCGACGGTATGAATGACATGCCTGGCTTTGAGGTGGTAGCCTTTGGTGATTTTCGCCGCTCCGGTTTTGCAGCCGCCCAGAGTACGACACTCGGCCAGCAGTTGCGGTCCTGCCGCGCGGTGAATCGCGCCGTCCACGCCGCCGCCTCCCAGCAGCGAGTTGTTCGCGGCGTTGACAATCGCATCCACAGTAAGGGCGGTGATATCGCCTCTAAATACCTTGATTCGGTCGGCTGCACGGGACATCGTTTCAGTCCTATATTTCATGCCAGTTTCCGGACATATTCACTTATTTTGTGATTGGAGAATGTTTTCGGTCGCAGGCCGCCGGCGACCCAGTTAAATGGCAGAATTATGAAAATGACCCCGATCCATGTAATTATCGAGCCAATTACAAACAGGAATTGCGCTTTCCTCCCTACTACGCACTCCCCTTTGTTGTTCAAGTAGGTCAGCTTTCCAAAATGGCGGAAACCCCAGATTGAGGACGGCACCCTGGGCACAATATCCGTCGAATTCACCACCCTGAAGACCGGGACGCTCCTTTGGTCAAGCGTTTTAGCAAGTTTCGAATCAACAACCCGGGGGCATCCGAACGTGTAGAGCGCAGCCGGAGGCTGGGGACACGAGGTCAAAGTCGCGAGCGCTCCGCCCAGACTATGGCCAGTCATGAATATCGGGATGTTGTGCCCCTCTTCTTCCAGGATATCGCATAGCGCGTCGCTTACCCCTTTTGCTCCGTACCATTTTGGCGGTTTCATTTTTCCTTTTGGAGGAATGCCGTCGAGCGCCGCGCCCCATGCGATTTTCAGCGCATAGATAAACCCTGTATGAGCCCGATATGAGGGCTGCACTTGACCGCTACCCGAAGCAAGCAACGCCGGATACAGCTCATCCGGCAGCGTCGACTTGAAGATTGCCACATCGGCTAAAATATCCGCCCAGTCTTTTTCCGTACCGCGAAACGCAAGCACCGCAAATTGCCCAAGGCCGGCTGTACCCGGGTGAGAGGCCAGATAGCCCTGGGTTTCTACCGTATCAAAGAAGATGACGAACTCGAAACCAGCACCTGCCAGCTCATCGTACACGCGGCGCTTGTTTTCGTAAGCAAGCCTTGAGCATTCAGCGAGCCACCAGGCGATATCCCGGTCAAAGCCTGTGCTCGCGGGATTGAAATTCGGGCGTGGTTTGCCTGCTTTTTGAAAGTAAATCGTGCCTGCAATTGTCATTGCTTATCTCCTCGACGATTTTAGGCTCCAAATTAACTCCGCCTAATGATGGCTATCCCAACTGCTGGAATTGCGTAACGAATATATCTAGAGTATTGCTTTCTCCAGTGTGGAGACGTTAAGTTTAGGCGTCTTATACATTTTAGCGCGTCATGCTAAAACCCGTCATGCCTGTCAGCGGAGGAACACAATGAAAACCCATCGCAAGGAACTTCTGTTCAATACCCACACCAAGGAAGCATTCATCAATATCACGCCCCAAGTCGAGGAAACCCTGAAGGCAAGCGGCGTCAAGGAAGGGCTGGTGCTGGTGAACGCAATGCATATCACCGCTTCGGTCTTCATCAATGACGACGAGCGGGGCTTGCACAGCGACTTTACGCGCTTTCTGGAAGGGCTTGCTCCCCACGAGCCCATAAAACAATACCGGCATAACGACACCGGCGAAGACAACGCCGATGCGCACATCAAGCGCCAACTGTTTGGCCGTGAAGTTGTCGTGGCTGTGACCGGCGGGAAACTCGACTTCGGTCCGTGGGAGCAGATTTTCTACGGCGAATTCGACGGCCGCCGCCCGAAACGGGTGCTGGTGAAGATTATCGGGGAATAGTCTGCGGACGCGGAGCCTAAATTTCTACCACAAGCCTAGGGTCAAATTTCTTGTTGAGCCTGAGGCCATGGTAGCCGCGTGGGTTGCACACCACATGGGTACCCGCAATCTGATATTCAAACTTGCTGTGCGTCTGGCCGTGCACCCAAAGCGCAATGGGCTTGCCCATCAGGTATTCCATGCGGTTGACATAAGCCGCGCTGCCGTGAGTGAACTCGTCCAGGTACTCGGGCGCAATCGACAGAATGGACGGCGCGTGATGGGTAATCACAACCGTCTTGCCGTCAAAGGGCTCCTTGAGTTTTTTCCGCAGCCACGCCTTGAACTCGGTGTGTTTTTTCTGGGTGTCCTCGGGACGAAGCTTGCGCAAGCCCATTCCCGCACGGATTTCGCGGTAATCGCTCATTGTCCGGCGCGCTTCCGCCATGGCTAGCTTGAGATTACCGGTCGCCGAGTAATCCGTCCAGCAGGTGCCGCCTAAAAAGCGCACGTCGTCCTGGACAGTTTCATCGCATTCGAGCACATGCACGTTCGTGCCCGCTGCTTTTTGCTTGAGCCGCTTCACCGTGCGCTCGAGGTGCCCTCCGTAGAACTCGTAGTTCCCGAGGACATAATAGACAGGCACAGAAAAGTGTTGCACTGCCCAGTCAACACCGCGGTCCTGCACATGGATGTCTCCGGCAAGAATGACCGCATCCGCGCCGGTATCTGGCGGGGTGAAATCGCCCAATTCCAGGTGCAGGTTACTGAGAATGTGCAGCCTCATGCCCTCTCCAAAATTGTTCTTCTGTCTTTATAAAGACACAGTTTATCCCGGGACGCGATTTGCCGTAAGTCCCCA
>JAHFRG010000071.1 GCA_023258935.1 Betaproteobacteria bacterium
TGGATCAAGTCGTATCCAAAGTGCCCGACGCGCAAGTCATGTCCGACTTGGATGCTACGGCAACCTGGGCGGGGAAAAACCATGGCAATACGAAAAAACTGGGTATCACCGGTTTCTGTTGGGGCGGACGCATCGTGTGGCTGTATGCGGCGCACAGCAGCAAGCTCAAAGCCGGAGTCGCCTGGTACGGAGCACTGCTTTGGAAAACCAACAAGCTCCAGCCCAAAAATCCGATCGATATGGCGGGGCTACTCAAGGCGCCGGTGCTTGGCCTCTACGGCGGCGCCGACCCCGGCATTCCGCTCGATGCCGTGGAAGCTCTGCGCAAAGCGCTTAAAGCCGCTAAAAGCAAATCGGAAATCGTGGTTTATCCCGACACGCCGCACGGCTTTCACGCCGACTACCGGCCGAGTTACCGCAAGGAGCAGGCTGAAGACGGCTGGAAACGGCTTAAGCAATGGTTCAATACTTACGGTGTTGCCTAGAACCAGGGAAGAATGCTGATGCGAATTCTGCTCGGTATTTTTGCCTGGTTCATGTTCAGCCTGCAGGCGCACGCTGTTGACCTTGCGAGTCTCAGCAACAAAGATGTGGTCGCTGGTCTCAAGGAAGCGTTAAGCCAAAGTTCGAGCGCCGCAGTAGCAAAACTCGGCGTGAAAAACGGTTTTCTCGGCAACCAGCGCGTGAAAATCCCGCTGCCCGACAAGTTGCAGAAAATAGACGGAGCGATGCACAAGGTTGGTCTGGGCAGGTATTCCGACGAAGTCATCGTCAGCATGAACCGCGCGGCAGAGGCTGCGGTACCCGAGGCCAAGACGCTGCTGCTGGACGCGGTGAAGAAAATGAGCGTGAAGGACGCCAAAGGCATCCTCACCGGCGGTGACAATGCGGCAACTCAGTATTTCCGCAGCAACACCGAAAGCCAACTGCGCGCCAAGTTCCTGCCGATCGTCACCAAGACTGTGCGCCAGGTCGGAGCGGTGGAAAAATATAACGAATTTACTGGAAAGGCCTCGGCACTGGGGCTTACTGACCCTCCTAAATTGGAACCGTACGTCACGCAGAAAGCGCTGGACGGGCTGTTCCTGATGATGAAAGATGAGGAAAAAGCCATTCGCAGCAACCCGGCCGACTACAGCGGCAAGCTCCTGAAAAAAGTGTTTAGTGCGGTGGCCCGCTAGATTTTGCCAAACGGTGGTTTTTCTGTGACTTGAATGATGCGCCACGACCTCATAAAACGGGATATCGGGGTATAATAAATGACCATCCAGCGTGATGTATCTATGACGAGCTGCGAGCTATGCGCATCATCCGGTGGCGAAATCATGTGGCGGGACATGCTATGCCGCGTGGTGCTGGTCAACGACCCGGAGCATCCCGGGTTCTGCCGTGTGATATGGGATAAGCATAACCGCGAAATGACCGATCTGGCCGAACTAGAACGTCAACACATGTTGCGCGTGGTATGCGCAGTGGAGAAGGTATTGCGCGACTTGCTCATCCCGGACAAAATCAACCTGGCGAGCCTGGGCAATGTTACTCCTCATGTGCACTGGCATGTAATTCCGCGTTATCAGGATGATCCGCATTTTCCCAATCCGGTATGGGGGCAAAAGCTGCGCTCTACTCCGCACGCCTTGCCACGAGATTTTAAAGCGAAGCTGCAAGCCTCTTTGCAAATGACGCTTAACCTGCAAAAGTGATAACCAAATGTTGCTGATGCCGCTACCTGACGTCCGCCCGGGAGCCGCCACAGAGTTGAGCAACGCCGCTTCCTGCAAGCGCTGGGTTGAGCAATTGCCGCTCACCAATCCTGTGCAGGCGCAGCAAACATTAACTGCCGAGCTAAAACGCTTCCTGCATTTCAAGACGGGGCCTTTGGAGCGGCTCAAAACACTTGAAGAGCTGCGCGAGACAGTCGAATTGGTACAGACTGAGTGCGCAAAGAAATACGCCATCAAACCGCTGCCGCTGGCTGCGATGGAGTCGGCGTTGTGGAAACAGGTGGTGGAACTGTGGCAGACCATGCAGGCGGCGTATCAGCGCTGTTTGCAGGATTCTGTCGAAGGCGGTGAAGAGGCGAGAAAAAACGCCGCGCTCATGTGCCAGCGCTGCGTGCGATACACGAGATTATCCATTTTTGAGCATTACCTGACCCACCAGGAAGTCGCCTCGGATTTGTGGCAGCATCTGCATGCGCTGTATGCGCTAGCAGATAAACGCGGTTTTGCCGACTCTGCGGTAGAAGACAATCTCGTACGGGAAGCGAATGCCACAAGTTGCGCGGCGGCTTATGCCCAGACGCTGTTGCTCGGCCTTGGCAATCCCTATTCGCTCACTCCCAAGCAGCTCGAACTCGCCATACGCTGGCTTGAAAAATGGGGCGATAAAATCAGTATCACAACTACCTCGCCTGATAGTGCGTTTGTGCTGGCGGTAGATCTTGAAGGCAACCAGGGCCTGAAATTCGGGTTACAAGAAAACGCTCCCGCGTCGGCCCGCTATCTTAGTGTGGAGGACCTGGCTAAAAACCTGTTGAAGAGAATTGTGCTGCTCGAACAAGGGAAGCCGCCTGCGGAACTCGGCCTTGGCACAGATTGCATGCAGCCCGGATGCGAAACTCTTCTCAAGCTGCTTTACCAGCAATGGTGCAAGCCGGGCAGCGGGGCGGTAAATCCACGCCGCCCGTTTGAGAAGACACTGCAAGTTTGTGTCGGCATTCCTGCGATTCATTATTATATAAGCGGCAAACCGTTCAAGCAGCCCGGAGCACCGCAACTCTCCCCTCAAGAGGAGGAAGAATTGGCAACCTTCGGCCACTTGAGCAAGCAACGCGAAGAAATGCGGGCTTCGCAAATGGGTTATGCCCTGGAATCCTGGAAAACCCTGAACGTTGGACCCGAAGGTTACGGCTTGCTGCGCATGCCGGATAGCGGCGGGTCACGACTGCACCTCCACCAGCTTATCGGAACCTGTCCGGCAGGCGAAAAGACATTTTTATTATGCGTGGTGCAATGGCTCACTCTCAAGCAAAACGGTGAATTGCATCTCGGCGTGCGCAGGCTGCCGGGATTTCCCGAACCCGTTGCGGTACGGCCATTCGGGGGGGTCACAGGGCCTGTGTACGTCCAAGCCTTTCTGTTGCCGGATGTGGCGGATCGGAAAATCGAACCATCGCTGATTCTTCCCGCCGGGTGGTTTCATGCGGGGCGGATCATAGAAGTGTTTACCAGCGAGCCACAGCGCGTGAAGCTTACCAAGCTCATGGAAAAAGGCAGCGACTACGAGCAGGTCGACTTCAGCGGCGCATAATTCCGCCAAAACTCTGCAGGAAAACCACAACGCGAACGTTATTTTTAATTTGCCCCAACTCGGTTATGATGATTTCCTGAACGCAACACATCTCCATTGCGGGAAAATCATGGCAGGGCTCGATAAAGGCACCCCTACCCCGACTGAAATCAAGCTGCATCAAAAATCGCGGGTAATGGAAATCTTATATTCTGACGGAAAAATCTTTCAGCTTCCGTACGAATTTCTGCGCGTGTATTCCCCTTCCGCCGAAGTGCGCGGCCACGGCCCCGGCCAAGAAGTACTGCAGGTCGGCAAAAAAAATGTCGAGATTACCGGGATCGAACCGGTAGGCAGCTATGCCGTGCAGCCTCGTTTCTCGGATGGCCATGATACCGGCATATACTCGTGGGATTACCTGTACCTGCTGGGGGAGAACCAAGAGCGCATGTGGCAGGAATACTTGAAGCGCATGCAAACCGCGGGGGCAAGCCGCGATCCGGTTGCCGGGGCGTTTGAGTCCCGTCCCAAATCCAAATAGGATGCCAGGGAAAGCAATGCAAACCGAGATTACCTGCCGATCACGGAAAGCATGGATGTTCATTATTTACCGCCGTCTTCATCCGGCTGATTATTTTTAAGTTTGGTTATGAGTAAACCCACCGATTTCGGTTATCAAAAAATCGCCGAGGAGGAAAAAACCTCCCGGGTTGCGGACGTATTCAACTCGGTGGCAAACCGCTACGACCTGATGAACGACCTCATGTCACTGGGCGCGCACCGGCTGTGGAAACGTTTCACCGTCGAATTAAGCGCAGTCAAAGCCGGTGATCGCGTACTCGATATTGCCGGCGGCACCGCGGACATGAGCCTGCTCTTTGCCAAGCGCGTGGGTGAAAGCGGCACAATATGGTTCACCGATATCAACAACAGCATGCTCAGGCTCGGCCGCGACCGGCTGCTCGATAAAGGTCTGTCGTTACCGGTCGCACAATGCGATGCAGAAAAACTGCCTTTCCCAGGCGATTACTTCGATTGCGTGAGTGTTGCCTTTGGTCTCAGGAACATGACGCACAAGGATTTGGCGCTCAAGGAAATACTGCGCGTGTTAAGACCCGGCGGACGGCTTTTAGTGCTGGAATTTTCCAAAATCTGGAAACCGCTTCAGCCGTTCTACGATGCGTATTCGTTCAAGGTACTGCCGGCTCTGGGAAAGCTCGTCGTCAACGACGCCGACAGCTACCGCTATCTCGCCGAATCCATCCGCGTACACCCCTCGCAGGAGGAACTGAAGCAGATGATGGTACAGGCCGGATTCGAGCGCGCCGAATATTTTAATCTCAGCGCTGGTGTTGTAGCGCTGCACCGCGGCTACAAGTATTGACGCCGCGACCACGCGGGACTTATTTAGAGGTTCCCTAAGCCTCATGGACACTGTCACGCTGGATTCCCCCGGCTTGCTATCACGCCCCGCCGGCAAATTCAAAGTCATTCTCATTAACCCCTATGAGCTGGGGCGGCAGCCCTTCGCGCTGGCTGAACCCGCGGCCTGGCTGAAACGCGAGGGACTTGAAGTTGCCTGCCTCGATCTGTCCTTGCAAATGCTCGATGCTGAAGCGCTGGCAGAAACTTCGCTGGTCGCCGTTTACGTCGGAATGCACACTGCAACGCGCATCGCAGTGGAAGCACTGCCGCGCATCAAACAGCTTGCTCCCAATGCGCACCTGTGCGTCTACGGCTTGTACGCACCCATGAATGAAATGCTTTTGAGAAGCCTCGGTGTGCATACCGTGCTTGGCGGCGAATTCGAGCCGGGATTGCTGAGCCTGGCACAACGGCTTAAAAACGGTCAAAACCCTGCTACACAAATTGAGCCGGTGGTCAATCTGAATAAAATCGATTTTGTAGTCCCCGAGCGTTCGATTCTTCCGGAATTGCAGCGCTACACCCGGCTGGAATTGCCTGATGGAAGCAAAATAGTGGTGGGTTTTGCGGAAGCGAGCCGAGGCTGCAAACATTTATGCCGCCATTGCCCGGTGGTGCCCGTGTACCAGGGCAAGTTCCGCATTGTGCCGGTGGAGGTGGTGCTGGCGGATATCCGCCAGCAGATAGCGATGGGCGCAAGGCACATTTCCTTCGGCGATCCTGATTTTTTCAACGGCCCGACCCATTCGCTGAAAATTGTACGGGCGATGCACGAGGAGTTTCCCGACATCACTTACGACGCGACCATCAAAGTACAGCACCTCATCGAAAATGCGAGCCTCTTGCCGGAATTGAAAAAAACCGGCTGCCTGTTCATTACCTCGGCAGTGGAATCGGTTGATGACCGCGTTCTTGCATACCTAGCCAAAAGCCATTCGAGTGAGGATTTCAACCGCGTTGTTGCGCTGATACGCGAAGCCGGCATCGCTTTTGCTCCGACATTTGTCGCATTCACGCCGTGGATCACGCTCGAAGGCTATATTGAGCTGCTAGGGCGCATCGCCGATCTCGATCTCGTTGAAAGTGTGCCCCCGGTGCAGCTTTCCATCCGCCTGCTGATTCCAAAAGGCTCATTCCTGCTGCAATTGCCGGGTTTTAGCGATCTCATCGAGGATTTCGACCCGGGACTTTTGGGTTATCCTTGGCGGCATCGCGACCCGCGAGTAGACCAATTGCAGATTCAGGTGCAATCGCTGGTTGAACAATCGGAAAATCTCCCGCGCCGCGAAGCGTTCGAAAGCATCTGGCATATGGCGCATAGCGCGCTGGGCATCCCCGCTCCCGCATTGCCCCAGTCAAAAAACCAACAACCGGCCCCCCGATTATCGGAGCCGTGGTATTGCTGCGCCGAGCCAACCCATCAGCAGTTGCAGAGTTTTTAGAAATAAGCCGGCGTCCTTCGCGCACTCGCGGTCTGGAATAAAAAAATGAGGCAGATACTCCTCCTTCTTCCCACCACTTCTTACCGCAACAACGATTTCCTCGCTGCTGCCAAAGCGCTCAGCATCGAAATCATCAGCGCAGCCGATTACTGCCATCAACTCGCGCCCCAATGGGGGTTAACGCCCATCATGTCAGTGCATTTCGATATGCCCGAACAGGCTGCGGATACCATCCTGCGGGCGCTTGCGCACAAGCCCGAAGCGGTCCTGGCCGTGGATGACCACGGCCTCGAACTTGCGGCATTGCTCAATGAGCGCCTTGGGCTTAAAGGGAACCAGCCGCAGGTGGTGCGAAGGCTGCGCGATAAGCTGGCGTTTCGCGAGCTGCTCAGCGCACATGGATTCAATTGCCCTGAGTTTCACCCTCTGCCGGATAACACCGATCCTGCCGCCCTGATTCCGCGGCTGCATTTCCCGGTAGTGGTCAAAGCGAGAAGGCTCTCAGCAAGCCGCGGCGTAATCCGTGCCGACAATCCACAGCAATACCTGCAGGCTACAGCCCGGGTGCGGGAAATCCAGAACAAGGCAGATCGCGACGCCGCAGCGCTTGGCCTGGTTATCGAAAGCTTCATTCCAGGGATGGAATACGCTCTTGAAGGCATACTGGAAGACGGGCAACTCAAAACCCTTGCGCTTTTCGACAAGCCTGACCGGCTGGACGGGCCGTATTTCGAGGAAACGCTGTATATCACGCCTTCGCGGCTGCCGCAAAAAACCCAGGATGAGATACAACACGCTGTGCGGAGCGCCTGTCAGCTCGCGGGTCTCACTACCGGCCCGGTACACGCCGAGATGCGCTTGAACAGCAAAAGCATCTGGCTTCTGGAAATTGCCTCGCGCTCGATCGGCGGCTTGTGCGGGCGTGTATTGCGCCATGCATTGGGAATGAGCATCGAGGAACTGATTTTGCGCCAGGCTTTGGGCGAAAAGCCCCCCGCACCTGACTTTGACTGCGCTGCCGGCGTCATGATGATCCCGATCCCGATGCGAGGTATATATCAGGGTGTGCGCAATCTCGACCTCGCCGGGAAATTGCCGGGCATCGCCGACATCCAAATCACCACCGAAATCGGCCATATCATCATTCCACCACCTGAAGGCGCAAGCTATCTTGGATTTATTTTTGCCAGCGCCACGAACTCGCAGGAGGTTGAATCGGTCATAAGATCAGCACACCGGTGTTTGCAATTCGATATTCAACCCGAATTTCAGGTGATAGAATCTTCAACATGAGACGAACCGCCTTAAATAAATTTGCCCTGCTGCTGGTTCTGGCCGTGTTAAGCGTGGGACTCGCCAGCTTTGACGCTCAAGCAGCCAAGCGCCACGGCAGCGGGAACAGCCTTGACAAGCAGCACGATTCGGCAAGACGGCAGGCCTCACCCATCACACCGCCGCCGGTCCAGGCCCCCGCGCCCTTGCCTGCTCCAGCAGGCAGTACCTGGCTGTTCGCAGGATTGGTGGCAGGCGGGCTGCTTGCGGCTTTGTTTACCGGCGGAGCTTTTAATGGAATCCGTTTTGCTGATATAGCCATGTTTGCACTGCTGTTCGTCACAGTGTTTTTCATCTTCCGCATGATGCGCAAGAAACCGTCAAATGAAATGATGCAGTACGCTGCGCTGGGAGCTGAAACCACGCCCTCGCTGCCGGCAAGGATGTTCGGCAGCGTGGCACGACCCGCGCCCTATCCGATTGGTTTCGAAATCGACCCTTTCCTGCGTAACGCCAAGGCAGGTTTTATCCGCCTGCAAGCCGCGAATGACAAAA
>JAHFRG010000072.1 GCA_023258935.1 Betaproteobacteria bacterium
TGGGTCGATAGCCAACATTGAGTTCCATCTCCCGAGTGGGGCTCGAACCTAGCACCTGCGGATTATATGGAGCAGTGCTTTCCGTCGCGTGTGGATACTGGATTGACCGGCATCGCGAATTAATTCGACTCTGACCCCTTATGATGCTTCCTGCCCCCTGTTCTGAATTCGCCGCCAACTCGCGGGCGGTGTCCCGACCAGTCGCTTGAATGCACGTGCGAATGCAGCTTCGGATTCATAGCCTACATCGAGTGCTATTGACGCAATGGGCGCGCGGCTCTGACGTAACAGATTTGCTGCTGCTTGCATCCGCCACTGCGTGAGGTATTGCATGGGTGGCTGTCCGATAAGCCGCACGAATCGTTCATAGAATGCCGAGCGCGATAGCGCGATTTCGTCCGCCAGCGCGTCTATCGTCCATGCGCGAGCCGGATCTTCGTGGATCAGCGTTAGCGCTCGCCCTACGTGGCGGTCGCGCAATCCCGCAAGCCAGCCGGTGCTTGAGTCGGGAAGCCGCTCGACGTAGCGGCGCACTGCATCGACAAACATCATTTCGCTGATGCGTTCGAGTACTGCGTCACCACCCGGGCGCTTATTCTGCGATGCATCGACCGCCTGGCGCATGACCTGGCTGATCCATGCGCCATCGCCAGCGGCCGGCAGATGCAGCAGGCGCGGCAGTGTCGCAATCAACGGATTGAAAGGCCGCAGGTCGCAACCGAGAAATCCGCATGCGACATTGGTCGGCGACTCCGGAACAGGTTCTCCATATGAAAACTGGGTCAGCGTGTGAAACACGATTGGAATCGGCTTCGGGTCGTCGCGCGTAGCGTATACCCATTTCGGGTCCATCGGGGTCGGCCGGATTCCGGGAGCACTCGACAGGACGTGGGCGTCGCCGTGTGGAAACATCGCGATGTCGCCTGATTCCAGACGCACCGGCGGCTCGCCGACGATCGCGGCCCAGCCACTGCCCTTTGTGATTACGTGATACTCCATTACATGCTCCGCGCCGGGGATTACGGCACCAGCAATTTCTTTCGCTAGCGGCGCCTCCACCGCCCATTCGTGCCCAAACCCCAGGTAATAGAACACCGCGCCGCGCAGGCGTACTGAGCGAAGCACTTCGGAAAGTGTATCAATAGTCATCGTCTAGGCTCCCGGACGAATAGGCAAACACGGCGGACGTTGAATCAAGTCCGCCAGCAACTCAGGACGTACGGACAAATGTGAACGACGGCTAATCAAGTGTCAAGCGCCTGCGAAGCGAATAATGGGCCTCGTTCAAAACCGTGAACCGATTAACGCAATCACATTTTTAAGGAGAATGAAACATGACTACCGTTGCTGCATGCGTGCCTTCAACGCAAAAGATATCCATTCCGGCTGCGCCGGAATACGTTGCAATCAAGCAACGCCAGCAGGCCACCTGGGCCAGCGGTGATTTCGCCGTCATCGGCACCACACTGCAAATCGTCGGTGAATCTCTGGCCGAGGCGGCCGATATCCGCGCCGGTGAGCGTGTGCTCGATGTCGCGGCCGGCAACGGCAATGCAACACTCGCCGCCGCCCACCGCTTTGCCGAAGTTACTTCCACCGATTATGTGCCGGCGCTGCTCGACAAAGGTCGCGCTCGTGCCGCGGCCGAGGGTTTGCAGGTGGACTTCCGTATTGCCGACGCCGAAGACTTGCCGTTCAAGGATGGCAGTTTTGATGTTGCGCTATCGACGTTCGGCGCGATGTTCACACCAGATCACACGCGGCCCGCGCGAGAGATGCTGCGCGTGGTGCGTGACGGTGGCCGAATCGGACTGGCGAACTGGACTCCCGAAGGCTTTATCGGACAATTGTTCAAAGTCATCGGTAACTACATCCCGGCGCCAATAGGTCTCAAATCGCCCGCACTATGGGGCACCGAACCACACATTGTTGAGCTGTTTGGCGCTCAAGCCATAGCCATTCGCACTGTGCGCAAAAATTTCAACTTTCGCTATCGATCCGCGGCGCACTGGATACAGATTTTCCGCGACTTCTATGGACCGACGCTTAAAGCGTTCGCGGCGCTGGATTCCGCCGGGCAGGATGCGCTTGAGAAAGATATTACTGCGCTGCTCAACCGCTGCAACATTGCGGGACCTGCATCGTTGGTGGTGCCAAGCGAGTACCTCGAAGTCGTCATCACGCGGCACTGAGCTCCGCCATGAGTGTGCAGAACCGTAATCCCCTGCAGTTCGGCGAGCGCTACCACCGCTATCGCAACCAGGTCAGGATGCTGATGCCGGGCCGCAGGACTCAGTGAGTGTTTCAGATGCATGCAACCTCTCTGGCCCTCGAACACCTCCTGTGCGCGATCGGCGATCCGATTGGCGAGATTCGCGATATTGGTCCCGAGCATCCGGAGTTCATTCGAGCGCAGACCATACGTGCCGCAGCTGGCGTCTTGGCTAAAGTGCCGGACACATTCCCTGCAATCGCGCAGGTAATCCGAACAGCCGACTCAGTTCCGATATCACCGCGAGCTCGCACTCACCTTGCCGCGGCCGAAGCGTGGTTATCCGGGAACCCGGTACTTGCTGCTGAAAGCTATGCGTTCATTCTGAACAGGTGGCCCTCCGACCTGTTGGCGCTGCGACTCGCGCAGTCTTGCTACATCTTTCTTGGCCAGCATGACCGGCTTTGCGAGGTTGTCGATGCGGTAGCGTCGGCGTGGACGCATGATCAGCGCGGTTTCCGATTCCTACTTGCCATGGCTTCCTTCGCGTATGCCGAAAGCGGTAACTCGGCGCACGCCGAGACGCTGGGGCGGGATGCATTGGCTTACGAACCCGGCTGCCCGCTGGGTGTGCACGCGGTGGCGCACGCGCTGGCCGAGTCCGGACGACACCACGAAGGTGCGCAATGGATGCGCGATCAGCGCGCCCACTGGACGACCGAGAGTCGCATGCGCACGCACAACGCATGGCATCTCGCCATGTTCGACGCCGAGGAAGGAAACGTCGCGTCGGCGCTGGGCATCTTCGATGAATGGTTGCTTCCCGCTAGCGCGCAATCGCCTCTCGACGCGTGCGACGCCGCTGGACTGCTATGGCGCCTAGCGATTGATGGAGTCGACGACGAAAGCCGCTGGTGCAAGGTTTCAGACGCTTTCGAACGAACGACGACACCAGGATTCTGGCCGTATATTGACCTTCATGCGGCTCTAGCGCACTTGAACGCTGGGAAGAAGGCACGGGCGCAACGGCTGACGCATGCGATCGAGCTATGCGCGGAGGGCGGCGATTACGCGGCCCTACGTGCGCGGCACGTCACCCAGCCGGGGCTGCAGGCGCTTGAAGCCTGGGCCGAAGGTCGCTATGCCGAAGCCGCCGGGCTTCTCGCAGGCCTGCGGCCCTTCCTCGGCGATGTCGGCGGAAGCCGCATCCAGCTAGAAGTCTTCAAGAGCATCGAGCAAGTAGCCGTTCGCCAGAAATGCACTGTGCCTGGCGAAGTTGCTCTACGCGATCGGTTTCACAGGCAATCTCTGCGCGCCGACGCCGGGGACAAGGCGCCGATTTCTGTTGTCGCGGTAGCGGCGCGGCACAACAAGACATCGGGCGCCTGTGGGACGAGAGGATTCGATCTGGAAAACTTTGATAGTCACTAACGGTCTGTGCGGCCGTGCGAACATCACATGGAGGTGCAACATGAGCGACGAAAAATTGTACAAGGGCAGCTGTTTTTGCGGTGCGGTTCAGTTCATGGTCAGCGGTGAGCCAGTCGCAATGGGTTATTGCCATTGTGAGTCGTGTCGAAGCTGGTCTGCAGCGCCTGTCAATGCCTTCACTTTATGGAAACCCGAAGCGGTGCAGGTCACGCGGGGAGCAGACAACATCGGCACTTACAACAAGACGCCGCGCAGTTATCGCAAATGGTGCAAAACGTGCGGAGGCCACATTTTCACCGAGCATCCTGGCTGGGGACTCATCGACGTGTATGCAGCGGTCATTCCGGATTTTCCGTACCACGCCGGCGTCCATGTCAATTATCAGGAGACGAAGCTGCGAATCAAGGACGGGTTGCCGAAGATGAAAGACCTCCCGAAGGAAATGGGTGGCTCGGGCATCAGCATAGCGGAAACACATTGAGCTCTTCAAGCTCCACTATCCCAGGCGCCCAACAATGCGCTCCAGCCGACCGGCCACTCGCTACGCTCGCGGCCGTAGGCTAAGCTTGGGTGTTTATGCGTCACATCTGAAATGGGGGACTCATTTATGACCGTACCGATGTGGATGTTGCTCGGTTTCGCAGCGTGGACAGTGCTTCTGCTGTTTTCGACGATTGGGGTGTATCGCTGGAGCCGGATTTTGACCGGGCGAGTCCTGATGCGCGGTTTCCGGGCTGATCAGGTCGAGGGAGAGGACTGGTATCGGCGCTCGATGCGGGCTCACGCGAACTGCATCGAGAACCTTCCTGTGTTTGGAGCTATTGTGCTTGCACTTTACGTTAGCGGCGTCGGCGGCCCCACGGTAAACTACCTGTCGATAAGTGTTCTGATTGCCCGCGTCATACAATCGTTGATCCACGTGTGTCTTGTGCAGACTAATACCGTGGTAGCTGTGCGCTTCACATTCTTTTCTGTTCAGCTCGTCAGCTATCTAGTGCTTATCGTCATGGTTGTCCGTCAAGCGGGGCCGACATCGTGACGCATAACAAACCGTTGCAGAAAACGGGGTCAGGCTTGGCTAATAGCATAAAGGTGCTTGCTGCGGGCCAAAGGATCGCACAGTCGTCAGGGGGAATGTCTGCTTTGGGTCGATACTCGGCGTTGAGTGCCGGCTCACCGATCAGAGCTCGTACCTAGCGTAGCGCCTGCGGATTATTTAGAGCGGTGCTTTCCGTCGCGTGTGGATACTGGATAGACCGGCATCGCGAGGAAATTCGACTCTGACCCTAATTTTCTACCATCTTAGTTGTTATTAGCCGTAGTATTGACTATGGCACGCAATTTCTTAATATGGCCCACGTTACTGGCGCTGATTGCCGGATGCACCAACACACCGGTCAAGCCCGGGGACGGTGAAGTGACCCTTGACCAACATCTGCCGCTGCGCCTGGCAGTGGATATGAGCCCGGAGGACTATGCGTTGCAGATCCAACATTACTATAATCCCCGAATCTACTTCGAAACATACCGTTGGACCGAAGAAGGTAAATTGGTCCGCAAGGCTGCGCTTACTGCTTTTGCCCCGCTGGTCGAACAGGTTTTGCCGCGCAATGAGATGCCCGTGTCAGACTTGATCATCAAGGTCAGAGGCGACAGCTTCTTCAATCCCGCCTTCCAGAATTTTTATATCAACGTGACCGCGACCGGTTATCTTCCAAACGGCGAAGAGGTTGGATCGTTCCAGGCGAAATGGGTGGCCAAGAGCGTCATAGTTTTCCATGAACAGGAACTTGAGAGAGCTTATATCGCCGCGTTCCAGGACATCGGGAGAAAGTTCCTGCAAAGTGGGGCCATGAGCGAAGCAATGCGCCAACGCGCGACAGAGTAATGCATTGATGACCTTCCTGATGCACGCTCACTCAAGCATGCTGCGAGTACGGGTAAAACAAACACACTCCCCCGGTTTATCATGGCCAGCGAAGCCATACTTGTCGTAACCAATCTTCTGACCGCGAAGCCGCATTGAAGCAGTCAGCGGGAATGACTGCTTTGGGTCGATAGCCAGCGTTGAGCGGTCTGCTGTGTTTTCACCTGCCCGTCTTCGTGAAAAGCGGGAGGTACTTACCGTACCCCTCCGCATCCAGCCGGTTGACCGGGATGAAGCGCAGGGATGCTGAATTAATGCAGTAACGCTTGCCGGTCGGCGCGGGGCCATCGTCGAAGACGTGTCCGAGGTGCGAATTACCGTTCTTGGAACGGACTTCGGTGCGGACCATGAATAATTTGGTGTCGCGCTTCGTAACCACGTTCGAGGTCTCGAGCGGTTTGGTGAAGCTCGGCCAGCCGGTTCGGGAGTCGTACTTGTCGCCCGAGCTGAACAGCGGCTCGCCCGACACGACATCGACGTAGATCCCCTGCTCGTGATTGTTCCAGTATTCGTTGCGGTACGGTGGCTCCGTTCCTTCGTGCTGCGTCACTTCGTACTGAATCGGGGTCAGCTTCTTCTTCAGCTCGTTATCGGAAGGCTTTGCGAACTGAGACTGAGGCTGGGCTTGCGTCATCATTGCCCCTTCCTTATCGTTGGGCGCCGCAAGAACTGGCACCACGACTGCAGCCAACACGATCAGCAATATGAAGCGATTCCTGATCCTCATAGGAACTGCTCCGAGAACTGCAATGTTTGGTTTTTAGTCATATGTCGCTACCCAAAATAGTTTTCTCCTATTGTTTTGTCGAAACTCATGGGGTTTCCTTACATTTTGATGTTTATGACTCTCCCGGTCGCGAGGGCCCAGATTTGCTGACTCATTATTAAATTAGAAAGTTTACCAGTTCAAAGTTCAATTTACCCGCGCGTGACCAGGTTAGCCGGTATCCGGTTTTGGCCGATAGCCGGCGTTGAGTGCCGGCTCCCCGAGTAGGGCTCGAAACTAGTGTCTGCGGATTATTTGGAGCCGAGCTCTCCGTCGCGTGGGGATTCTGGATTGACCGGTAGAGTCCGGGTATTTGGTTCTATAATTGCCTACACTAATATCCGGGAGGGGGAATTGGCGCATTCTTATTCCGCGGTTGCAGGCCTTGTCTTCCTGAGTGTGCTGCTCTTCGCAGGCAGCGCTGGCGTGAATGAATGCCGCGCTCAATCTTCACGAATCGACGTGCTTGATCCGCATATGCTGCCGCTTGGTGACGGCAAGGTGAGCACCAGGCCCATGCGCGGGTATTTGTACTCGTGCAGGTCGCAGTTTCGCGGCGGCGGCGCGCAGCACGCAGGCGACTGGATTCGCGGTTCGACATGGGACGCAACCAAAAAGATATCGGTGCAAGGCGACGTGGCGTGGCCGAACGCGACGTTCACTATCGCGACGGCGAACGGCGAGCGACGCCTCGCGGGCAATGGCCTGCCGCTCAATCAAACGACCGGCATCTTTCCGGTGCGGCCAGCCGATCCGGCCTATCAGATTGACCGCAATCCCAACCGCATCGAAGCGCAACAAATCTCTTTTTCGTTGCCGCTCTTGCCTGCGTTCGCCGCTACGCCGGGTTGCGTGCCGATGGGAACGATTGGTATTGCCTTGAACGGCGTTGCGCTCTTCAACGCGCTTGACGATGGCGGGCGCGATGCGGTCGCGCACGAAGTGCAGGACCGCTGCAGCGGCCATCCACAGATGGCGGGCGAGTACCACTACCACGGTCCGAGTTCGTGTGTTCCAGGCGCCATATCCAACAACACGCTGATTGGCTATGCGCTCGACGGCTTTGGCATCTACAGCATGTACGACGAACACGGCAAAGAGCTCACCAACGCCGACCTCGACGAATGTCACGGGCGCGTGAGCAAGATCCTGTGGGACGGCAAGCAAATGAGCATGTATCACTACGTTCTCACGCGCGAGTACCCGTACACGGTCGGCTGCTTCCGCGGCACGCCCTTGCGCGTGGCGGGGCGTGTCGGTGGCGGCTCGCCTCCCGGCAATGGCCAAGGCCAGATGCGGCAACCGCCTGCCGAAGCGATTGCTGCCTGCACAGGACTATTATCCGGTTCACAGTGCCGGTTCATATCCCCCCGCGGCGGCGAAATATCCGGAACGTGCCGCTCGCCTGCCGGTGGGCTGGCGTGTGTGCCGGAACGGCCGTAAGAGATTTCGTCAGCCGCGTGGGGATACTGGATTGACCGGATCGCGAATAAATTCGACTCTGACCTTTTTTTGCACTGTATTAGAATGATTGTTTCTGCTTGCTGACGGCTTGCCCGATGGAACAATCAGAACAACTTAAGCAACCCCGCATCGCGCTCGCCATAGCTGCTCTTGGCATCGTCTAC
>JAHFRG010000073.1 GCA_023258935.1 Betaproteobacteria bacterium
TGGCAAGCGGGGCCAACGCCTGCGTATTGCATTACGTGGAAAACAGCGCGACGCTCAAGGATGGCGATTTATTACTCATAGATGCCGGCTGCGAGCTCGACGGCTATGCTTCAGACATCACCCGCACTTTTCCGGTAAACGGCCGGTTCAAGGGCCCGCAAAAAGATATTTACCAATTGGTATTTGCAGCGCAGGCTGCGGCTATAGCTGCGGTGAAACCCGGCAATGCATGGGACCAGCCGCACGACGCGGCGCTCAAGGTGCTGGCGCAGGGGATGATCGATTTGGGTCTGTGCAAAGGCAGCTTGGACAAAGTGCTGGAGTCGGGAGATTACAAGCGTTTTTACATGCACCGCACCGGGCACTGGCTGGGACTGGACGTGCACGATGCGGGTGACTACAAACGCGAAGGCAAATGGCGCGAACTCAAACCAGGCATGGTGTTGACAGTTGAACCGGGATGCTACGTGCGCCCGGCACAGGACGTGCCGAAGAAGTTGTGGAACATCGGCGTGCGCATCGAAGACGATGTACTGGTCACCGCCAAGGGCCGGGAAGTGCTGACCAGCGCCGCGCCAAAGAAAATTGAAGACATTGAGAAACTGATGCAAACCCATGCCGCCTGAGTCCGCAGATATCCTGATCGTAGGAGGTGGCCCCACCGGCGCCGCCTTGGCGCTCGCCTTGCGCTGCAGTGGTTACAGCGTGGTGCTGCTTGAAGCAAGAGACTCCTTAACCGATGATCCGCGGCCGTTGGCGCTTTCCTACGGCAGCCGCTTGATACTCGAGCGTCTGGGTGTGTGGGCCTCGGTTGTGGCGTCAACCCCGATATTAAGCATCCATGTTTCGCAGCGCGGCGGTTTCGGGCGCAGTGTGCTAAGCGCAAAGGAAGCCGGCCTGCCTGCGTTGGGTTATGTGGTTTCTCACAGCGAATTGCAGTCGGCTTTGCAGCATGTCTTGACGAACTGTTTCAACGGTGCGACGGTTCTGCGCATTGAAGCTGGCGAGGAATCGGCGCGAGCTGAATTCAGCTACCGCGGCAATACGCAACAAATCGGCGCCAAGCTTCTGGTGCTGGCGGACGGCGGACGCGGTCTTGAGGGCATCGAAGGTGTGACACAGCAGGAGAAAGATTACCATCAATGCGCCGTGGTCACGCAGGTTAAAGCGCATGCGCCGCATTGCAATATCGCTTACGAGCGGTTTACTCCTCAAGGCCCGCTCGCGCTGCTACCTTTCGGCGAAAAACTGGCGCTGGTCTGGACTACCGCTCCTCAAGTAGCCGAGATGCTGTGCGGCTTGAGTGAAGCTCTGTTTTTGCAGCGACTGCATCAGCATTTTGGCGATCGGCTTGGCGCATTTACTGAAACCGGGAAACGCGCGAGCTTCCCGCTCAAACTCAAATATGCAATTACTCCCACCATGCAACGGATAGTGATTCTGGGCAACGCCGCGCAGACCCTGCATCCGGTGGCAGGTCAGGGTTTCAATCTGGGATTACGCGACGCTTGGGAGTTGAGTGAAATCATCCTGCGCAGTGCAGCGCAACAACTTGGAACATCCGAAATGCTGCAGGTTTACCGCGTGCGGCGGCGGCTTGACCGTTATGGCGGGATTTTCTTTACCGATACGCTGTTAAGCCTATTTACCAGCGATAGCGCACCATTGCGCACGGTGCGCGGTTTTGCCCTTGCAGCGCTGGATGCATTGCCGGCAGCAAAACGCTTCCTGATGAGTCGCATGATTTTTGGCGCGAGAGGTTAATTGCAGCGTTTATTTGGTGTTTGCTTGCAGTAATACTCTTTGCTTCTTGTACTTTGTAGTGAGTTCTGCAAGAAATTTCTAATCATCTTTTCTACGGCAGGAATTGTGATTACAATTACACCCTGCCTCAAAAAAATAAATGTCATGCGAATCGGTTCCCACCAACTTAAAAATAATCTCATTGTCGCTCCGATGGCGGGCGTCACCGACCGTCCCTTCCGCCAGCTTTGCAAGAAGATGGGCGCGGGAATGGCGGTATCCGAGATGGTTTCCAGCAATTCCCTGCTATGGGGTTCGCAAAAGACCTTGCGCCGCGCTAATCACCAAGGCGAAGTTGAGCCGATATCGGTGCAAATTGCCGGAGCTGACCCGAAAATGCTCGCGCAAGCAGCCAAATACAACGTAGACCAGGGGGCGCAGATCATTGACATCAATATGGGCTGCCCGGCGAAAAAAATCTGCAATGTCATGGCTGGCTCGGCATTGCTTCAGGATGAGCACCTGGTCGGTAACATCCTCAATGTAGTGGTATCCGCGGTGAACGTGCCGGTCACTTTGAAAATCCGTACCGGCTGGGACCGGCAGAACAGGAATGCCTTGCGCGTTGCCCGAATTGCCGAAAACGCCGGCATCCAGGCACTGGCAGTTCACGGTCGAACACGCGCCTGTGGTTTTTCAGGCAGCGCTGAATATGACACCATTGCCGCGGTGAAGGCGCAAGTGAAGATTCCGGTTATCGCCAATGGCGACATTACAACTCCGGAAAAAGTCAGAGAAGTGTTGGATTACACAAAAGCCGATGCGGTGATGATAGGGCGCGCTGCGCAAGGCAGGCCGTGGATATTCCGCGACATTGGCCATTATCTCGAGACCGGCAGGCATCTGCCGCCGCCCGAGGTCGAGGAAATCCGCCGCGTTCTGAGCGCGCATCTTTATGATCTCTACCATTTTTATGGTGAATACTCGGGTGTGCGAATCGCGCGCAAGCACATTTCCTGGTACACAAAGGGGTTGGCCGGCTCAGCCGCATTCCGCCACGCCATGAACCAATTAGAAAACAGTGCTGACCAGCTTGCTGCAGTAAACCGCTTTTTTGACCAATTGGCGGGTTACAGTCAGCGTCTTATCTATCAAGAGCAAGAGGAATTAGCAGCATAATGGACGAAAACGATATTGCCCGCTGCGTGCGCAAGGCCATTGATGGCTATTTCAAGGACCTAGATGGCGAGAAGCCCTGTGCCATTTACGACATGGTCATCCGCTCCATAGAGAAACCGCTTTTGGAATCGGTGCTGTACCGTGCCAAGGGAAACCAGACCCACGCCGCACAAATGCTGGGCTTGAACCGCAATACCTTGCGTAAAAAAATGCAGGATTACCGCATCAAGGGTTAAGGAACCTTTGATGAAACCCATCGCGAGCGCGGTGTCATGTAGCGTTTTTGCGGGCCCTGATTTGTCCTTCCTCGTACCTAAAATTACAAAATGGCCGTCATCAAACAAGCCCTCATCAGTGTTTCCGATAAAACCGGCATCGTAGAATTTGCCAAAGGTTTGCAGCAGTTCGGCGTCACCATACTTTCTACCGGTGGCACTGCCAAATTGCTCGCCCAGTCAGGTGTGAAAGTTACTGAAGTGGGTGATTACACCGGTTACCCTGAAATGTTGGATGGCCGAGTAAAAACCCTGCATCCGAAAATCCACGCCGGGATTCTCGTGCGGCGTGATATGCCCGAGCACATGCGGGTGATAAGCAACGCGAAGATTCCGACGATAGACATGGTGGTGGTAAACCTTTACCCGTTTCGGGAGACCATCGCCAAGCCAGACTGTACCCTGGATGAAGCGGTAGAAAACATTGATATCGGGGGTCCGACCCTGGTGCGCGGCGCAGCCAAAAATTTTCGGCATGTGGCGGTGGTGACCGACCCCGGGGATTACCGCGAGCTGATTAGCGAAATGCAAACGGCCAATGGCGCAATCGGTCTTGAAACCCGCTACAGCCTTGCGCAGAAAGCTTTTTCGCACACCGCTGCCTACGATGGCGCGATCAGCAATTACCTCACAGCGACCGCGCTTAACGGCGAGCGCATCGCTTTCCCGCAGCGGCTCAATCTCAACTACAGCAAAGTCCAGGATTTGCGCTACGGTGAAAATCCGCACCAGAACGCCGCGTTTTACCGCGAGCTTAGCCCGGTACCGGGAAGCTTAAGCAACTATACCCAGCTGCAAGGCAAGGAACTCTCCTACAACAATATCGCTGATTCCGACGCAGCGTGGGAATGCGTGAAAACATTCGAGCAAACCGCGTGCGTCATCATCAAGCACGCCAACCCGTGCGGAGTCGCCGTGGCCAAAGACGGTCTGCTAGCGTATAAGCTGGCATTCGCCACCGACCCCACTTCGGCCTTCGGTGGCATTATTGCCTTCAACAGCGAGCTCAATGCGCAAGCGGCGGAAGCGGTGATCCAGCAGTTCGTGGAAGTATTGATTGCTCCGGCCATCTCGCCGGATGCCTTGAAGATACTCTCGCAAAAAACCAATATCCGCGTGCTCCGCGTCACGCTTCATACAGGTGAAAATGCGCAGGATTACAAGCGCATCGGCGGCGGACTACTGGTGCAAACGCCCGACAATTTCAACATAACTGCTTCACAACTCAAGGTGGTGACAAAAAAACAACCCACCCCGCAGCAAACAAGCGATTTGCTGTTTGCTTGGCGCGTCGCAAAATTCGTCAAATCCAACGCCATCGTGTTTGCTGGCAACGGGCAAACGCTGGGCGTGGGCGCAGGACAGATGAGCCGGGTGGACAGCGCGCGGATTGCTTCGATTAAGGCGCAAAATGCGGGCTTAAGCTTGCAAGGGTCGGTAGTAGCCTCCGACGCATTTTTTCCTTTCCGCGACGGCGTGGACGTGGTGGTGCAGGCGGGCGCCAGTGCAGTGATCCAGCCCGGGGGCAGTATGCGTGATGACGAAGTGATTGCTGCTGCGGACGAGCACGGCATCAGTATGGTGTTCACCGGCGTGCGCCACTTCAGACACTGACGGCCCGTGATAAGCTTCGCGATGCGTTGTTGCTCGTCGGTTTTCTTCGCTTACATACTTCTTGTGTATGCGGTGCTCGAAAACCTCCCCGCGCCTAGCCTCGCTCGCTTCTCACGTGCCGGAAAGGCTGCACGCATCTTTCCTGTATTTACTTAAAATAATCTGCAAAATGAAACTTTTGGTAATCGGCGGAGGCGGCAGGGAACATGCACTCGCCTGGAAGCTCGCGCAGTCACCGCGCATCCAGAAAGTTTTCGTGGCTCCCGGCAACGCTGGAACTGCGCGCGAAAACGGGCTGGAAAACTTGCCGCTTACCGATATTCAGGAACTCGCCCGATTTGCTCAGAAAGAGCACATTTCCTTTACCACAGTCGGCCCTGAAGCGCCGCTAGCGGCGGGTATTGTGGATGTTTTCCGCGCCGGCAACCTAAAAATATTCGGGCCCACCCAAAAAGCGGCGCGACTCGAAAGCTCCAAAAGTTTCGCTAAGGCCTTCATGCAGCGGTATGACATACCTACCGCCAAGTACGCCACGTTTACCCGTGCCAGCGAAGCGCATGCGCATATTGACAAGCACGACGCGCCCGTCGTGGTCAAGGCCGACGGTTTGGCCGCAGGCAAAGGCGTGGTGGTGGCGATGAGCAAAGACGAAGCGCACAGTGCGGCGGACATGATGCTCGTATCCAGCAATATGGGCAAAGCCGGCGCGAGCGTGCTGATCGAAGATTATCTGGAGGGCGAAGAAGCGAGCTTTATCGTCATGTGCGATGGCGCACATATTCTGCCGCTTGCCACCAGTCAGGACCACAAGCGATTGCTGGACGGCGACAAGGGCCCCAACACCGGCGGCATGGGTGCGTATTCGCCGGCACCGGTGGTGACGCCTGCACTGCATAACCGGGTGATGCGCGAAATCATCCGGCCCGCAATAAAAGGCATGGCGCAGGAAGGCGTTGTTTACACTGGATTTCTATACGCGGGACTGATGATTGACAGCAAGGGCAATCCCAAGGTACTGGAATTCAACTGCCGCATGGGCGATCCTGAAACCCAGCCGATCATCCTGCGTCTTAAAAGCGATTTGGTCAGCATCATCGAACATGCGCTAAACGGCACGCTGGATCAGGTGAGCGCTGAATGGGACCGCAGAGTGGCCCTGGGAGTGGTATTTGCCGCGGCGAATTATCCGGATACGCCGAAAAAAGGTGACGTGATTACCGGCCTGCCCAGGGCGGGGGAAGATTTCAAAGTATTCCACGCCGGCACCCAACTCAACGGCAAGAGTGTGGTGACCAGCGGCGGCAGGGTGCTGTGTGTTACCGCTTTGGGGGACAATGTCAAAATGGCGCAGCGCCGCGCTTACGAAATCGCCGAGGGCATCCGCTTCAACGGCATGCAGATGCGCCGCGATATCGGCAATCGTGCCATCAATTTAAAAAAACACTGATTCACTACTACACAAGCAAGGAGAAATAAAAAGTCGAATAAACAGGTTTCACATGATTTCGCATGATTAATAGGGTTAATTCCTGTAAATATCCTGTAAAAAGATTTTTCTTTTTGTCTTTGTGCCCCTGTGATTAAATTCAATCTATGGACTTCGACGCAGTCAAAAGTTATCTCCTGGAATTGCAGTCGCGCATCGTCGCGCAGCTTGAGAAAATTGACGGCAGGCCGTTTCGTGTCGTTTTTTGGGATCGTCCTATGGGCGGTGGCGGTATCAGCTGCGTAATTGAGGAAGGCCAGGTATTCGAGCGCGGCGGAGTGAATTTCTCGCATGTGCATGGCGAGAAGCTTCCGTCATCTGCGACCGCATCACGCCCCGAACTGGCAGGCCGCGCATTTGAAGCTATGGGCGTTTCGGTCGTCATGCACCCCCGCAACCCGAATATACCTACCGTACATTTAAACGTGCGGTTTCTATGCGCTCACCCCCGTTCCTCGGAAGTTGCACCCGATGTATGGTGGTTCGGCGGTGGTATGGATTTAACGCCCTACTACGGCTTTGAGGCGGATTGCGTGCATTTCCACCAAACTTGCAGGGATGCGCTCGCCCCTTTCGGTAACGAGTATTACCCGCGCTTCAAGAAATGGTGCGACGAGTATTTTTTCATCAAGCACAGGAACGAGCCACGCGGCATCGGCGGTATATTTTTCGATGACTTCAATGAACTTGGTTTTGAAAAAAGCTTCAAGCTCATGCAAAGCGTCGGCGATCATTTTTTACCTGCCTATTTGCCAATTGTGGAGCGCTGTATGAATACAGCCTACGGCGAGCGCGAGCGCGACTTCCAGGCCTACCGCAGAGGGCGTTATGTGGAATTCAATCTGGTTTACGATCGCGGCACGCTTTTCGGCCTGCAATCCGGCGGGCGTGCCGAATCCATACTGATATCACTGCCTCCGAATGTAAAATGGCGTTATGATTGGAAGCCTGAATCAAAAAGCCTTGAAGAAAAGTTATACAAAGAGTTTTTGATTGCACGAAGCTGGGTTAATTGAGCCATTTGTCTCTATTGGATTAACCATGATGAACTATAAAACTGATCGTATCCAAAAAATCGGCAGCATTCTGGTAGACGTATTTCATTACCTTGCATTGTTTGTTATCGGCGCCACCATTGTTTGGTCGGCCATATATGAATACATCCGTATTATGCAAAGCGGACATGCGGCTTTGGAGAATATTCTGTTGCTGTTTATATACCTTGAGTTGGGAGCAATGGTAGGCATCTATTTCAAAACGCATCGTCTGCCTGTGCAGTTCCTGATCTATGTCGCAATTACCGCTCTTTCACGGCATTTGGTCGTTGATGTGCAGAAGGTATCAGATACTTATCATCTGTATCTGCTGCTGAGCATAACAGGAGCGATCGTGATACTGAGCTTCGCATTATTGATATTGACATATGCCGCCAGCAAGTATGGGCGGCCGGAGGACGACGCCTAATATATTTTTAACGCCCTTCAAACTCGCACAGCGCAACTACGCTGTGGCCGAGCTTCTCCAACCGCTTGCGCCCGCCCAAATCGGGCAAATCAACCACAAATGCGCAGCCGACAATCCGGCCGCCGGTTTTCCC
>JAHFRG010000074.1:0-1917 GCA_023258935.1 Betaproteobacteria bacterium
GTACTTCTTGGCCAGCACCATGGTCATCGCCGCCGTCAGCGTGGTCTTGCCATGATCCACGTGCCCGATCGTCCCGACGTTTACATGCGGCTTGGTCCGCTCAAATTTGCCTTTTGCCATGTCAGTTTCCTTATCTTTAATGCTAAGTCCCAGAGATTCAAACTATGGAGCCCATGACCAGGATTGAACTGGTGACCTCTCCCTTACCAAGGGAGTGCTCTACCACTGAGCTACATGGGCAGGCATCGGTCCGTTACACCAAACTGGAGCGGGTGAAGGGAATCGAACCCTCGTCATAAGCTTGGAAGGCTTCTGCTCTACCATTAAGCTACACCCGCTAAGCGAGCCGGATCACGGCATCAAAAGCCTTCTCGCAACGCTGCCTTAGTTGCATTTGGTTCGACTGCCTCCGCCTTCGAAGTGATATGGTGGAGGGGGAAGGATTCGAACCTTCGAAGGCAGAGCCGTCAGATTTACAGTCTGATCCCTTTGACCGCTCGGGAACCCCTCCGTAATTAAACCGGTCATTATGCTAATTCACTGTCAAAATGTCAATAAAGCTCTCGAGTTATAGGTGCTTAGTAAGAAACCCAAGCTATACGTTTCCACCAAAATTGCCACCGTAATCGCCAACACCTTACAATGCATGTCTTTGTATTTCAAAATCGCATTCCGATTCACTACAATTTCCAGTCCCGGATCAGAGCGACTCACCTTCGATATCCAAGTGCATGGATGATATAGCGACACTCCGCCGCATACTCAAACAAAATAAGACTGTAGCCGTAGTGGGGCTCTCGGAATACTGGTACCGTCCCAGCTATTTCGCCGCGAAATATCTGCTTGACCACGGCTTTACGGTGATTCCGGTCAATCCAACCCATACCGAAGTGATGGGGCTCAAGTGCTATCCCAGTTTGTATGACATTCCGCAAAAAGTGGATATCGTCGATTGCTTCCGCAAAGCCGAAGACATTCCGCCGCTCGCTGATGCCGCGATTGCCATCGGCGCCAAGGTACTGTGGATGCAGCTAGGCATCATCAACGAAGCCGCCGCAGAGAAAGCCAGGAAAGCCGGGCTGGAAGTGGTAATGAACCACTGCATCAAGATCGAATATGCGCGGCTCTTTGGCGGTTTAAGTTTTGTGGGCGTGAACACCAAAATCATTTCCGCAAAGCGGCCGCTATGGCTCCCCTATTGATCCGAGGGTTCACCCCGCTATTGGCAATACTTGCCTGTCAGGCGGTGCTGGCTGGTGACGATTATGAGCTCCTGCGGCAGCGAATGGTGCAGGAGATCGTGGCGATGACCACTGACACGCGTTTTGAGACCGGCAGAACAGCGCTTGACGAGCGTGTGCTCGCGGCGATGCGAAAAGTCGAACGCCATAAATTTGTGCCGCCAAGCGAGGTCGTCAACGCCTATCAGAACCGCCCGCTTCCCATTGGGTATGGCCAGACCATTTCCCAGCCTTATATCGTCGCGATAATGACCGACCTCATGCGAGTGGAACGAAATCATACTGTGCTCGAAATCGGTACCGGCTCGGGATACCAAGCGGCAATCCTCGCCGAACTTGCTAAAGCGGTCTACACCATTGAAATCATCGAGCCACTCGGTAAGCAAGCGCAAGAGCGCTTGCAAAATTTGGGTTACCGTAATGTGCAAACCAAGGTCGGCGACGGCTATTACGGGTGGGAGCAGTATGCGCCTTTCGATTCGATCATCGTCACAGCAACAGCGAGCCACATTCCACCGCCGCTGATCAAGCAGCTCAAGCCGGGTGGCAGGATGCTGATCCCGGTGGGGGCGCAATTTCTCACCCAGTACTTGATGCTGGTGGAAAAAAATCCGGATGGCACGGTTTCAAGCAAACAAATTCTTCCGGTAAGTTTCGTCCCGCTGACCGGTGGACA
>JAHFRG010000074.1:2017-7782 GCA_023258935.1 Betaproteobacteria bacterium
TTTTCCATCGCGCTGCTCTCAGCAGCGGTGCTCGGCTACGAAATCCTGTTGATGCGGCTGTTGTCCATCATCCAGTGGCACCACTTCGCGTACATGATCATCAGCATCGCTCTCTTGGGTTATGGCGCGAGCGGCGCCTTGGTGAGCCTCGCGCAACACAAACTTAAGCAGCGCTTTGCTTACGTCTTTGTGGCATGTGCCGTGCTGTTCGGAATTTGCGCAGCAGGATCTTTCTTCCTCGCGCAGCGAGTGTCGTTTAATCCCCTGGAATTTTTGTGGGACCCACGCCAGCCTTATCGTCTGCTGCTGATTTACTTGCTGCTTTTTCTCCCTTTTTTCTTCGCCGCGAACTGCATCTGCCTTACTTTTTCTGTATTTCCCGATCACATTCACCGCATTTACAGCTTTGACATTCTTGGCGCCGGCGCGGGAAGTCTTGGCATTATCGTCGCACTCTTTGTTTTTTCCCCGCTCGGCGCGCTGAAGTTATTGAGCGCGGCAGGGATGGTAGTCGCGGCGCTGGCGTGCGTGGAGTGCAAGCTGCGTCCGCGGCGCTGGCTGCCTGCGTTGTTATCGCTGGGTGCAGTGCTGATGCCGTTGGCTTGGCACGGTGATTTTAGCGAACTGCGCCTTTCTCCCTACAAAGAATTGAGCCAGGCCTTGCAAGTTAAGGACGCGCGGATAATTGAGCAGGCCTCCAGCCCTCTGGCTCTCATCACGGTGGTTGAAAGCCCGCTGATTCCGTTTCGTCATGCGCCTGGCTTGAGCTTGAACGCCAGCGGCGAGCCGCCGCCGCAATTGGGAATTTTCAGCGACGGCGACTCGATGAGTGCGCTCAACCGTTTTGACCAAAAGTACGAGGCCTTGAGCTATCTCGACTACCTCACATCCGCTCTTCCCTATCATCTGTTCGCTAATCCGCGGGTTTTGGTGCTGGGCGCAGGGGCCGGCATGGACGTGTTGCAGGGGCTTTATCACCATGCCAAGCAAATTGACGCGGTGGAACTCAATTCGCAGGTGGTGGATTTGGTGCAGCACAGATTCGCTGGATATTCAGGAAAACCCTACAGCGCGCCGGGTGTCCGGGTATTTGTCGCCGAGGCTCGCGGTTTTGTTGCGGCAAGCCGCGAGCAGTACGATCTCATCCAGGTCGCGCTGGTTGATGCCTTCGGCGCTTCCTCCGCAGGTCTTTATGCGCTATCCGAAAGCTACCTGTACACCGTTGAGGCGTTCCAGGATTATCTTCGCCATTTGCGGCCTGGCGGAATGCTGGCACTGACGCGCTGGGTCGCGCTACCGCCGCGCGATGCGCTCAAACTCTTCGCCACCGCGGTCGCAGCGCTGGAGCGGGATGGGGTTTCGCAGCCCGGAAAGCGGCTTGCTCTCATCCGCGGCTGGAAAACCACCACTCTCTTGGTGAAAAATGGTGAGTTCAGCGAGTCCGAGATCGCCGCGATCAAAACTTTTTGCCGCGCCCGCTCTTTCGATTTGGAATATTACCCGGGAATCGGGGAATCTGAAGCCAACCGCTACAACGTTCTGGAGCGGTCGTATTATTTTGAAGGCGCGCAGGCGCTGCTCGGCACTCAACGACAGGATTTTCTGGGGCGCTACAAGTTTGACGTCACGCCGGCCAGCGACGACAAGCCTTATTTCTTCCACTTTTTCAAATGGCGCGTTCTGCCTGAATTTCTTTCACTAAAGGACCGTGGCGGTTTGCCGTTGTTGGAATGGGGCTATCCGCTGCTCGTCGCCACTCTCGCACAGGCGCTGCTGGCAAGCCTGGTGCTGATTATCGTTCCGCTTTGGGTAATGGAATTGCGCCGGGAAAAAACGGCGCAGCCCGCAATTTCGCGCGTGCGCGTTGGCTGGTATTTCCTTGCCATCGGCTTTGCCTTTATGTTCATCGAGATCGCATTCATTCAGAAATTCATCCTGTTCCTGAGCCATCCGATTTACGCTGTGGCTGTGGTGCTGTGCGCTTTTTTGATTTTCGCGGGTTTAGGCAGCCGTTTCTCCCGCCGTCTAGCACAAAAAAACCAGACCATTCCGTTTTCCCCGGTGGCGTGGGTGGTGTTTGCGATTTGCCTGGTGGCAATCATCTACCTCGCGGCGCTTCCGGTCCTATTTAAACAATTCATAGGACTCCCGGATGCGGCAAAAATCGCGATCTCTATTGCTCTCATCGCGCCGCTCGCTTTCCCAATGGGAATGCCTTTCCCCTTGGGGCTCGGTTCCGTTGCCTCCCGCATGGCGCCACTTGTGCCCTGGGCCTGGGGTATCAACGCTTGCGCTTCAGTGGTGGGCGCGATTCTCGCTACGCTGCTTGCGATTCATCTGGGATTTACTGTAGTGGTTGTTGTGGCACTGGGTTTTTATGTATTGGCGGCAGCATCGTTTCCTTAGATAATCATCATCTGCATTCAAAAGGATTAGTAATCATGGCTGACAGACAATTCGGTTTTGGCACTTTGTGCCTCCACGCCGGCCAATTGCCGGACCCCGCTACCGGCTCACGCGCGGTGCCGATTTACCAGACCACGTCCTACGTTTTCGATAGTCCGGATCACGCAGCGAGCCTGTTCAATCTGCAAACTTTCGGCAATGTCTACACGCGGCTGATGAATCCCACCACCGCGGTGTTCGAAGAACGCATGGCGGCATTGGAAGGCGGACGCGCCGGACTGGCTTTAGCTACGGGGATGGCGGCGCAAATGACCGCGATCTTCACCCTGCTTGAACAAGGCGACGAGATAGTCTCCGCAAGCACTCTATACGGCGGCACCTACTCGCAATTCGAAGTGAGCTTCAGAAAACTCGGCATCAACACCCATTTCGTCAATCCCGACGATCCGCAGAATTTCAAAAAAGCGCTCACCAAAAAAACCAAGATGATTTATGCAGAGACCATTGGCAACCCGCTGATGAACGTGCTCGATATCGAACCGATCGCGGCAATTGCCAAGAACGCCGGTATTCCGCTGATAATCGACAACACCTTTGCTTCGCCTTATTTGTGCCGCCCGATGGAATTCGGCGCGGATATCGTGGTGCATTCCGCGACCAAATACATCGGCGGGCACGGCACCACCATGGGCGGAGTGATTGTCGAATCCGGCAAATTTCCCTGGGACAACGGCAATTTCCCGGGAATGATGGAGCCTTCGCGCGGCTATCACGGCGTGCGGTTTCACGAGACCTTCGGCGACTTCGGCTATACCATGAAGGCGCGCATGGAAACGCTGCGCACATTCGGCCCCGCACTCTCCCCCTTCAATGCGTTCCTGTTGTTGCAAGGGCTGGAAACCTTGCATATTAGAATGGAGCGGCACTGCGAAAACGCGCTGGCGGTCGCCAAGTTCCTGAAAGATCACCCGCTGGTCACCTGGGTGAATTACCCCGGGCTGCCGGACAATAAATATCACAGCTTGGTGAAAAAATATCTGCCGAAAGGCGCAAGCGGCATCCTCACTTTCGGCATCAAAGGCGGAGAGCAAGCCGGAATTAAATTCATTGAGGCGGTGCAGTTTCTAAGCCACCTCGCCAACGTGGGTGACGCCAAGACCCTGGTGATTCACCCCGCTTCCACCACCCATCGCCAGCTTTCGGAAGAAGAGCAAATCCATGCCGGCGTCACCCCCGACATGGTGCGCATTTCCGTCGGACTTGAAGAAATTGACGACATTCTGTGGGACATAGACCAAGCATTGCAAAAATCGCGATAGCCTAGCGGATGCGCTTGGCAGTAAATTCTTCCTCGATATTGTTCTTGAAAAAACTCCCTATCGTCGGCGCGGCGATCAGCTTGCGGTGAATCTCCGGTGACACCCGCGAATACTGGTAGATGCTGCCGCTGGTGAACTCGATTTCCAGGGTTTGGCTGCCAGGCTCGTAGCCCACCGAGCGGATGGTGCTGGAATTGACGCTTTTGCGCTCCATAAAACATCCCTCCTGGTTTGTCATTTTACCAAGGCTTGTCCAATCCCTTGAAAAACCATACTTTGTACCCATATTTGTAACTGAAACCGGGCTGGAACGTTAAATGCTTAAGTAATGGTGGAAGCGTTTCAACCTGTGTATGGAATATGAGGTATTACTATGAACTCAATGAATGTTGTGTACAGCAGCCCGCACTATTACGTTGCGGAATACCCCGTCCAAAACGGGTTTGAGCTGATTAACCTGCATCAAGGTACCGGCACTTTTCTGTGCGGAGATGTCGCATCGTCTTTCCGCCGTACGCTGGCGGTCGTAATTGCAGGCAACCCCACTGCCGAGCTTGTGGACGAATTTCTTGAGAATTTCGACGGGCTGATGACTCAGCCTGCCGTGCTGCATTAATACCGATCCGCTTGCTCATTTGAGCAAGCGGTCGCGCTGTTTTTCCTTTCTCCTCCAATTAAGCCTGTCTGGTATGCTGTTTATCCCCATTGAAACGAGAGGGGTACATGAAAAATTCAACGTTCGTTTATCTCCTGCCCATTCTTGCTTTGGCATCAAGCCCCGTCGCAGCCGATGTGCAGACTATGCAGGATGGCTTATGGGAAATCACCACCAAGGTGGAAATTTCAGGCCTGCCCGAGAGCCTGCCGGAACATACAGCGCAACAATGCCTCACCCAAAAAGACTTTGAAGAAGGCAAGATGCACCAACCCGAGAACCAAATCATTAAGTGCGCAGTTAAGGATTACAAGGTGGTAGGAAACAAAGCGAGCTGGAGCATAGATTGCAGCGGTGATAATCCGTCCACCGGCAGCGGCTCGGTGACCTACAGTGACACCAGCTTTGCCGGAGTGAGCAAAATGAAAATGGGCAAGCAAGGCGAGGAAATGGAAATGACCCAGACTTTCAGCGGCAAGCGCATCGGAGCATGCAAGCAGTAGTCACCTGATTAATTCAGCCCTATTTCCAAAGACAGAAATAAAACAGCCCGCCTAAGCGGGCTGTTTTGTTATTGAGCTGGTTTGGGCTTCGGCGGTTCCTGCTTCGGTTGGCGCGGCGACATAATAATAGTCACGATTGAGCCGGTCAGCGTCGCGCTTTCAATCTGAACTGAGGCGACGCGGTCAGCCTTGGAGAATGTCAGATTGCTTACCTTGCCCTGCACCACGGTAATCAACTCCCAGCCGAATGAAGGCATTTGGGCCTGATAGAAAACCACTGTGTCATTGGGCGGCATACCCACCTTAAGCACCGCACGCCCGATCCAATGATCCGGCGGACCCAGGATTAAAGATGGCTCGGTATTAAGCTTGGCATCGCTAGGAATCGGAATATCCGTCAGCGGCTGAAACTTGCCAGGCTCAAGACTTTCCGCGGTGGCTGTAGTGGTCAAGGTGGGGTTGCTGCTGCAGCCGGCCAGAAAACCAGCAACTGAGATTGCGATAGCAGTATAGATGAGTCGGGAGATGATCTTCATGTTGCAGTTTATAGCATAAATTGCAAAACGCGACTACCGTCGCTCGTTATTTCCTGCTGAATTTCGATTTTATCCGTAATTTAAAATCCGGCATCCCAGTGTGTGCCGCCATAAATGGCTTGCTTTTCGAACCAACGCAGCAGCGTAGGCTCGATGAAATCTAGCTGCGGCCGTAAGCATCCTCGAAGCGGACGATGTCGTCTTCCCCCAAATAGGCGCCGGACTGCACTTCGATTATCTCCAGCGGTGTTTTCCCTGGGTTCTCCAGACGATGCCGCGTGCCGATCGGAATGTAGGTTGACTCGTTTTCCGAGAGCAAAAAAGTCTCCTCCCCGCGCGTCACGCG
>JAHFRG010000075.1 GCA_023258935.1 Betaproteobacteria bacterium
TTTGAACGCGGCAGGCCTTTCGGATAAACTTTGGCTTTCTTAGGCGCGTAGCTCAGCTGGTTAGAGCATCACCTTGACATGGTGGGGGTCGTTGGTTCGAGTCCAATCGCGCCTACCAGCATTTAAAGTAGTGAAGTGCGGCGCTGCCGCATTTTTGTTTTATGGATTCAATCCCATGCCTGTTGTTCGTTTGCCTGACGGTTCGGAGCGCAAATTTAACAAGCCGGTAACCGTGGCGGAAGTCGCTGCCGATATCGGGGCAGGATTGGCGCGCGCGGCGCTTGCTGGAAAAGTGAACGGCAAGCTGGTGGATGTTTCGTTCCTGATTGAGGCGGACAGCGAGATTTCAGTCGTCACCGATAAGGACCGGGAAGGGCTGGAAATCATCCGCCACTCCACCGCGCACCTGCTGGCGCATGCAGTCAAAGAATTGTTTCCCGATGCGCAGGTCACCATCGGCCCGGTGATCGAAGATGGTTTTTATTACGATTTTTCCTTTAAGCGTCCGTTTACCCCGCAAGATCTGGAAGCGATTGAAAAACGCATGGCTGAAATCGCCAGGCGCGACATTCCGGTAAAGCGCCAGATCATGCCGCGCGACCAAGCGGTGGCGTTTTTCAAGAACATGGGTGAGCACTACAAGGCGGAAATCATCGCCGCCATCCCCGGAGGCGAGCAGATTTCGCTCTACGGGCAGGATAACTTCATTGATCTTTGCCGGGGGCCCCACGTGCCTTCCACAGGCAAGCTCAAGGTGTTCAAGCTGATGCGGGTGGCGGGCGCGTATTGGCGCGGCGATTCCAAAAACGAAATGCTGCAGCGGATTTACGGCACCGCCTGGGCGAAAAAAGAGGAGCAGGATGCTTATTTACACCGCCTCGAGGAAGCGGAGAAGCGCGACCACCGCAAGCTGGGAAAGCAGCTCAATTTGTTTCACGCACAGGAAGAGGCGCCGGGCATGGTGTTCTGGCATCCCAGGGGCTGGATGATTTACCAGATTGTAGAGCAATACATGCGCGGGATATTCCGCGACAACGGCTACCAGGAAGTATGCAGCCCGCAAATCCTAGACCGCAGCCTGTGGGAAAAATCCGGGCACTGGGAAATGTTCCGCGAACACATGTTCACCACCCATTCCGAGTCGCGCGATTATGCAGTCAAGCCGATGAACTGCCCGGGCCATGTGCAGATTTTCAACCAGGGCTTGAAAAGCTACCGCGACCTGCCGCTGCGCTTGGCGGAATTCGGCTCATGTCATCGTAACGAACCCTCCGGAACGCTGCACGGCCTGATGCGGGTGCGTGCCTTCACCCAGGACGATGCGCATATTTTCTGTACCGAAGATCAAATTTTGCCGGAGGTTGCACAGTTCATCAGCCTTTTGCAAAAGGCATACGCCGACTTTGGCTTTACCGAGATTATCTACAGGCTCTCCACCCGCCCATTAAAGCGAGTTGGCGCGGATGAGTCCTGGGATAAAGCCGAAAAGGCTCTGGATACTGCCTTGCACTCAGCCCATGTCACTTTTACGACCCATGCGGGCGAGGGCGCGTTTTACGGACCTAAAGTCGATTTCTCGCTCAAAGACTGTCTGGGGCGGATATGGCAGTGCGGCACCATTCAGGTGGACTTTTCCATGCCAGGACGCTTGGGTGCTGGTTATATCGCGGAAGACAGCAGCAGGCAGGTACCGGTCATGTTGCACCGCGCGATTTTGGGCTCAATGGAGCGCTTTATCGGCATTATCCTCGAACACCATGCCGGAGCGCTGCCGCTATGGCTTGCGCCGGTGCAACTCATGGTGATGAACATTTCCGAGGGACAAGCTCATTATGCACAGGCGGTGACCGAAGATCTCAGGAAATCCGGCTTCCGCGCCGAATGCGACTTGAGAAATGAGAAAATAACCTATAAAATTCGAGAGCATAGTTTGCAAAAGCTGCCTTACCAAGTCATCGTTGGTGACAAAGAAGTGGCGGCGCAAAGGGTTGCCGTGCGCACCCGATCCGGTCAAGACCTGGGTCAGATGTCTCTGCAGGCGTTTATCGAGCGCCTTCAATCCGAGATATTTCAAAGAGGTGGCGCGGCTTAATTTTTGATTGGTTTGGAGGACGTTATCGCACCGGAAAAAGAGCTGCGGATCAATAGTGAGATTACCGCGCCCGAGGTTCGCCTGATTGGCGTCAAAGGCGAGCAGGTTGGCATTGTAAGTATATCCGCCGCCAATACCATGGCGGAAGAAGCAGAAACCGATCTGGTGGAAATCGCACCGCTGGCGAAACCGCCGGTGTGCCGGCTGATGGATTTCGGCAAATACAAGTACCGCGAAGCCAAGAAGAGGCACGAGGCCAAACTCAAGCAAAAGCAAATCCAGGTCAAGGAAATCAAGTTTCGCCCCGGCACCAACGAAGGCGACTACCAGATCAAGCTCCGCAACCTGATACGTTTTCTCGAAGAAGGGGACAAGACTAAAGTAACGCTGCGCTTCCGCGGCCGCGAGATGGCGCACCAGGAATTCGGCGTTCGGCTTTTGCAGCGCGTGCAGGCGGATCTCGACAGCTACGGTGTGGTCGAGCAATTTCCCAAAATGGAGGGGCGGCAGATGGTGATGGTGCTGTCGCCAAAGAAGAAGTAAACAGTGAACGAGTGAACACCCTCTCCCCCATGACTGGGGGAGAGGGTTAGGGTGAGGGGGATCACGTTTCACCCTTCACCTTCCACCGTTTTTAAACAAGTGGTGTCCGGGTCATCAAGCGTCCCCGCCAGGGGCCACCCAGCGCCATATTAAAACAGGAGTAGTCATGCCCAAAATGAAGACCAAAAAAGCGGCCGCCAAGCGCTTTAAAGTGCGCGGAAGCGGCAGCCTCAAGCGCTCGCAGGCGTTCAAGCGCCACATTCTGACCAAGAGAACCACCAAGAATAAACGCCAGTTGCGCGGCAGCACCAGCGTGCATTCCAGCGATCAGGCGTCAGTGCGCGCCATGTTGCCCTACAGTTAAGGAAAACCCATGCCAAGAGTCAAACGAGGCGTACCGGCGCGCGCACGCCACAAAAAATTGTTCGCCAAGGCCAAGGGTTACCGCGGCCGCCGCAAGAACGTTTACCGTGTTGCCAAAGAAGCGGTGATGAAGGCCGGCCAGTATGCCTACCGCGACCGCCGTAACCGCAAGCGCCAGTTCCGCTCGTTGTGGATTGCGCGCATCAATGCCGCGGCGCGCGAATGCGGAATGTCCTATAGCGTGTTCATGAACGGTTTGAAGAAGGCCGCGATACAAGTGGATCGCAAGGTGCTTGCCGATATCGCGGTGTTCGACAAGCCGGCATTTGCCAAAATAGCAGAACAGGCAAAAGCCAGCCAGCGCACCTGATATCCGGCGAGCTAACAGTAGCGCCGGCCTCCTGCTGCAATCATTAACATGCAGAATCTTGACGCCATTCTCCAGGAAGCATTAGCGCAATTTAAGCGCACGGAAGATGCCGCTACGCTTGAGCAGGTGAAGTCGCACTATCTCGGCAAGTCCGGCGTGCTGACCGGGCTGTTAAAAGGCCTGGGCAAGCTTCCGGCTAAACAACGGCCGGCGGAAGGCCAGCGCATCAATCAGGCCAAGGAAACCCTGGAAGCGGCGCTGGAAGACAGGAGGAACGCGCTCAAAGCGCGCAAGCTGGAAGCTCAGCTTGCGCAGGATGCACTGGATGTGACGCTCCCCGGCCGCGGTCTGGGGGTGGGGGGTTTGCATCCGGTGACACGCACGCTGGAGCGCATCGAGACGCTGTTCAAGTCGATGGGATTCATGATTGCTGAAGGGCCGGAAATCGAAACTGATTATTACAATTTTACCGCGCTTAACCAGCCGGAAAATCATCCGGCGCGCTCCATGCATGACACGTTTTATCTGGATGACGGCAAACACCTACTTAGAACGCATACCTCGCCGATCCAGATCCGCTATATGGAAAAACACAAGCCGCCGCTCAAAATCATTGCCCCGGGACGTGTCTACCGCGTGGATTTGGACGCCACCCATTCGCCGATGTTCCATCAAATCGAGGGGCTATGGGTGGATGAGCAGGTGAGTTTTTCCGATTTAAAAGGCGTGGTAAGCGAATTCCTGCTGAGATTTTTTGAGCGCGAGGATCTCAAGGTTCGCTTCCGGCCGTCGTTTTTCCCATTCACCGAGCCTTCCGCCGAAGTTGACATGAGTTTTGGCGAAGGCTGGCTGGAAGTAGGCGGATGCGGAATGGTGCACCCCAATGTATTTAAATACGTCAATATCGACAGTGAAAAATATCAGGGATTCGCTTTCGGTTTGGGCCCCGACCGGCTGGCCATGCTGCGCTATGGTGTAAAAGATTTGCGATTGTTCTTCGAGAACGATTTAAGGTTTTTAAGGCAGTTCAATTGAAACCGCAGATGAACGCAGATAAACGCAGATCTTATTTTAGTTTTATCGGCGCCTATCGGCGTTGATCGGCGGTCGTGGTTTTATGAAATTTTACGAAGACTGGCTAAGATTTTTAAAGCAATTCAATTGAAACCGCTGATGAACGCAGATAAACGCAGATATTTTTGTGATTTTATTGGCGTCCATCGGCGTTTATCGGCGGTTGTTGTTTTATGAAATTCTCTGAAAACTGGCTGCGTACTTTTGTGAATCCGCCGCTCGCAAGCGCCGAGCTCGCCGAGCTGCTAACCATGTCGGGAGTGGAAGTGGAGGCGTTGGAGCCCGCCGCGCCGGCTTTCGACAAGGTGGTGGTGGGGCAAGTAATGTCGGTCAAAAAGCATGCCGATGCCGACCGGCTGAACCTTTGCGAAGTCAACGTGGGTGCCGGTCCCGCGCTTAGCATTGTGTGCGGCGCGCCTAATGTGAAAGCGGGAATGAAAGCCCCTTGCGCGCTGGAGGGCGCTCGGCTTCCGGGCCTCACCATCAAAAAAACCAGGGTGCGGGGTGCGGAATCCTCAGGCATGCTCTGTTCGGCACGCGAATTGGGCCTGCCCGGAGAAAGCTCGGGGCTGCTCGCGCTGCCTGAAGATGCGCCAATAGGCACGGATATTCGCCAATACCTCGAGCTTGATGACAAAATATTCACGCTCAAACTTACTCCTAACCGGGCCGACTGCTTAAGTGTTGCTGGCGTGGCGCGCGAAGCCGCGGCAATTACGGCAACCAGCCTGAAAATCGAGCACGTCACACCTTCCCCGGTGGAAATCAACGACTGCCTACAAGTGAAAGTGGATGAGCCTGAAGCCTGCCCGCGTTACTGCGGCAGGGTGGTGCGCGGCGTCAACCCGGCTGCCGCGACACCTTCATGGATGGTGCGCAGGCTGGAGCGCAGCGGCGTGAGGAGCTTGAGCGTTATCGTGGATATAACTAACTACGTGATGCTGGAACTGGGCCAGCCGTTACACGCCTTTGATCTCGCAAATATCAAGGGAGACATCACTGTGCGTTATGCGCGCAAGGGCGAGGAGCTGCTGCTCCTCAACGACAAAAAACTGCCGCTGATGCCGGGGCTGCTGGTAATAGCCGACGACGCAAAGCCGTTGGCGCTGGCCGGCATTATGGGCGGGCGGGAAAGCGCGGTCAGCGCGCAGACGCGCGACATGTTCCTTGAGAGCGCATTCTTCAGCCCCGAAGCGATCGCGGGAAAACCGCGTATTTTGGGTTTTGCCACCGACTCTTCGCAGCGTTTTGAGCGCGGCGTGGATTTTGCTATGACCCGCGATGCGCTGGAACGCACAACGCAATTGATATTGCAGATTTGCGGCGGAAAAGCAGGGCCGGTAGCCGAAGCCTGTCATGCTTTGCCCAAGCGCGACCCGATACAGCTGAGAGTGGCGCGCGCGCAGCGAGTTCTGGGTATCAAGCTGGGTAAAGAGCAGGTAGGCAGCTTGTTGCGAAGATTGCAATTCAGTTTTGCAGAGGATCACGAGGCGTTTTACGTGACACCGCACAGCTACCGCTTTGATCTGGCCATTGAGGAAGATTTAATCGAAGAACTGGCCAGGATACACGGTTACGAAGCCATTCCAGCGACTTTGCCCAAAGCCGTGCAGAACATGCTTCCTGATTCCGAGATTCGCCGCGATGTCGCTGCGCTGCGCGGTATTCTGGTTGCACGCGATTACCAGGAAATCATCAGCTACAGTTTTGTGGATGCGCAATGGGAGCAGGATTTCTCCGGCAATACCGACCCGGTACGGCTCAAAAACCCGCTAGCCGGCCACCTGAGTGTAATGCGCTCAAGCCTGGCGGGCAGCCTGATCGACTGCCTGCGTTTCAATCTCAGCCACAAGCTGCCGCGCATACGTCTTTTTGAAATCGGGCGTTGTTTTGCTGCTGCCAACGGTAATTACGCACAGCCCGAAAAGCTTGGTGGACTTGCCTACGGTGATAGCCTTCCCGAGCAATGGGGTGTCCCCGCGCGCCCGGTGGATTTTTTCGATATCAAAAGCGACATTGAAGCCCTGTTCTGGCCTGTTAGCCCGCGTTTTGTTAAAGCTGAGCACACGGCGCTGCATCATGGAAAATCGTCGCAAATATGGTTGGGCGATAAATCCGTTGGGTGGCTGGGAGAACTCCATCCCAGATGGCAGCAAAAGTACCAGTTGCCACATGCGCCCCTGCTGTTTGAGGTGGAACTGGAGGCGCTCACCGCCCGTGCGTTGCCGCAGACCGTGGAAGTGTCAAAATTTCCGCTTGTGCGGCGCGATATTGCGGTAATAGTGGATGCGAGCTTAAGCGTGCAGGCCATTTTGGAGGATTTGCGCACCAAAAAGCCGCCCCAGGTTATCGAAATCGCATTGTTTGACCTATACCAAGGCAAAGGCGTTGATTCTGGTAAAAAAAGCCTTGCATTCCGCTTATTATTGCAAGATACTCAAAAAACAATGACCGATGCCGAGGTTGAGGCGGCCATCGCGCAACTGGTTCAAATTCTGCAGCAACAATACCAAGCCAAATTACGTACCTAGGGGGAAGCCATGACACTAACTAAAGCCGAACTGGCTGATTTGCTGTTTGAAAAAGTCGGCCTCAACAAGCGGGAAGCCAAGGACATGGTGGAATCATTTTTTGAGGAGGTGCGCGCCGCATTGGAAAAAGGGGAAAGCGTGAAGCTATCCGGTTTCGGCAATTTCCAGTTGCGCGACAAGCCGCAGCGACCGGGCAGAAATCCCAAGACCGGGGAGGAAATCCCCATCACCGCGCGGCGCGTGGTGACTTTCCACGCCAGCCAGAAGCTCAAAGCGCTGGTGGAAAAAAGCTACCATGGAAGCAAATCGTAAGGAAACGCTTCCGCCGATTCCGGCGAAGCGTTACTTTACCATCGGTGAAGTGAGCGAATTGTGCGGCGTCAAGCCTCACGTTCTGCGCTATTGGGAGCAGGAGTTCACCCAGCTCAAGCCGGTCAAGCGCCGAGGCAACCGGCGCTACTACCAACATCATGAAGTGTTGCTGATCCGCCGCATCCGCGAGCTGCTGTACGAGCAGGGCTTCACCATCAACGGCGCGCGCAGCCGCCTCGACGAAGCAGTGGTCCTTCCTGAAAAACCCGCCACGCCTGGAAAATTCGACTTCGCTTTGATGCGCCGCGAAATCAAGAGCGTACTCGAAATTCTGCAGCACTAATTCTGGTATAATTTTTCGATTCGGGGCGTAGCGCAGCCTGGTAGCGTACTTGCATGGGGTGCAAGTGGTCGTGAGTTCGAATCTCACCGCCCCGACCAG
>JAHFRG010000076.1 GCA_023258935.1 Betaproteobacteria bacterium
CCAGCACATCCCCTTCTTTTAACTCCGTGGTGATGCGGGCGGACGGATAGATATAAACACCGTTAACCAAGACAAGATGCACCAGCTTGCTCGGGAGCTGGAACTGATCAATTACCGATTGGATAGTCGAATCTGCTGCGACCTCGAGTTCTACGGAATTAGTTCTGGAAGGCTGCGGCAGGTAATCGGCAAGGGTGGCAAACAGCTTGAATTTGATTTTCATGCAGCAAATTTGAAATTTGATCCCTGAGTGCGCGCCAGATACGCTTCCATGATACGCGTAGGATCCTTGAGCAAGAGATCTTTCCACTCTCCAAGGCGTATTTTACCCTGAATAAGACCACGGATGACCCCCACATGCTGAGTGAGCCCCAGGCTGGTGGCGCCAACGAGAATATCATCCTTGAATTCCAGGTGCATGTAACGGAAATTATCCTCATCTACCAGTTCAGTATGGTCACCTCCTGCTACTCCCATCCATTGCCCGAAGGAGGATGAAATCAGCCCCAGCGTATTCAGCACGTTGATTGCCATCGTGCCTTGCGAACGGGCGGATTTACCCGCCATGTTGAGCGCGGCAATGCGCGCCTGGTCAGCGGCATTTGGCTGAATCGCATTCACCATTTGTGCACCGGTATAAAACTCCTGTGCTTGCGCCACATCTCCTGCAGCATAAACGCCTGGCACGTTAGTCTGCATCGTCTCATCCACTTTGATCCCCACGTCCGTGACGATTCCGCTGCCTTTTAGGAATTCGGTGTTCGGGCGTACTCCGGTTGCGCTGATGACGAGACCCACGGTCAATGATTCGCCGTTGCTCAGCTTTACCTTGAGTGGGTTGGCGGAGTTCCCGGATTTTTCAATCGCTTCGACCTTGGTGGAAGTAAAGACTTTCACGCCTTTTTTCTCACACCACTTTTTGATAAGCCCGCCCGCCCCTTCTGTCATCATGCGCGGCACCATGCGGTTACCCATTTCCACCACGATAAGCTCCACGCCGCGTGAAGCCAGCGCTTCCAGTATGATACAGCCGATAAAGCCAGCGCCCATTTGCAGCACGCGTGCGCCTTTCTTGGCCAGCTTCATGATGTGACGCGAGTCCTCCATTGTCCAACACGGGTAAATTCCGGGCAGATTCATTCCCGTAATCGGAGGCGCAACCGGTCTGGAACCACTGGCGATCAGCAGCTTGTCGTAATTCACAGTTTTGCCGTTATTCAAAAACACTTTCTTGTTTGTGGGGTCAACTTTGTCCGCTCTGGCGACAAGCAATTCAATATTAAGATTTCGGAAGTGATTCGCATCCTTGCGTAAATAGGTTCCGGCTTCCTGGATGTCGCCCATCAGCAAATAAGGAATCGCCATACGCGAATACGGCGGCTCCAGCTCATCACCAATGAGTACTATGCTGTCCTGCGGATCGCTTTGGCGCAGGGTTTCCGCAGCGATAACACCGGCAGGCCCGTTGCCGATAATCACGTAATTCATTTAGCTTCCTCCGTTATTCTGAAATTAAAAGGGGAAAATACATGTATATTTTCCCCTTAACCCTCTAAACCGGGCGAAACTTACAGACCCAATCTTTGTCTTGTTTCCTTGGTCGGCACACCGTCAGGGGTCCAGCCGCGCAGTTTATAATATTCAGGCAGCATCTTGCCAAGCTCGTTCACCTTACCTTTGGCGGGACCGGTCTTGGCGGCTTCAGTCAGCAGGCGTTTCGGCAGCGTATCGTCCTTTGCTGTAAAGCCTGCCGCGTTGTTGAATTCGCGCTCCATGTTCCAGATGCGCTCTCCGACCAGATTCAGTTTCTCCAAAGACCAGTCGCCCTCGCATGCGGTCTGAAGCTGCGGTTGAATATCGTTCAAGGTCCAAGCAAAGGTAGTAAATACGCAAAGCCCTGTAGAGTCCACCACCGCAGTCGCATCCTGAAAAGCTTTAACAAGTCCCGCTTTGCCGTCAGTGGTGAGGGGATCGGTTTTTACCGGGATGCCCATTACTTCGGAAGCCACGGTGTAGCCACGCAGGTGGCAGGCGCCGCGGTTGGAAGTGGCGTAAGCCAAACCCATGCCCTGGATACCGCGCGAATCATAAGCCGGGAACTCCTGTCCTTTAACCGTCATCGAGAGTTCAGGATGGCCGTATTTTTCGCACATGCGTTTCGAACCCAGACCCAAAATCTTTCCGAAGCCTTCGCCGTGAGCAGTCCATTCGGTGAACTTGCACAACGCTTCGGCGGAGCCGAAGGGCGCTTTAATGCCGGTGTCTTTTTCGGTAATCACGCCCATTTCGTACAGCTCCATCGCCGCGGCTACAGTGGCTCCGAAGGTAATCGGGTCCATGCCGTCCTCATTACAGATAAAGTTGGCGTAGGTCAGCGCTTCCAGGTCGTCGACACCGTTGTCATTGCCCAATGCCCAAGCTGCTTCGTATTCCAGCCCACCTGAAGCACCCCAGTATTCGGGTTTGTTCTTCACCGTCCAGTGAGTCTCGTCGATCTTCGAGATGCGTCCGCAAGCGATGGTGCACCCGAAACAAGCCTGGTTGGTCACCAGATTGGCTTTGCCGTCGGTTGGGCGCTTCTCATGCATCGCCTCAGCGGATATTTTGCTCGCGCCTTCAAACTGCACATCGCGATGGTTGCGAGTCGGCGAGGCGCCGATTTCGTTGATGACGTTCATCAACACCTGGGTTCCAAATTTTGGTAGCCCTTGCCCTGTCACCGCGCTGTCGGCAAGCACTTTTTTCGCCGCTATCGTCGCTTTCATGAATTCTTTCGGATTGGCGACAGTCACACCCTTGGTGCCGCGCACAGCGACCGCTTTGAGGTTTTTCGATCCCATCACCGCACCTACGCCGGAACGCCCTGCCGCGCGGTGCAAATCGTTCACAATCGCGGCGAAAAGAACTTTATTTTCGCCTGCGCGCCCGATGGAAGATACGCGAATCAGCGGGTCCTGGTGTTTTTTCTTGAGGAGTTCTTCGGTATCCCAAGTCGATTTGCCCCAGATGAAATTTTCAGCAGGCAACAATTCGGCCTTTTCGTTTTGGATAAGCAAATACACCGGTTTGGGCGATTTGCCCTCGAAGATGATCATGTCCCAGCCGGCCATTTTGAGTTCCGCGCCGAAATAGCCGCCTGAATTGGAACAGGCAACCGCGCCGGTAAGCGGGCCTTTGGTAACCACCGAATAGCGGCCGCCGGTGGAAGCCATGGTTCCTGTCAATGGGCCTGTGACGAAAATCATTTTGTTGTCCGGGGACAACGGATCCACCTTGGGATCGATTTCCTCCACCAGATACTTGGTGGCCAGGCCGCGCTGGCCCAGATAATCCTGCACCCATTTCATATTGAGCGGTTCTGCCTTGCAGGTGCCTTTGCTCAGGTTCACCCGTAAAACTTGTTTATGCCATGCCATATATTTCTCCTTGTATCACGCCTGCGCTTTGGGGCGCGAGTCTGTTTTAGCAGCCCACTGGCGCATTCTTTCCAAACCGGTCCAGTCGGAATCCACATAAGTGATGGCGCCGGTGGGACAGGCCAGTGCACAAGCGGGATCGCCGCCGCACAGATCGCATTTCATGACCTTGCCGCTATCGTGGTTGTAGTTGACCGTGCCAAATGGACAGGCGATGGTGCAGACTTTACAGCCGACGCAAACATCTTCCAGGATAACTTTCGCGCCGGTTTCCTTGTTTATGACGATGGCTTCAACCGGGCAAGCGTGGAGGCACCATGCTTCAGCGCACTGAGTACAGGTATAGGGGACTTTCCTGCCGTCGTGATGGAATTCGAAAACCTTGATGACCGATTTGGAGGGATTGATCATCCCGAAATGTTCGAACGAACAGGCCATTTCACACTGCAGGCAGCCGGTACATATATCGGGGTTAATAAGCAGCGACCTTTGCATTGAATCCTCTCTGGAATTTTACGGTTGAGATGAAAAAAAATTATGTTTTATGCTAGCACTTTTGAAGTCGTCTGCATATTTAAACTTGCGCCTTTATTGTTTGATGCTAGTAAACCAACAGATGAATGCGGGTATTCTGTTTTGGGTGGTTCCAAATGGTCTAATTCCTATAAAAAAACAGCGCCTTCTATTGCAAAATCAAACAACTGCAATATGATAACCCACTACAGATAAAGCGGTTTTAATACCGGCCTGCCATGCCGCTTTTGACGCTTTGCTAAACCCTGACCGTTAGCCATTTGGCTATGGCGTTAACACAGCTTATCGCTTACAATTCAACCATCATCTACAGTCAAATGCCAATGGCATCCACCTCCTCGCAATTAGTTGACAAATACGGTCGCAGCGTCAGTTACATCAGGCTCTCAGTAACCGACCGCTGTGATTTCCGCTGCAGCTATTGCATGGCCGAAGAGATGACCTTTCTGCCCCGCGAACAAGTGTTATCGCTGGAAGAGTGCTTGCGGCTAGCCCGTACCTTTGTTGGCCTAGGTGTCACCAAAATCAGAATAACCGGAGGTGAGCCTTTAGTCAGGAAGAACATATTGTGGTTGCTTGAGCAACTGGGGGCGCTAGAAGGCTTAAAAGAGCTGGTTTTAACCACCAACGGCTCGCAGCTCGAGAAAATGGCCAAAGACATACGTGCGGCAGGAGTCAAACGCGTGAACATCAGTCTGGATAGCCTGAATCCTGAGCGGTTTAAGGCACTGACCCGGGTAGGCGATCTGTCCAAGGTTTTGCGCGGGATTCATTCTGCACAAAGTGCAGGCTTTGCGGGTATCAAGCTCAATTGCGTAATGCTGCGGGGCGTCAATGGTGATGAACTGGTGGATTTGGTGCAGTTTGCGCTTGATCAGGAACTCGATATCTCGTTTATCGAGGAGATGCCCTTAGGGGAAGTGGATCATGTACGCGCCAATACCTATTTCAGTCAGGATGAGGCGCTGCCTTTATTGCAGGAACGCTTTAATCTTGTGAGTTCAGCAGAAACCACCGGTGGGCCTGCGCGCTACTGGCGTATTCCAGGGGCAAAAACCAAGGTAGGTTTCATCTCGCCGCATTCGCATAACTTCTGTGAGTCTTGCAATCGTGTGCGCATTACCTGTACCGGGGAACTCTATCCGTGTTTGGGACAAAATGACGCAGTGTCTCTGCTGCCGGTATTGCGCGCCTACCCGGAGGATGACGCACCTTTGCGCAAGAGCATTATCGAGGCAATGGGTATTAAACCCAAAGGCCATGACTTCAACGTCTATCTCCCCACACCCAAAATCGTCCGCTTCATGTCTATCACGGGGGGATAGCCGCTCGCATTCTCGTCTTCCGTCTGCTCCATGCTGGCTCCTCCTGCAAGGATGAGTTCATAGCAAACCATCAAGCGATTTTATGATATGACAGCCAAATCCCTGCGTGAAATGAGTTGCGCGGACGATTACGATCCGGATTCCATGCCGGTCGCGAAAGCACGGGAAATCATTCAAGCTTATCTCACTCCAATTGCCGGCACGGAGAAAGTAAACATCCGCGCCGCGCTTGGGCGGGTATTGGCAGAGGATATTATTTCCCCCATCAATGTTCCTTCTCATGTCAATTCGGCAATGGACGGCTATGCGGTGCGTTTCAAAGACCTAAATGCACACGGCGAAACGGTCTTGCGCATGATAGGCACCGCGCTTGCGGGAAAACCATTCCAAGGCAAAGTCGGCGACAAACAATGCGTTCGCATCATGACCGGTGCGGTGCTGCCGGAAAGAACCGACACCGTCATCATGCAGGAGCATGCAAGCGCTGACGGCCAAAATATCCGCTTCGGCGGAGCGCATAAGCAGGGACAGAACATCCGCCAGGCAGGTGAAGATCTCGCCATCGGACAGGTCGTGCTTAAAACCGGAAAACACATCCGCCCTGCCGAGCTTGGCCTTATGGCTTCGCTAGGAATCGCGGAAATTACAGTGCGGCGGCGACTGCGCGTTGCGTTCTTTTCTACAGGCGATGAACTGCGCTCAGTTGGCAGTCCGCTGGAAGAAGGCCAGATCTACGACAGCAACCGTTATACCATTTACGGCATGTTGAACCGCTTGGGAGCGGAGGTGCTGGATATGGGTGTGGTCAAAGACGACCCGGCCAGCCTGGAACGAGCGCTCATCGAAGCAGCAGCCACAGCGGATGCAGTGATAACCAGCGGCGGCGTCTCCGTGGGAGAAGCGGACTACATCAAAGAGCTGCTCAGCCGTCTGGGCGAAGTGGTGTTCTGGAAAATCGCCATGAAACCGGGGCGGCCGCTGGCTTACGGTAAAATCGGCAAAAGCCACTTTTTCGGGTTGCCGGGCAATCCAGTCTCAGTGATGGTGACTTTTTATCAATTTGTCCGCGACGCGCTTTTGATACTGATGGGGCGCAAAGAAGATATTGCTTTGCCGGTACTCAAAGCGACCTGCGCCAGCGCTCTCAAAAAAGCTCCCGGCCGCACCGAATTCCAGCGCGGCATATTAAGCCAAGACGCCAATGGCGCCTGGAGCGTACGCGTAACTGGTGAACAGGGCTCGGGAATCTTGCGCTCGATGTCCGAAGCGAACTGCTTCATCATCCTGCCTGAAACACAGGGCAATGTCGCACCTGGTACTCTGGTTGAAGTGCAAGTCCTCGACGGTCTGGTATAGATTGAAGGTAAATAAAAAGCCCGGATCACCCGGGCTTTTTGAAATCAATTTTGTTGCGCGTTTACTTCTTCTTTTCAGGCGTGGTTGCCGTCGCTGCTGGCGCCGGTGTCGGCGTCGGCGCACCGAACGGCCCCGGATCCTGGCAGGCAGTTAACTGAGGCTTCTGGTCCTTTGCTTTTAGATAGTTCTCGGCAACGCGGTTCTGAGCCAAACATAACTTGTAAGCCGAAACCTTGTCGCCGTAATCGGCCTTGGCTTTGGCTTCATCCGCCTTGGCTTTTGCTTCTTCCGAAGGCGGGGGCAGCTTGGCATAAGTCAAACCTGCGCTCAAGAATAACAATGCCAAGCCACAGATGATTGCTTCAGCTGGTTTTCTCATTATTTCCTCCGATAAAATAATTACGGCCTGGCCTGCGCAGCATCCGCCGCACTTATTGGTTTTTGGGCGCTCTTGCCGGATTTGATGTCGTTGTACCAGAGTTCGTGATGCTCCTTGGCCCAAGTCTCGTCAACTGTGCCGTTTCGCATCGATTGGTAAGCGCCTTCCACTCCCAGCGTACCCATGTAGATGTGCCCCAGCGAAGCGGCAATGTAGATTACTGCAAAAACCGCATGAATCACGTTGGCCTGCTGCATCATTGCGCGCCCTTGCTCGAAGTTCGGGAAGTCCAGGATAAGCCCGGTCACTGCGATGATGATGCTCAACAAAAAAACACCACCCCAGAACCACCCCTTCTCGCCGGCATTGAAGCGGCCGGAAGGCACGTGCTCCTTGGTAAACATTCCGCCCGCTTTCTTGAACCACATGAAATCATACGCTTTCCAAATATTATCCTTGAAGAAGGTCACAAACGTCGCCGCCACACAGAAGATGAACAGGGGTCCGAAAAAGTTGTGCAGATTTTTCGAAATAATGG
>JAHFRG010000077.1 GCA_023258935.1 Betaproteobacteria bacterium
AATCGTTATTCACCACTTGCGCCACCACGTGTAAACCCTCCACCACCGGAACTCCGCTTTTGAATGCGAGCGCGAAGCTGCGGGCAAAGCGCGCCAGCGTCCCTTTGAGCATGATTGGGCCGGCAATCGGGAGTCGCAGCTTGAGCTTGTCCCATTGATATTTTCCACCGCGTGTAGCCAAATATGACCGAGCCCCGATTACAGTTAAAACCAAAATCACAAGCAGTAGCGGCCAGTAGTGCACCATGAAATTAGAAAAACCGATTAATATCTTCGTCATGATGGGTAACTCGGTTTTGAACCCCTTATAAATCCCGGCAAAGGCGGGAATGACGAAGAGGTTAATCACCACCAGTGCCACTCCCATGGTGATGATTACAAACATCGGGTAACGCAAGGCTGATTTGATGCGCCCGCTCATTTCACTCTCAAACTCCAGGTAGTGAAAGAGCCGGAGAAATATTTCCTCCAGCGTACCGGTGATCTCGCCCACCCGCACCATGCTGACATAAAACACCGAAAATATTTTGGGGTAGCGGCTCAATGACACACTGAGTTCACGCCCGCTATCGAGGCTTTCACGGAGATCCTTCAGCACCGCGGCGAACTGGCGGTTTTGCATGGATTCCTGCAAACCCGACAAAGACTTAAGCATAGGCACGCCCGCCTTGAGCAGGGTGTACATCTGACGGGTGAATAGCAGCAGATCAACGGGCTTCACCTTTTCGGCGAACGTGCGCGACAACCATTTTGTGACTTCCTGCGAGACAGGTTCACCAGCAGGATTAATATCTACGGGGGTTATTCCAGTATTCAACAATTGGTCGGCTACCGCAGCGCTGTTGGTGCTTTCCTGCCTGCCCCGCACCAGTTCGAGACGTGCGTTGCGTCCCTTGTAGGCAAAATACGGCATCAGTTCAGTCTTCCACTTGGCTGGTTATGCTCATCACTTCGGAGACGGTGGTCTTGCCTGCTAAAACCTGGTCTAGCGCATGATGCCGCAGCGTTTTCCCTGCCATCTGCTGGTGGGCGGTATGGATAAAGCGGCTCGGATCTTCGTGGCTGGCGGCTTTAACCAGGGGCGGGGTCATTTCCAGCATTTCATACACTGCAATTCGTCCATGATACCCAGTGCCATTGCAATGAGAGCAGCCACGACCCCGGGCAAACTTGTACTGCCCGAGTTTGTCGCCCAGCTCGTGGGTAAGCCAGGCGGTCTCGTGCGAATCAGGCACGTACGGCTCGGTGCAGCTTTCGCATATAACCCGCACCAAACGCTGGGCCAGCACCGCTTGCAGCGATGTCGCCACCATGTATCTCGGCGTATCCATGTCAATCAAGCGGATAGGCGTGCTCACGGCGTCCTTGGTGTGCAGTGTGGAAAACACCATGTGTCCGGTAATCGCTGCGCGCAGGCCGATCTGCGCGGTTTCTGAGTCGCGCATTTCCCCCACCAGAATGATGTCCGGATCCTGGCGCAGTGCTGAACGCAGCACGCGGGAAAAAGTGAGATCAATTTTTTCGTTGATCTGAGTCTGGTTGATGCCGGGAAGCCGGTACTCGACCGGGTCTTCAACAGTGATGATCTTCTTGTCGGGCGTATTGAGTTCGGCAAGCGAGGCATATAGTGTCGTAGTTTTTCCGCTCCCAGTCGGCCCAGTCACCAGGATCATACCGTTGGTGCGCCGGATGATGGAGAGGTATTTCGCCAGCATGTCTTTCGGCATGCCGATACGGTCAAGCCCGAGCATTCCGCCAGCCTGGTTCAGCAAACGCATCACCACCGACTCACCGTATTGGGTGGGCATGGTAGAGATGCGTACATCTACCGGCAGGTCACGTACCTTGACATTGAACCTGCCATCTTGCGGCATGCGCTTTTCCGCAATGTCAAGCCCCGCCATGAGCTTCAACCGCAGCACCAAAGACGGCGCGATTTTGCTGTCCGCTTCGGTTTGCGTGTGCAGGACGCCATCCATGCGGAAACGAATTCTCAGCGAGCGTTCCTGGGGCTCGATATGGACGTCGGAGGTACCCACCTGCGTTGCATCCTCAAACACCGATTGCAGCAGCTTAACCACCGGTGCATCTTCCGCGCCGAGGCTGGCAGTGAGGGCGCCGAAGTCAATATATGTGCTACCCAGGTCCTGTTCCAGTTCCCGCGCCAGTCCGCTGATTTCCTCGGTGCGCCGGTATATTCGGCCTATCACTTCCAGCAGCATGCCTTCGGTCACCACCGCGAGTTCAAGATTACGCTTTAACAGGCGCGATAACTCATCGTAGGCAAGCAAATCGGTGGGATCGACCATGCCCACCAGGTAAGTTGATTTTCGGTCTTCCAATACGAGTGCCCGCAGGCGGCGCGCCTGTAGTCCAGGCAACTTGCGTACCGTGTCGGGGTTGATGTTGTATTGTTTGAGGTTGATATAGGGGATATTGAGCTGCTTGGCGAGCGCTTCTGAAATCTGCTGTTCGGTGACAACGCCGTTCTCCATTAAAATCCGCCCCAGTTTTCGCCCGCTGTTTTTTTGCTGATCAAGCGCAAGTTTTACCTGCTCCTGCGTGACCAGCTTGAGCAATACCAGGATTTCACCTATACGGATTCTTTCAGGCCTTGCCATAAAATGCCTCGCTATAATTTAGAGCGCTTTGTAACAAGCATACCCCATCCCATTGAAATGCTAAATTAACTTTTTTTCTTTTATGATACAAGCAATGGAACCTCTAATTATGCCCTACACGTGCGCGACGGTGTGCTTTCCGGATGTCGGGCACGAAGCGAGGAGCGCCGTTGGGTGGTTGCCCAATAAGCGACGAGCGACAAAGCCCGGCGGCCGGGCGCCCCGGACTCGGACTCGCGCGAGCGTGGAGCGGGAAGGGGCGCAAGCTGCCGTCGCAACCGCGTGGGCTTGATCAGAGGTTCCTTCAGCTTCGCTGACCGTGTCGCGGCAGCCCCCGTCCTATGAGGGTTGCGGCGAATAAACGGTCGCCTGCGGCGTTGCTCGGGCTTGCGTTACTACTCAGTAGCGCTTCGCCCTTGCGCCTTGCATTCGAGACCGTTTCTCACCCGCAACGCGTCACGCGGAGGACTTAATTAGAGGTTCCCTATGTATGATACAAGCTATATGTTCGATTTAATCCTGTATCAGCCTGAAATTCCCCCGAATACCGGAAACATTATCCGCCTGTGTGCAAATACCGGGGTATCTTTGCATCTGGTCAAGCCGCTGGGGTTCAGACTGAATGACAGAGAATTGCAACGCGCTGGCCTGGATTATCATGAATTTGCACATATCACGATTCATGAAAACTGGGAAAGCTGCAAAGCGCACTTTCCCGGGCGCCGCCTGTTTGCCGTCACCACCCGCGGCAAGCAGCGTTACGACGAAGTTACTTTCAATTCAGACGACGTATTTGTTTTCGGTTCGGAAACACGAGGATTGCCGTCATCCCTCCTGGAAAGTTTTCCGGAACAATACCGCATCCGGCTGCCAATGCTTCCGCAAAACCGCAGCCTGAATCTGGCGAATGCCGCTGCGGTGGTGATTTACGAAGCGTGGCGACAGGCAGGTTTTAAAGGAGGTCAGTAACTTTCAGCTTTAGGATCACGGTTGAGCAGCTCTTGCAGCGCGGCTTTCGCAGGAACGTTCTCGTACAAGACTTGGTTTACAGCGCGGGTAATGGGTATCTCTACTTTCAGTTCACCTGCAATCCGCTGCACTTCGCGCGCAGTGGTCACGCCTTCCGCCACATGACCGAGGTCGGCGAGTATCTGCGACAGGGGTTGTCCGGCGGCCAGCATCAACCCGACTTTTCGGTTGCGCGAAAGATCGCCGGTGCAAGTAAGAATCAGATCGCCAGCGCAGGCCAGGCCCATGAAAGTTTCCGGTCTGCCGCCCATTTTCATGCCCAGCCTTGTAATTTCCGCTAATCCTCGTGTGATCAGAGCAGCCCTGGCGTTGTGACCCAAACCCATGCCGTCGGCGATTCCCGCAGCTATGGCCATCACGTTTTTGACTGCTCCGCCGACGGCGACGCCAATCATGTCATCGCTGGAGTAAATGCGCAGTTTCTGGCTGTGCAGTTCTTTTGCTGAGACCTGTGCAAACACCTTATCAGTGGAAGCTAGGGTAAGCGCCGTAGGCAGGCCCTGCGCCACTTCCAGGGCGAAGCTGGGCCCCGACAAAATTGCGCAGGAGGTACCCGGCGCTAGTTCCTGCTCGGCGACCTGATGCGGCAGGAAATGGCCGCCGGGTTCGAAACCTTTGCAGGCTAAAACTGCCGGCACACGGCTCGACTTCATCTCGCGCAAAGTCTGCCGCAAGCCCTGAGTCGGCACGGCAACCAGCGCCAGCCCGGCGTGCGCGAGTGCGTCGCTCACGGTCGAATGAAGTTCAATCGGCTCCGGCAGGGAAAATTTCGGCAGGAAGTGCGAGACGCGGTGAGCCCTGAGGTGCGCAAAGTGCCCGGCATCATGTTCCCACAAGCTGATGCTGTGGCGCGAGGACAGGGTAATAGCCAGCGCCGTGCCCCAGGCGCCGGCACCCAGTACCGCGATTTTCATCCGCCCCACACCTGATTTACGCGCACATATCCGCTCTGTCCGTCGCGGTGCCGCACCTTGATCCAGCCCGGATCGGAGAATTCCACGAGTTCGAGCAGAACCGACTGCCCCGCCTGAAACACCGGCGCGGCGCTGTCGTTGGGCAACTGACGCACATCAGCAAGCGGTACTTTGACCATCACGCTGCGCTTATCGCTCAAGGATTTTTTTTCCACCCATGCAAGCTCTCCGTTGGCATCGCGCACCTTGATCCAGTTTTCCAGCACCACCACGACTTCCAACGGGTAATCGCGGCCTAGCAGGTAAAGCTTTTGGGCTTTGAGCGAAGGCGCGTCATACAGCACTGCTGCGTCTTCAGCAACAGAACGGAACTCCGCAGCGTACACCGCTGCCGCAAGTAGCATGAGGGAAAACGTGAGCAGACAACGAAGCATGTCCAAGGCGGTCTCAGTGCGTGGTTTCCACGCTGGGCTGCGGCTGTTGCCGGCGATGCTGATACAGGGCTTCGAAATTCACCGGGTTCAATATCACCGGCGGAAAACCTGCACGGCTCACAATATCTGATATCACTTCGCGTGCGTAGGGGAAAAGAATATTGGGGCAGGCAATACCCAGTATCGGCTCAATTTCCTCTTTTGCCACATTGCGGATGTGAAATATTCCCGCCTGCGCCGCCTCCGCCAGGAACATGGTTTTGTCCTTTAGCTTGGCGGTAATGGTGACGGTCAGCACTACCTCAAAAATGCCCTCGTCAATCGGATTACCTTCAGTGTGAAGCTGCACATCCACTTGCGGCGCTTCGCGCTCGAGGAAAATGCGCGGCGCGTTGGGAATCTCCAAAGACAAATCTTTTACGTAGAGCTTCTCGATCGAAAACACCGCTTGCTGTTTTTCGCTCATTGAGCGTTCCTCTGGTCAAAAATCAAGTGTTACCTCTGCCGGACAGCAATTCGCCCAACTTGCCGGCGTGTTCCAGCGCCGCCAGCTCCTCGTATCCACCTACGTGATGGCCGTCGATATAAATCTGCGGGACGGTGCGGCGGCCGGTTTTTTGCATCATCTCGAGGCGTTTTTCGGGTTCGAGATCAACACGAATCTTGGTAATCTGTGATACGCCTTTGGCGCGCAGCAGCCGCTCTGCCATCATGCAAAAAGGACATATCCCGGTCGTGTACATGCTTACCGTAGACACCTCATGAACCTTTCTCCACCGGCAAGCTCGCCTGTTCCCACGATACGATTCCGCCTTTCAGCCTGAACACCTCATTGAAACCATTCTTGCGCAGCAGGGCGCAAGCTTTCGCGGATGTCGTGCCATCGCGGCAGCTCACCACGACCGGCCGCGTCTTGAACTTCTCAAGTTCACGCATGCCCTGTTCCAGCCGCGCCAGCGGAACGTGCTTCGCATTCGGAATATGCCCTGCTGCAAAATCACTGCCGTCACGCACATCCAGCACCAGCGCGTCGCGGCGGTTGATGAGCTGAACCGCTTCCAATGTGCCCACTTCGCTGCCGCCTTGAATGCGGCTCGAAATCATCGGCCAAACCAACATCGCTCCGCTTGCCACAACCAGCAGAACCAGCCAGATGTTATTTTGTACGAACTGCAATTCCATATTCTTTGAGTTTCAGTTCAGCTAATTCTAGCAGAGGCTCAAATTCCGCGGGGTGTTGGGCTAAAATGCGGCGCATTACCTCGGTGAAGTTTTCGAGTTCCCTCGGATAAGCGATAGCGGCGCGTTCGAGCTGCGCTGTTGCCGCCTGCGCTTGACCGTTTAGCGCCAGCAAAATCGCCTGCTGATATACCACTATGCTGACCGGAGCAAAACGCATCACCCGGCTGTTCAGCTCAAGCTTGTCCGAGAGGTCATTCTTGTCGAGCACAATGGCGCCGGTATAAGCCAGCTCTATGTAAGGCGCAAGCAGGGAAGTACGGTGAATTTGCAGCAGATCCTCGTTGAACTGTCTGAGTCCCGCTGCATCCAGGTCTTCCAGGCCCTTGGCAAAGAGCGTTTTCTCGAGGTTTCGGTAACTGTGAATCAGCGAGATTGCCGATATCCAACCTAAAGCCAGCATCAACGCGAAACAGATTCTACCCACACGTTGCAGTTCCAAGCGGAAGAAACGCGTTTCTCCCAGACCCAGCAGCAGCGCGGCTATGCCGAGAAAATGCGAATACCATAAGGGATATTCAAGCATGCTGTGAATGCCGATGATGGCCAGCAGCCCCAGCAACCACCAAAGATAAATATCAAAAGCCATGCGCCTCAAATCACGCAGCCAAAATGCCACACCCCCCACTACCACCGCGGCACCGATCAGTCCGGTTTCGGCCAGCAATTGCATGACGATATTATGCGCATGATTGTACAAGCCGCTGAGGCCGGAGCTTTTGAACAATACCCCATACTCGAAATGCTGCCACGCGAACTGACCCCATCCCACACCCTGCAGTGGAGACTGCAAAAAGATATGCCACGCTTCACGCCACAGCTCGAGGCGGATGCTGCCGCTGGCAAACTCAAATAGTCTTTGAAAGGAGGTGACGGCAGGGACAGGAGCGGCAAACCAGGTCAATTGCGCCACCCATTGCATCAAAGCGAAACCGGGGATCAGCACAATACTGGCTATCAGCAGTGCGGCGTTCTTTTGATTTCGCTGATACCACCATGCTGACAACGCCAGCAGCGCAAAAAGATAAAGCCAGGGGCTGCGCGAGCCGCTCAAAGCCAGAACAAAAAGTAATAATACAGCGAGTACAGCCGTAACTGCCCATGCCAGATTGCCGCTTGCGGAGAGAAACAGCAGCGAAGCCAAAGCCAGGCAGGTGTAGTCGGCGAAATGATTCGGCTGCGCCAGATTGCCATAAACCGCATTGGAAGTTTTAACCGCAATCAGCGGGTCAAAAAAGGTATGAACCTGATAATGCT
>JAHFRG010000078.1 GCA_023258935.1 Betaproteobacteria bacterium
GGCGTGCTATATTTCAAGTACATTCTGCTGTCCACATATGTTCATCCGATCATTCATTCGCGCTCCAATACTTGTTGCGGCGACATTCCTGGGCTTCGCGGTTTTCGCAACGGGCGCGGCGGAAACGGATTTATCTGTCATAAGCATGGAGGATATGATAATGACTATGACCTTGACGTCTGCATCTTTTCCAAATAATGGCGCCATTCCCAGGCGCTACACTTGCGACGGCGAGGATATTTCCCCGCCGTTTAAGTGGGCGGGGCTGCCTAACGGAACCAAGAGCCTGGCTCTAATTGTGGATGACCCCGATGCACCTGACCCAGCCGCACCGAAACTAACATGGGTGCACTGGGTGCTTTACAACATTCCTCCCGCAGCGACTGGTTTGCGGGAGGCGATTCCAGTGAAAGAGCTACCTGCAGGCACACTGCAAGGCTTGAATGACTGGAAGCGCACTGGGTATGGCGGCCCTTGTCCGCCGATCGGTCGTCATCGCTATTTTCACAAGCTTTATGCGCTCGATACCGTTATCCCAGACCTCGGCACACCGACTAAGGCCGCGCTCGAGAAAGCAATGCAAGGCCATATACTCGCGCGGGCTGAATTGACCGGTACTTACCAACATTAATCTGACCCCCCCTAAAATCATTTCTGGCGGACAAACGGGTGCAGACCAGGCCGCGTTGAATTGGGCCATAAAGCACGGTTTTCCACATGGGGGATGGTGTCCAGCGGGGAAGATAGCCGAAGATGGGCGGATGGCCGACCACTACAAACTTTCAGAAACGCCTTCTTCGGATTACGCTGAACGCACGGAATGGAATGTGTACGACAGCGACGCCACGCTGATTTTTTCGCTTGCATCCGAATTGACAGGCGGCTCCAAACTGACACAGGAATTTTGTATTAAACAGCGTAAGCCCTGTTTGCATATTCATCCCAAGCTTGATGCGGTGAGGCTGGTTCGTGAATTCCTGAAGCGATATCCAATAAAAGTGCTGAACATCGCCGGGTCGCGGGCTTCCAAGGAACCAGGCATTGCAAAATTTGTGACTCTCATACTCGATCAGGTTTTTCGGATATAAGGTGAGGAGATCACAACGGTAATTTATTAAAGTATAGTATTAATATATTATGATATAACATTGTTTATAATGTATATATTGTTTATAGATAAGCTGGCCATACCCCTCTTAAGACTCTGAAAACGGGACTATTAAGTTTATGAAGGGCAAAACCATCGCGCTATTGGAAGCCAGGGTTAAAGATCAGCTTGCCGAAATGGTGGTGAAGCAGGGCGGCAAACCATTTTCAGCGCCGGCTTTATCCGAAGTACCGGACCTCGATACCGGCTACATTGCCAGATTGATACGCAAGTGGCAGGAAAATCCGGCGAAGGCGGTGATTTTCCAGACCGGCGTTGGCACCAGAGCGTTGTTCAATGCCGCTGATTCCTTGGGGCTGACTGACACCTTGCAGCAGCTGCTGGCGCAAACCACGGTGGTGGTGCGCGGACCCAAGCCTACTGCGGTTTTGCGTTCGCGCAATGTGCGCATCGATTTGAGCGCTGAAGAACCTTACACCACCGCCGAAGTTCTGGATGCACTCAATGCCGTGCCGATACGCGGTGAGCGGGTGGTAGTGCAGCGTTACGGCGAGACTAATGTCGAGCTTGAAAAGGCGCTGCAACTCCGGGGTGCGACAGTGATCGAAATTCCCACTTACCGCTGGGCGCTGCCGGAGAATACGCAACCGCTTATAGATTTGATTGGCGCTCTGGAGCGCGGGGAGATTCACGCGGTGGCATTTACCAGCGCGTCTCAAGCCTACAACCTATTTACCGTGGCAGAACGGCTTGGAAAAAAAGACGCACTACGCGCAAATCTCAATAAAACACTGGTCGCTTCCATAGGCCCGGTGTGCAGCAGGGCGTTAAATGCGCTCGGCATAAAAGTCATGTTGGAACCCCGTCCGCCCAAATTGGGCCCGTTTATCGCCGCGCTTGCCAAAGCTTTGTCGGGATAGCCAAAGCTTCTTGTTATAAATTTTAAGAGAGGAAGCTCGTCATGACGCCGCGCATTGTTCTTCTGTATGCCGCACTACTGGGCCTGATTCTGATTTATCTTTCTTATCGTGTAGTGAGTTATCGTGTGAAATACAAAATAGGCATAGGCGACGGCGGCAATACCAAGTTGGCGCGCGCCATACGCGTGCAGGGCAATTTCGTGGAATACGTGCCAGTCGCGCTGTTGCTGATTTTTTTCGTCGAGCTTGTGGGTTTTAGCGCATGGGTGGTGCATGTGTTGGGCATTACGCTGCTGGGAGGAAGGGTGTGGCATGCGCAGGGATTGGGCGCCACTTCCGGCGCGTCCCGAGGGCGCTTTATCGGAACATTTTCAAGCTGGGTCACCATAGGCGCTGCCGCAATTCTCTGCCTGCTAGCTTTATCTGGAGAGACTTTTTAATCCAATTCTCGTGCTCGGTTTGACTAAGTGGGAAAACGTCATAAATTTAGGTCTTAAAGCTTTATATGAGCGCCTTAACATGGTATTTTTATATATTAATCCGGAATTTATTAACCTTGGAGAATCAGTCGGAGATTGTAAATGGCTGTTGAACGCACCCTGTCCATCATCAAACCGGATGCCGTGGGGAAAAACATCATCGGAAAAATCTATTCCCGTTTCGAAAAACAGGGCCTAAAGATTGTCGCCGCGCGTATGCTACGCCTGTCCCGCGCCGAAGCTGAAGGGTTTTACGCTGTGCACCGCGAGAGGCCTTTTTTCAATGATCTTGTGGAGTTCATGACATCAGGCCCGGTGATGGTGCAGGTGCTGGAAGGGGACAACGCGATTCAGGTCAACCGCGAGTTGATGGGCGCGACCGACCCCAAAAAGGCGGCCAAAGGCACATTACGCGCGGATTTCGCCCAAAGCATCAATTTCAATGCTGTGCACGGCTCCGACAGCCTGGAAACAGCCGCGATGGAAATCGCCTATTTTTTTTCAACGCTGGGGATTCACTCACGCTGATGCCGGTCAACCTGCTTGATTATGATTTAGCGCGCCTTACTGCTTTCTGCAAGGAAATCGGTGAGAAGCCGTTTCGCGCCAGGCAGCTTTTGCGCTGGATGCATCATTTCGGCGAAAGCGATTTTGCCAAAATGAGCGATCTCGCCAAAAGCCTGCGAGTTAAGCTTGCGGCGACGGCGGTAATCGAACCGCCCAAAGTAAAATCCGCCAGTGTTTCGGCAGATGGTACGCGCAAGTGGCTGCTGGAAGTGGGCAGCGGCAACGCCGTCGACGCGGTGTTCATCCCGGAAGCCGAACGCGGCACGCTGTGCATATCCACCCAGGCGGGCTGCGCCTTGGAATGCACTTTTTGCTCGACCGGCAGGCAAGGTTTTAACCGCAACCTCACAACTGCCGAAATCATCGGACAATTGTGGTGGGCGAACAAGGCGCTGGGTTATGACGGTCGCGGCGAGCGCGTGATTTCCAACGTGGTGTTGATGGGAATGGGCGAGCCGCTTTTGAATTTCGACAATGTGGTTGGCGCGCTGCATTTGATGCTGGATGACAATGCTTATGGTTTATCGAGACGGCGCGTCACCCTGAGCACTTCAGGTGTGGTGCCCGGAATAGATCGTTTAAGCAAAGCCTGCCCGGTGGCGCTTGCGGTTTCACTGCATGCGCCTAACGACTCATTGCGAGATATTCTGGTGCCGATCAACAAAAAATATCCCCTGCGCGAGCTGCTTGCCGCATGCCAGAGATATATTGATGTCGCGCCGAGAGACTTCGTTACTTTCGAGTACGTCATGCTTGAGGGAGTGAATGACAGCGTTGCACAGGCGCGCCAACTGGTTGACTTGGTCAAGGATGTGCCGTGCAAATTCAACCTGATTCCGTTCAATTCATTTCCCGATTCAGGGTATCAGCGCTCCACTCCTGAGGTAATCAGCCGCTTTCGTGACGTTCTGACACAGGCCGGAATTGTGGTGACTACGCGCAAGACTCGCGGCGACGACATTGACGCCGCGTGCGGACAATTGGTCGGCCAGGTGCAGGATCGCACCAAACGCAAATCGCGCAAAGTCACATTAATGGAGAATTCGCTTTGAAAAGAATCATGATGATTTGCCTGCTAGGGGCGCTCGCAGGCTGCGTGCAGCAGCAGGTCGAAACCACGAATGTTTCATCTCGGGATACCCCAATAAAACCGGCGGATGCGCAGAAGCGGGCCAAAATTCATACTGATCTTGGCGCTGGCTATTACGAACGCGGCCAGCTGGGCGTTGCTTTGGACGAATTAAAGGAAGCATTACGTGTTGATCCAAATTATGCTCCCGCCTACAATGTAATGGGCCTGGTTTACATGGAGTTGCGCGAAGACGGAGACGCAGAGCGCAGCTTCCGCAGGGCGCTGGAAATTGATCCGCTCGATTCCGACACCAACAACAATTACGGCTGGTTCCTTTGCCAGCATAAGCACGAGGATCAATCCATCAAATATTTTATGACTGCATTAAAAAATCCGTTGTATGCAACTCCGGAGAAATCCTATTTTAATGCAGGCATTTGCATGCGACAGAAAGGCGACGAGCAAGCAGCAGAAGAGTATTTCCTCAAGGCGCTGCGCATTCGCCCAGGTCTGCCGCAGGCGCTCTATAACATGGCCGATTTGTCGTATAAGCGCAGCAAATATACCGAGGCCAGGGCGTATCTCCTCAAATATCAGCAGGTAGCGCCTCCAAATGCGGAGAGCTTGTGGCTCGGAGTACGCACCGAACGAAAGCTCGGCAACCGCGATGCTGAAGCCAGTTATGCCTTGCAATTGCGCAGGAAATATCCGGAGTCCAAAGAAACCCAGGCGCTCAAAAAAGGGCAATTCGAATGAGCGAGGGCGCTGCTGACAAGAACATCGTGGGCGTCGGCAGCGTTCTTTCCACCGCGCGCCAGCGCCGGGGGCTGTCTGTCGCCGATGTGGCACGGCAGCTTAAGCTCGGAGTGCGGCAGATTGAAGCGCTGGAGGCAGATGATTACGAACGTCTGCCGCGCATAACCTTCGTACGCGGCTTCATCCGCAACTATGCCAAGCTGTTGCAGATTGATGCAGAACCGCTCCTGAAACCCACTGAGCATTTGCGGCTTACAGCGCAGATTCCAGAAGCTGAGCGGGGCGTGGCGGAAATTCCGACCGCTTCGGGTAATAAAAATACCTGGCGCAGCTATGCTGTTTTTGTGTTATTCGTGGCGCTGGGAGTGATGTTCCTGGGTTTCGAGTGGTACCGGGAGCAAGCTGCACCTCACATCAAGCCGGTGCCTGCCGTGGTTAAACCGCCAAAAAGCAAACCGCCGGTGGTATCATCTGCACCGCGGCCTGCAAACCCCGTAAATCCCGTAAATCCCGTAAATCCCGCGAACACCGCCAGCACCTCAAATCCTGTTGTGCCCGACAACACGCCCCTGCCAGTACAAACCAGCGAAGCCAAGCCTGTCGCGCAAAAAGTTCGGAGCGGTGAAATCAGGATCGAGTTTGACGAGGAATCGTGGGTTGAGATTACCGATAAAAACGGCAAGACGATTTTCTCGCAGCTTAGTCCCGCCGGCAGCACACAAACGGTACGCGGTTATCCACCATTTTCGCTGGTGGTGGGCAATGCCGTCGGTGTGAAGCTCACTTATAACGACAAGCCTATAGATTTGCAACCATATACTAAAGTTGACGTTGCACGAATAACATTGGAGTAAAAAATCTTGGGAACCGGAATTCCTTAGAGATTACGGTTTCTCGAATGCGAGTCATTTCCCGTTTATATAATGAAAGATAAAAACATCCAGCCGATACGCGGCATGAGCGATGTCCTGCCGGGCCAAACCTACTTGTGGGAATACCTTGAAGATACCGTGCGCGCCTGGCTGCAAAGTTACGGCTACCTCAATATCCGCACGCCTATCCTGGAGAAAACTGATCTTTTCGTGCGTTCGATCGGGGAAACGACAGACATCGTCGAGAAGGAAATGTACACCTTTACCGACCGGCTGAACGGAGAGAGTCTGACCCTGCGTCCGGAAGGCACGGCATCTTGCGTGCGAGCCGTATTGCAACACAATTTGCTTTATTCGGGCCCGCAACGACTTTATTATACGGGGCCGATGTTCCGCCACGAGCGCCCGCAGCAGGGACGCTTCCGTCAATTCCACCAGGTAGGGGTCGAAGCGCTGGGTTATCCCGGACCGGACATTGACGCCGAGCACATCATCATGTGCGAGCGGCTGTGGAACAAGTTGGGCTTGACTGGTATCAAATTGCGAATGAATACGCTGGGAAGCGTGGATTGTCGTGCGCGTTACCGCGAGCGCCTGAAAAAATATCTGACCCCGTTTGGAAATAAACTGGGCGACTCGGTGCGCAACCGCGTGGAAAGGAACCCGCTGCGCGTGCTGGACAGCAAGGATCCCGCATTGCAGCCAATCATCGATGGCGCGCCGCGTTTGCTTGACGATATTGATGAGGCCTCCCGCAAGCACTTCGAAGAGCTGCAAGCAACATTGCGCCGCGCCGGGATTGCTTTCGAAATCAATCCGCGCTTGGTGCGCGGACTGGATTACTACAATTTGACCGTATTCGAATGGATGTCGGATAAACTGGGAGCACAAAACACGGTGTGCGCTGGCGGCCGTTATGACAGCCTGGTGGAACAATTGGGCGGCAAGCCCGCACCTGCTTGCGGCTATGCCATGGGAATCGAACGCTTGCTGGCACTGTTGCAGGAGGGGGCGGCCGTTGCGCAGCCTGCCGACGTTTATCTGGTGCATCAGGGCGAAGCGGCTGATAAATTCGCGCTTCAGGTTGCGGAAAAACTGCGCGACAGCGGGATACGCGTGATAGTGCACTGCGGCGGCGGCAGCTTCAAGTCACAGATGAAAAGAGCCGACTCAAGCGGCGCGCGCTTTGCCGTCATCATCGGCGATGACGAAGCGCAGGCGCAACAAGCCAGCCTAAAGCCCTTGCGCGAAAGCGGTGAACAGATCCGCACCGGAATAACAGAGATTGTCGATATGCTGAGGAAACACCATGTATGATTTGCAAGAGCAGGAACAAATAGATGCGCTGAAAGCTTGGTGGAAGGAAAATGGGCGCGTGGTAATTCTTACCATCATTGCATTTGTTGTTGCGGCGGCGGGTATCCAGGGGTGGCGGTACTATCAGCAATCCCAGGCACAGCAGGCCGCTGAACTATACGGCGCCTTGCAGCAATTAGTTCCGGAAAATAATGCTAAAAAAATCCGCGAAACCTCTGCAACCATCATTGAAAAGTTTTCTTCTACTGCCTATGCGCCGCGCGCCGCGCTGATTGCAGCAAAGATTAATTACCAGGCGGGAGACGCGCAAAGCGCAAAGTTGCAGCTGCAATGGGTCATTGACCACGCAGCTGAAGA
>JAHFRG010000079.1 GCA_023258935.1 Betaproteobacteria bacterium
AAATGTTTTCGGCGGTTTTCTGGTGACACAGCGCATGCTGGAAATGTTCAAGAAAAAGACGCCCAAGGGTGAATAAGGGAAAATCGGCATGACCGTTAATCAAGTCGCCCTCTCGTATCTCGTCGCCTCGGTGTTTTTCATCCTGGCGCTGAAAGGCCTGTCCTCGCCGGTTGCGGCGCGGCGCGGCAATCTGTTCGGCATTGTCGGCATGGCGATGGCGGTGTTGGTCACGCTTGCCATTACCAGAAGCGTGTCACTGATCGTGCTGGCGATTGCGGCAGGTGGTACCGTGGGTGCAATCGTTGCAAGGCGCGTGCACATGACGCAGATGCCGGAGCTGGTTGCGGCAATGCACTCCCTGGTCGGATTGGCTGCGGTGTTGATCGCAATTGCTGCAGTCAACAATCCTGCGGCGTTCAACATTCCGGTGCCGCTGCCACGGGGTAACCGCATGGAGCTGTTTATCGGCACGTTTATCGGCGCGATCACGTTCTCCGGCTCGGTCATCGCCTTCGGTAAACTCTCCGGCAAGCTTTCCGGCGCACCGGTGGTGTTCAAAAGCCAGCACTGGCTCAACCTGATTCTCGCCATCGTCATGATCGGCTTCGGCCTCGCCTTCTTTTTTGCCACCCCCGACTCTCAATGGCCGCCTTTCATCATCATGGCCGCGATTGCTTTCTTACTGGGTTTCCTGATCATCATCCCCATCGGCGGAGCAGACATGCCGGTGGTGATTTCCATGCTGAATTCCTATTCCGGATGGGCGGCGGCGGGTATTGGTTTCTCGCTTAACAACAACATGCTGATTATTTCCGGCTCACTGGTGGGATCGAGCGGCGCGATCCTCTCTTATATCATGTGCAAGGCGATGAACCGCTCATTCTTCAGCGTAATTCTCGGCGGCTTCGGCGCGGCAGAAGGCACAGCCGCTGCAGGGGCGCAAAAGAGGAACGTGAAAAGCGGCAGCGCCGATGATGCTGCTTTCCTCATGTCCAACGCCGAGTCGGTAATCATCGTGCCGGGGTATGGGCTGGCTGTGGCGCGCGCCCAACACGCGGTGAAGGAAATGGCGGAGAAGTTGCACACCAAAGGTGTCAAGGTGCGCTATGCGATACATCCGGTGGCAGGGCGCATGCCGGGACACATGAACGTGCTGCTGGCCGAAGCCGAAGTGCCTTATGACCAGGTGTTTGAAATGGATGACATCAACAATGAATTCGGCACTACTGACGTGGTGCTCATCCTCGGGGCCAATGACGTGGTCAATCCGGCGGCGAAAACGCCGGGCAGCGCGATATACGGCATGCCTATTCTGGAAGCCTACAAGGCGCGCACCATACTGGTCAATAAACGCTCGATGGCGACAGGCTATGCGGGGCTCGACAACGAACTCTTCTATATGGACAAGACGATGATGGTGTTCGGCGACGCGAAGAAAGTGATCGAGGACATCGTCAAGGCGCTGTAAAAAAAGAGCAGGGCAGGCGGTCCCCTTGTTTCAGTTTCAATAAACCCGCCCTGCTAGGAGGAAACTTTGCCGGGGCCAACTTGTTAATCGCCCCGTGACTAAATTAACGGGTGCATTCATATTGCTGTGCGGCTGAGGGTAACCGGACTTCAGTGTGCCCGGCTAATCCGCCGAGCCTGAAAGCCAGTACCGAAATAATCAGAGCGACCGCGATGTTTGCATACACGGGGTTCAATTTCGCTAACATGGCACACCCCCTTTCCATAAAGTTCATCGAATCCATTTACCTATTTCTCTTGCCCTTTACTCAGCAACCGCTATGCCAGAGCGTGCCGCCGTTTGTCGTTTTCTATGGAAAACAAGATGTTTGTCCTGACAGGCGGTTTTAACCGTGATACAGCTTGAATAGGGATGTGAAGCAGTTCACAAAACTGCGGGAGAAGAATCTCTAGCAGATGTCAGAGAGTCGTCTTTATTGCTGAAATTTGGACTTAATTAGGGGTTACTTAACTACTGTAGCGCGAGCTTGGATTTTGCGAGCGGGGGATTATTGGCGAAATAGCGTTTGATACCGCCGACAATCGCATCGGCGATTTTGTTCTGGTAGTTTTCCTCTTTGAGCCTTTTCTCTTCTTCAGGGTTGCTGATGAAAGCGGTCTCCACCAGAATCGAGGGAATATCGGGCGCTTTAAGCACTGCGAATCCGGCCTGTTCCACCGACTGCCGGTGCAGGTCGTTGACGCCGCCCAGCTCGATAAGCACAGATTTACCAAGCTTCACGCTATCGGTGATGGTGGCAGTCTGCGCAAGGTCGAACAAGGTCTGTTTCAGGTAAGGATCGCGGACATCGAGATTCACCCCGCCAATCAAATCCGATTCATTTTCCTTGTTCGCGAGCCAGCGTGCGGCGGCGGAGGTAGCTCCGCGCTCGGAAAGCGCATATACCGATGAGCCGCGTGCATTCGGCTTGATGTAGGCGTCGGCGTGGATTGAAATGAACAAGTCGGCTCTTATTTTTTGCGCCTTCCGCACCCGTTGCTGCAATTCTATAAAGTAATCGCCGTCGCGGGTCAGCATGCTCCGCATATTCGGCTCTTGATCTAACTTAGCCTTGACTTTGCGCGCGATGGCCAGAGTCACGTTTTTCTCGCTCGTGCCGCCGCGGCCTCGGGCGCCCGGGTCTTCACCGCCATGCCCGGGATCGATCGCGATGGTAATGAGCCGCGTCACTTCCTGTTTTGCTATTTTCTCCTGTTTGCCTCCAGCAGGCCTTGGTTCTTCGCTCTTTGCTTGATTAGAGGTTTCCTTTATAGCGGGCCCGGCCGGCGCAGAAGGCTCATCCGCTTTTTGCTCGGGCGCGGATTTGTCATTCTGCTGCGCCAGCTTGCCTTCCGATTTCACCACCAGCGCCATCAGCGGGTCAGCGGGCTGCGCGGGATAAATGTCCAGCACCAGGCGATGGCCGTAATCACCGACTGGCTTCAAGGCGAATATCTGCGGCTTGACCTCGGTTTTTAAATCAAGCACGAGGCGCACCACGCCTGGTTTGAAGTGACCGACGCGCACCTGTTTGATATAAGGGTCGCTTGCCGAGATTTTTGCAGAAAGCTCATTCAGCGCGCTGGTCAAATCAATGTTTTCGAGATCGAGTACCAGGCGCTCGGGATTTTTGATGGTGAACAGATTGTGCGTAACTGTCGCGTTGGATTCGATAGTCAAGCGGGTGTAATCCTGCGCCGGCCACACCCTTACCGAACTCACCTGGGTTGCAGCATCAACCGGGAAGGAAATCAGCGGGAAAAACAGAAAACAAACAGCACGGAGCGCTTTTTTGTAAGGCGCACTTGAAATCACCCACCTTGCATGTGAGCTAAACATTGCCTGCCTGTCTCCGTAGCTCCTTCAATCGTGACATCGCGGCCTGTTCCCTTGATCCGTAAGCTGATTTTGATATCGGGCGCGGGCAGCAAGTCCCCGGCATTTTCCGGCCATTCCACGAGACACACGGAACGCGTGTCGAAGTATTCGCGGAATCCCGCATCCTGCCATTCCTTGGCATCCTCGAACCGATAAAAATCAAAGTGATATAAGTCTAACCTAGAAAGTGGGTAAAGTTCAAGCAGTATGTATGAGGGGCTTTTGACTTTTCCACGGTATCCCAGCCCTTCGAGCATGCCTCGCACCAGCGTGGTTTTGCCTGTTCCCAGACCGCCGTAAAAATACACTTTCAATCCGGGCTGAAGCAGGGGGGCAAGCGCGATACCGAGTTGACGGGTAGCCTGTGCGTCGGGGAGGTGGCGTATTATTTTCATCTCGGGCTAATTATGATGAAGACCATGCAAGATTCCGCTTCCCATAATCCTTGTTCAGGGGCTGACTATGCGCAGCTTGCCGTGGCCATCAAGTCATGGGGGAAAGCGCTCGGCTTCCAGGAAGTCGGCATTGCCGATACCGATCTCGGCAAAGCTGAACTGCGGCTCCTGGAGTGGCTGGAAGAAGGATGCCACGGCGACATGGATTATATGGCAAAACACGGTGCGAAACGCAGCCGCCCCGCCGAACTTCTGCCCGGCACAATGCGCGTGATTTCAATTCGCATCAACTATCAGCCGCAACACGCACGCGATGGCTGGAAAGTTCTTGCGGACGGCAACAAGGCTTACATCTCGCGTTACGCTACTGGACGCGATTACCACAAAGTGCTGCGCAGGCGCTTGCAGACGCTGGTGGACAGGATACACAAGCACGTTGGTGAGCACCGCTGCCGTGTATTCACCGACAGCGCGCCGGTGATGGAAGTGGAACTCGCGCGCAAAGCGGGGCTGGGGTGGCGGGGGAAACATACCTTGCTGCTTACGCGCGAAACCGGCTCATGGTTTTTTCTGGGCGAGATTTACACCGACCTGCCGCTGCCGGTGGACAGCGCCCAACAGGATCATTGCGGCACTTGTGAAAAATGCATTGATATCTGTCCCACCCAGGCGATTGTTGCGCCTTACAAACTCGATGCCAGGCGTTGCATTTCTTATCTCACCATCGAGCACAAGGGAAGCATCCCTGTAGAGCTGCGCCCGTTGCTGGGCAACCGGGTGTACGGCTGCGACGACTGCCAGCTGGTCTGTCCCTGGAACAAGTATGCGCAGGCTTCATCAGAAGCGGATTTCGCGGTGCGCCACGGCCTTGATGATGCGGAACTCATTGAACTGTTCGGCTGGAGCGAAGAGGAATTTCATGACAAGCTCAGTGGCAGCGCGATACACCGCATCGGTTATGAACGCTGGCTGCGCAACCTGGCGGTAGGGCTGGGCAACGCGCCGCGCTCAGCCGCGATAACTGAAGCTTTGCGTCGGCGCCTTGATGATTCTTCGCTGCTGGTAAGAGAACATGTGCAGTGGGCGCTCGAGCGTCATGGCTAGTTCAGAAGGTGTTACAGCAATTCTTCCAGCGCTTCAATCCAGTGCTTCACCGGAAGTTCGGTCGCGCTTTGCATATGCGCAAGGCAGCCGATGTTGGCGGTGAGGATTTGATTGGGCGTGCCCGAGGTGAGCGCCTTGATTTTGTTCGCGAGCAGTTTTTGTGAAAGCTCGGGCTGCAGAATTGAGTAAGTTCCCGCCGAACCGCAACACAAGTGAGAATCAGGAACGCCGGTCAGCTCAAAGCCGCAATCCGCGAGTAGCTTTTCCACCACGCCACCCAGTTTGAGCGCATGCTGCAAGGTGCACGGAGAATGAACTGCAGTTTTTGTTCTGCGGTTTTTTGAACCAGATGCCAGCGCGCTGATTTTGTCTTTCTCCGCGGCGGCGATTTCTACGATGTCTTTGGCGATGGCTGTAACGCGCCGCGCTTTTTCCGCATAGGCAGGGTCATCTTTAAGCAGATGCCCGTATTCTTTTACCATCGCACCGCAGCCGCTGGCGGTAATAACCAATGCTTCCGCGCCTTGTTCGATGCTGGGCCACCAGTGATCTATATTGCGGCGCATGCGATTGAGGCCTTCTTCCTGCGCGTTCATGTGATAAGGAATCGCTCCGCAGCAGCCGCGGGCGGTGAGGAGAGAAATGCCGAGCTTGTCCAGCACCCGCGCCGCAGCGGCGTTGATGCCGGGCGCCAGAGCGGGCTGCACGCAGCCTTCAAGCAGCAGCATTTTGCGCGCATGCCGGGTCGCGGGCCATGCTGCCGGCCGCGCAGCTAAAGGAATCTTGCGCCGTGTTTTTTCCGGCAGCAGCGGGCGCACCAGCCGGCCTAATCCCAGCAGAGGATTAAACAACGCGGGATGGGTAAACACCGTTCGCAGCGTCGCGCGTTTCACGCTATCGATAAAATTGCGCTGCACGCGCTTTTCCACCAAATCGCGGCCGATGTCGGCGAGCCGCCCGTAACGCACCCCCGAAGGGCAGGTGGTCTCGCAAGCGCGGCAGGTAAGGCAGCGGTCAAGATGCAGCTGAGTTTTTGCGGTCGGCTGCGCGCCTTCGAGCATTTGCTTGATGAGATAAATGCGCCCGCGCGGCCCATCGAGCTCGTCGCCCAGCAATTGGTAGGTTGGGCAGGTGGCATTGCAAAATCCGCAATGCACGCAGGTACGCAGGATGGAATCCGCTTCCCGCCCCTGCGGCGTATCTTTGATAAATTCTGCGAGCTTGGTTTCCATTAAGAGGTTCTAGAATTCTGGATACAGACGCCCGCGGTTGAGTATCCCCGCCGGATCGAAATTCCGTTTCAGGTTTCGGTGAATTTTCAGCAGCGCCGGCGGCAGCGGATGGAATACGCCGGCGCTTTTGTCGCTTGCCCGAAACAAGGTGGCGTGGCCGCCTGCCGCGACCGCTGCTTCGCGTATGGTTTTGGCATCGGCACCGCTTTTCAGCCAGCGCAAACTTCCGCCCCATTCGATGAGCTGCACGCCCGGGAGTTTCAGCGGCGGTCCGGTGGATTTGACTGACAGCCGCCACAATGAGGCGTCGCCGCGGAAAAAGGGATCGGTCTGCTCGCGCATGCCAACCCAGAATTTTTCAGCCTGCGCATCGTCAATTCGCTCGCCGCCCAGCTTTTTGCACGCCGCCTCGATAGCCGCCGCCGCTCCTGAGAGGCGCAAACCGAGCTTGCCATCGGTATAAGCGCTCGCCGAAATCGGCAGCGGCCTGCCTGCCCATTGATTGAGCATCTGAATGGCCTTGTCTTCCGGAAACTCGAAGCGCAGCGTGACCTCCGCAAGCGGCAGCGGCAGCACCTTGAGCGAAACTTCGAGAATCAAACCCAGCGTGCCGAGCGAGCCAACCATCAAGCGCGATACATCGTAACCCGCGACGTTTTTCATCACTTGTCCGCCGAAGCGCAAATCGTTGCCGCGCCCATCCAGCATGCGCACGCCGAGCACGAAGTCGCGCACGGCGCCGACTGCGGCGCGGCGCGGGCCGCAAAGCCCCGCGGCGATGCAGCCGCCCAGCGTGGCATGATCTCCGAAATGCGGCGGCTCGAACGCCAGCATTTGTCCGCGCTCCTTCAATGCCGCTTCCATTTCAGCAAGCGGTGTGCCTGCGCGCGCGGTGATCACCAGCTCGGTAGGTTCGTATTGAACGATGCCGGAATAGGGCCTGGTGCCGAAAATTTCGCCTTGCAGTTTTCCGCCGTAAAAATCCTTGCTGCCTCCGCCGCGGATGCGCAAAGCGGCTTGTTTTTCAGAAGCACTACGGATGGTCTCAGAGAATTGTTGGACGATGTGCTGCATGATGTGGCTCGTAAAGGAGTGTTACCCTTCACTTTTCACCCTTCACCCTTTACTTTATTTTAGAATCTCGGCAGTTCGGGAAATTTTTCCTGGCC
>JAHFRG010000080.1 GCA_023258935.1 Betaproteobacteria bacterium
TCTGGCAGGACCCGCCCAGCACCCGCTCCGCACCGAATTTTTTGCTCAATATCTCCATGTGTGCCACGCCATTAAGCAGCGGCAGAACCGCAGTGCCTTTATTAATCGCGGGAGCAATCGCATTTATCGCGCTCTCAAGGTCATAGGCCTTGCAGGCGAGGATGATGAAATCATACCCTGGGGTCAGCTCTTCAGGCAGCACGCAGGCGACTTTCTGCTTGATATCGCCGTGAGGGCTGTGCACCACCAAGCCTTGTTGCTTGAGTTGAGCGGCACGCCGCGGACGCACCAGGAAAACCACATCGACGCCTTTTTCAGCGAGCCGGCCGCCAAAATAACCTCCGACCGCTCCCGCGCCCAGCACCAGGATTTTCATTTCACATCCGCTCGTACCGCATCCGCCCAGCAGTTTGGTGTTTCATACAAGCGGATGCGTTCGAGGCGCAGATGGTTGCCGTAGATGTCCAGGTAAGCAGTGGAGAGTATCCTGAATGCTTCAAGCGCCAAATTTTCAGCGGTAGGCGTGGCCTTGAGCACAACGGTTTTATGTCCCGGCAGCGAATTCAGAAAATTGACCACCGCGGTGTCTCCACTGTAGACCAGGAACGCGTGATCCCAGGCATCAACCAAATGCTTTCTGGCAATTTCCCCAACCATGGCAAAATCCATCACCATGCCGTTTTCCGTCGCGCCTTTTTTTTCGATAACATCGCCCGAAAGCGTGATTTCAATCGCATAACGGTGTCCGTGCAGATGGCGGCACTGGCTGTCATGTTCGGGAATGCGGTGCCCGGCATCAAATTCCAGGCGGCGGGTGATTAGCATCTTGTTCTAGATTCGCTCATAATGTCTGTGAATTATATCATTCTCACAGTGCGCCCCATCATGGGGCCGATACCCATGCAAGCAACGCAAAGACTCAGCATTTCTGATCATAGCCGCGAAGCCGCCGGGTTGACTTACGTTTATCCGGTAATTTCGCGGCGCGCCGGCGGCGTTTCAATCGGGATTAATCTCAATCCCAATAACGCCTGCAACTGGCGCTGCATTTATTGCCAGGTTCCCAATCTCAAGCGCGGCGCAGCGCCCGCAATTGATCTACATAAGCTCGACAGCGAGCTGCGTGGTTTTTTGCGTGAATTGCAGTCGGGCGATTTCATGGAATGCAAAGTGCCGCCTGAAGCGCGCCGCATCAACGATATCGCAATATCAGGCAACGGCGAGCCGACGAGCTCCGCACAGTTTGCAGAGGTCGTGGAGCTGATAGCAAAAGTGATTGAGGATTGCGGGCTGAAAAACAAGATCAAACTGGTGCTGATAACCAACGGCAGCCTGATGCATCGCACCACAGTGCAAAAAGGCCTGATGAAAATGAAAAAGATTAACGGCGAAGTGTGGTTCAAGCTGGATTCAGCGACCACTGCAGGCATGCGCCGGATAAACGGCATTCGAAGAACGCCGGAAAAAACGCTGCAAGATCTGCGTATAGCCGTTTCATTGTGCCCGACCTGGCTGCAGACTTGTGTGTTTGCTCTCGACTCCAAGCCGCTTTCCCCTGCAGAACGGGCTGCCTATCTCAAGTTCGTCGGCGATCTGAAACGAAACAGGGTGGCGTTGGAAGGGGTGCTGCTTTACGGATTGGCGCGTCCTTCAATGCAGCCGGAAGCGCCGCGCCTCACGTCATTGCCGAAAGAGTGGCTGGATGAGTTCGCGCGCGCAATACGCTTATCAGGCTTGCAGGTCAGGGTGAGCGAGTGATTTCAATTTTGCTCGCGCTTGGTTTTTGCGCTTCGTAAAGTAATTATTTTTTGTGCAACAGCACGCAAGTGGCAGCGGCTGTTCTCGTTTTTTGCCTTGAAATAAGGTAAAATGCCGCCCTTTAAATTTTTCCCGTGAAAGCAGCATGGCGCTGATCGTACAGAAATACGGCGGTACTTCGGTAGGGAATATCGAACGCATCAAAAGTGTGGCGCAACGCGTTGCCCGCTTCAAGGCGCAAGGCCACCAGATTGTGGTGGTGGTATCCGCCATGAGCGGCGAAACCGACCGACTTATCCATCTCGCAAAGCAGATTCAGGCGCACCCTGATCCGCGCGAATTCGATGTCATGGTATCCACCGGAGAGCAGGTGTCCATAGCGCTCCTGTCGATGGCGTTGATTGACCTCGGACTGAAGGCGCGCAGCTACACCGGCGCACAGGTGAGGATTCTCACCGATAATGCTCACAACAAGGCGCGCATTCTGAATATTGATGAAACCAATATGCGCAACGATTTGCAGGCCGGGTACGTGGTAGTGGTGGCCGGATTCCAGGGTGTGGATGAGAAGGGCAACATCACCACTCTGGGGCGTGGCGGATCGGATACCACCGGTGTGGCGCTGGCGGCGGCATTGAATGCCGACGAATGCCAGATTTATACTGACGTGGACGGAGTTTACACCACCGATCCACGCATCGTTCCGGAAGCGCGGCGCCTGAAAACCATAACATTCGAGGAAATGCTGGAAATGGCAAGCCTCGGTTCCAAGGTGCTGCAAATCCGCTCGGTGGGATTTGCCGGAAAATACAAGGTCAAACTACGCGTGCTTTCCAGCTTCGAGGAAGCAGGCGAGGGTACGCTGATTACTTTTGAGGAAGATGAAAAAATGGAACAAGCCATCATTTCAGGAATTGCTTTTAACCGTGATGAAGCCAAAATTACGATACTCGACGTCCCCGACCGTCCCGGCATCGCCTACCAGATACTGGGACCGATAGCCGAGGCCAATATAGATGTGGACATGATTGTGCAAAACGTGGGACACGATGGCATGACGGATTTTTCCTTCACCGTGCACCGCAGTGATTTCGCCAAGGCCATGGGTATTCTTAAAAAACAGGTAGCGCCGCATATCGGCGCGCGCGAAGTGACGGGTGATGACAAGATTACCAAGGTCTCCGCGGTGGGAGTCGGCATGCGTTCGCACGCGGGGATTGCCAGCAAAATGTTCCGCACGCTGGCGGAAGAGGGCATCAACATCCAGATGATCTCCACTTCGGAAATCAAGATTTCGGTGGTGATTGACGAAAAATATATGGAACTTGCAGTGCGCGTCTTGCACAAAGCGTTTGAGCTGGACCATCAGGTGTGATTTTTGACGGGATGCCGGCAAAGCCGGTATCCTGTGGCGTCTGTTGGAGAGATGGCCGAGTGGTCGAAGGCGCTCCCCTGCTAAGGGAGTATAGGACCTTTAAAGTCTTATCGAGGGTTCGAATCCCTCTCTCTCCGCCAATGAATCTGCAGTTTTGCTTCTCTTTCCCCGATACTCTTGTAGACCGCGCAACAAACAAGCGCAGTCATCCGCCGACGGAAGTAGGACGCTCATCTGTCCAGGTTTGTATGAGCATCTGGCCCAGGGCGAGCAATGTCGGTCCCAGGAAGATGCCGATGAAGCCAAACGCGAGCGCGCCGCCAACAACACCCAATGCGACGAGCAGCAGCGACAGGCTCGCGCCGCGGCTGATCAGAAATGGCTTGACGAAATTATCAATACTGCTGATGACGAATATGCCGTAAAGCACCATGAAGATTGCCCAGCCGGTCTCACCTTGAGAGTTAAGCCAGTATGCTGCACCGCCCCAAACGAAGACCGGCCCTAACGGAATCATCGAAAGGAAAAACGTCGCTGCGGTGAGCAGGAGCGCGCCTGGAACGCCGGCAATCAGAAATCCAATGAGGGCGACCAGCGCCTGCGCTGCCGCGGTGCCAACCAGCCCCAACATGACCGCAGTGATAGTCTTGTGGGACAGGGTTAGTAACTGCGCGCCGAAATCACCGCCAAGGCGCTGAACGCCTTTCTGCAACCGCGCTGCGTATGTATGTCCGTCGCGGTAAAAAAAGAAGGCGATGAACACCATTAAAAGTACTTGAAGAATGCCTTCTCCGACAAGGCCGGCTATTCGCGTCAGGATGCGCTGCGCAGGACCGAGCGACTGACGTACTGCGTTTCCCAGTTCTTCCTGGCTGAGCTGGGTGATTCGGACCCAGGCTTTGTCTGCATACTCGCCTAAGATGGGGATTGTCTGCAGCCATTCCGGCGGATGCGCGGCTACACCTCCCTGTTTCAGGTTCTTGAGGTTCTCCATGAGTATGTTGACGCCGTCGGTAATGGTTCCGGCGAAGAATGCCATTGGTACGACGATGATCGTAATCAACAGCAGGGTCATCAATGAAGCGGCAAGGATGTTGCGGCCGCCGACGGTGCGCAACAGGTACGTATAGGCCGGCCAAGTCGTTATGCATACCACCGCTGCAACAAGAATCGTAGCGAAAAACGGCAGCAACACCATGAGGCCGCCCAACAAGATCAGTACGACGAAAGTGGTTTGTGCAAGATGCTTGGGGTTGTAGTCCGTATTCATATGGGCAAGTCAGGGTTTGGAAATGAATCGAAAGCTCACGTTCACGGAAACCCTGCGAATGTATCTCAAAACTATTAATATGGGAAGCGAAATGTCTCTTATAACCATTGGGCGCAGCGTGAGCTCCATCATTGCATTTCTTCTGCGCGGGAGCGCAACCGCAGCCCTGCTTTTGGCTGTCGCAGCGGGCGCTCAGGAAGTCGAAAAGAAGACGGAGACGCCGGCACCAACGCAAGCTAATCTCGTCAAGCAAGCGAATGCTCCGGTATCTGATCTGCTGCAGATTCGGTTTCAAGATTCATACGCTCCCGAGTTTCAAGGTGCGCACGGCCAGGGAAATGTCTTCTTAATTAACCCGATCATACCCGTACCCGCATTCGCAGTGTTTCCCTACACCCAGCTTTTGTCCATTACGATTCCGGCCGCGATCACGACGTTTCAAGGTGTAACGGGATTTGGTGACTTGAAGTTGCTGGACTTCGTTCTCGTTAGCCGGGACCCAGAATTCGTGTGGGGAATCGGACCGGTGTTCCTATTCCCCACCGCAACCGATCCGACAACGGGCCAGGGCAAATGGCAAGCCGGTCCTGCTGCAGGCGCTGCTTATAATCGGGGGAATCTGGCTATAGGAGTCCTCGCGCAGAACCCGATATCCTTCGCTGGCGAGAATGACCGGAGCTCCACCAATTTCTTGATCTTGCAGCCCTTCGTCACGTATCAACTCGGTGCTGGATGGTTCCTCAAGACGGAGCCCTCGATGCTGTTCAATTGGAGAACGCATGGGAAAACCCTCCCCGTCAATCTGGGTGTTGGCCGGGTCTTCAAGATCGGCCAGCAGGCCGTGAATTGCTTCGTAGAGCCGTTCTGGAACGCATCGCACGATGGGCCGGCGCCGAGATACGGCATAACGTTTGGGTTTTCGCTTCTCTACCCAAACTTATATGGTTCCCAGTGATTCGCGCCCCGATTCTCAGAAGTATGGAACCCTCTCTTTTGCGCGGCGGGCGCGCTGCCGCGACCTCGGACGTCTCGCTGTTGATTGCGTTAATTTAATGCTCAGCCGCACGGATTGCCGGGCTGCAAACCCCCGAGCGGAATTATGCTCAAGGGGCAAGTTCGCGAATCACTTATCGATCTTGGTGATTTTCGAACCCTGCAAACCAAGTCCCGCCATCAGCCCCTTTTGGGCAAAGATGAACGCATAGATGTCATCCTTGGCAGTCGTGGTCGTGAGTGTCTTGGCTTTGCCGGCGTCCACCACGACGATACTCGGGCCCACTCCGATCTCCCAACCATCGCTGTTATTGAGATATTCCAGTGCAGAGTCGGTCATGAGGAACATCGCATACGAGAACTTCTGCACGCCGGCCTGATAGCCGTACGAACCAGCGACAGTATTGTAATAGCCGACCGTCTTGCCGCCCACGAGCAGGGCGCCCTCGCCGACCTGTGCGCCTACGATAAAGCCGGCTTTGTAGATGTTCGGGAAGACGAGGATGCCTTTTGCTATTGCCCCAAGCTCCTTGGCCTTGGGCGTGTGGTGGTACAGAAGCTTCAGGGCGGTGGCTACTTCACGGTCGATTTCCTCAGCTGAGGCCGCGACTGCTGTTCGCAAACTCATGAATGGCATCGCCACTATCGCGAAGATTAGTGCGGCCTGTACAAATCGAATGTGTTTAGTCAATGTCATCTCCTTAATGATTGGCCGATTCAAGCAAGACGCGCTATCACCCTCCGCCCTTCTTGCTTACGGAACGAGCGGAATCTTCGCGGCAAGCTCGTAATGCACAATCGCGCGTATCTTGCTTTCGATCTGCAAGTAGCGCGCGGCCTTCATCGCCGGCAGTACTGCGGTGAGCTTGGGCGCGTAAGTTTTATAAAGATTCGCTTCCGCTCCCTTGATCGAAACCATTTCATTCAGCAGCTTCTTCGCTACCGTGTCATCTATCGTTTGACTGTTCCATGCGTCTGCGTAGCTCTTGATAAGATTTAGGGTCCGCTTGTTGATGGCATCGAGGTCTTTTTGATAGCTGTCGTAGATCGGCCAGAAAGCTTGCGACTCGGCGTCTGTCAGGTTCATGTTCTGCGCGACCAGCAACTTCTTGTCCGCTTTAACTTTGGCGTACAGGATTTGCATATCCGTTTGCGCTGCAGTGTCCAGGGCGTACAGAGGTGTGACGAAGGTGACAGCGACGAACAGTGATAATAGGGAAAGCAGGGATTTCATTTTTTTCTCCAATCTCTTAAATTGAATTGCGTAACCAGGAATTGATGGGGACTGCTCAATCTTATACGGACTCTGGCGGACGACCGTAAGTGCAATTTTACTTTGTTGAGCAGAAAAAGCAAAGCCAAACAATTATACAGTGCGGCATGAGTTCTAAAAACTGTTTTTATTTCCGATGAACGAATTCAACATCACTTCATTATTAAATGCTAAAATTTAATTGGTAACAATAAGACCATCTATTAGATATAGATACCCTCGCGCGACTATTATTGCTTTACACAAGACCTCTTTTTTGTTTTCGTAAAGCCATAGTGCTCGCGTCATCAAGGTACGATTTGAATAGGTTGGCGCTATTGCTGCTCGCTGGTAGCAACGAGTTGCCAAGGTCGCTTTACACGTAGGAGGTTAACTGAATATGCGCTGGATCCTCATTACCCTCGTGGCATTTGCCCTGCTCGCCGGCTGCAAGAAAGAAGAGGCGAAACCTCCGGGGCTTCCTGAGGTGTCGGCAATCAAGCTCACGGCGCGCGACACACCTGTCACCTTAGAATATGTGGGCCAGACGCAAAGCTC
>JAHFRG010000011.1:0-8457 GCA_023258935.1 Betaproteobacteria bacterium
GAACATGCCAGCGATCACGCGAAAGCCGTGAGCGGTGAGAATAAGCGCAAGTTGAGCCAGGACTAAAACAAAGAGTGGCGACAGATCCACATTTCCAACCGGGGGGATGAGGCGCTGAAAAGGACGCAGAAACGGCCGGGTGAGGCTGTTAAACAGCGGCGCGAGCGGTGCATAAGGATTGGTCCAGCTCATCAATACCTGAACGATGACGCACACAATCAGCAAGTAAATGCTGTATTTCAGGATTTCCAGAGCAGCGAGCGTCAATAAAACACCGGTAGCCACTCCTGGTGCGCCGGCGAAAACGAATCCTTTGAGCCAGTAAATCAGCAACAGCAACAACGCTTGTATGGCCCAGGCGGGAATAAGACTTGCCAGGTCCAGACCAAACAAACCGGGGATCACGCGCCGCGCCGGGCGAACCAGCCAGTCGGTAACCGCCACCACAAATTCTCCCACCGGATTGCGAAACGAGGTTTTGAGCAACTGCATGTAAAAACGCAGAAGCAGTGCGAAAGTGAGCAGCCCGATTGCGGTTTCCAGGAGAAATTGCAGTGCCTGGCCCAGCATGTTTAATCCGCCTTGCCGAATTCATCTCCGAGTTCGCGCGAACGCTCTTGCGCAGCACGGATGGCGTTGGTGATGTGCCGCTGCAACTGGGCCTGCTCCATGATGGAAATCGCGCGCTCGGTGGTTCCGCCCTTGGAAGTGACGCGTTGACGCAAGGTTTGCGCATCTTCGGTTCCATGCTTCGCAAGTTTCACTGCGCCGGCGAAAGTATCAAGGCTTAACTGCTTGGCTTGTTGCGCGTCAAGGCCGAGTTCTTGCGCCGCGCACTGCAGCGCTTCGATGAAATAAAAAACATAGGCCGGGCCGCTGCCTGAGACCGCGGTTATCGCATCCATTTGTTCTTCGCTATTAAGCCATAAGGTTGAGCCCACTGCGGCAAGAATCGCTTCGGCTTGCCGTTTTTCAGCTGGCGTGACCGGAGGCATAGCGTAGAGGCCGGAGATTCCGGCGCCTACCAGCGCCGGCGTGTTCGGCATGACCCGCACTACCCGGGAATAGCCACCCAGCCAACGCGACAAATCGCGGGTGCGGATGCCCGCGGCGATGGAGATTACAATCTGGTTTTTCAGCAGCACTTTGAGCGCCAGCGCGACCTCGCGCAATTGCTGCGGTTTGACCGCGAGAATAATAATGTCGCTGCCGGCACAGCCTTGCGGCAAATCGGCGTATGCAGTAACACCAAAACTGCGTTGTATGGTATTTCTTGCGTTTGCGGAAATCTCAACTACGCGTAATGAAGAAGCTGCCCGGCCTTGTTGCAACAGTCCGCCGATCAAGGCACTTGCCATGTTGCCGCCGCCGATGAAGGTGACGTTCATGGCCTCATCCTAAAGCCGCACGCGGGTGCCCGCAAGGATGATTCTTCGGTCAACCACCTTCGGCGAGTTTCTTGAGATTATCCAATCCGGCTTTGTACACTGCATTGATGGTTTTGGTCGCGGTGGCATCGTCTTCGCCAGCAGGGGGATTAGCCAGCGGGGATTTGCGCTGGAACTTGCCGTACCACTCGACCACCGAGCCGCCGTCCTTGCCGGGTTTCACCCTGATGGTGGAAATGTAATTGCTCACCGGTAGCACGCCTTCAATGATGCTGTACTTGAAGCTCATGCCTTTACTATTATAGCGCAACAGTTTTTCCTTGATGGTGCCGCCATCTTGCAGGGTCAGGAGGCGTGTCGCACCTTTTTTATTATTGGTACCGCTCAGGATTTCGCTTTTCGCCACCGCGGGGTGCCAGGTGTTGAGCCCGTTGAAATCGCTGATCCTGCTCCATACCGCTTCAGGCGGGGCCTTGATATCGATAGTTTGTGTGACAGTCAGTTTAGGCAGCTTGATCGGTTGCGGGGTTTTTGCTCCCAGGCTGACAAGCGGCAACGCCAGGAACAGGGTCAGCAGCGGCATGATAATTTTTTTCATTTATGGAGCTCCGTTGAAGGTTGGGATACGACTCGGGACCGCTATGAGTATAGGGTTTGAAGCAGGAGTTGCGCAAGTATTATTCCGGTCCGCGACCCGAGGACTTGCGATTGCCGAAAATGGCGGTTCCCACGCGCACGATAGTCGCGCCTTCCAAAATAGCAGCTTCCAGATCCTGCGACATACCCATGGAAAGCGTATCCAGCAAATTGCCTTCTGCTGCTAACGCGTCTTTCAGCTCGCGCAGTTGCCTGAACCGGCTGCGTTGCAATTCGAAGTCAGAGGTGGGTTGCGGGATCGCCATCAATCCGCGCAGTTGCAGCCGCGGCAGTGTCTGCACGTATTTTGCAAGCGACACCAACTCCTCTGGCGCGACCCCGCTTTTGCTGGCTTCGCCGCTTATGTTGACCTGGATGCACACTTGCAACGGTGGCCACCCTGCCGGCCTAGCCTGAGACAAGCGCTCGGCGATATTGCTGCGACCTACGCTGTGTACCCACGAAAAATGTTCAGCGATCAACCGCGCTTTGTTGCTCTGAATGGGTCCAATGAAATGCCATTCCAGCGGCAGGCTTTTGAGTGCGAGAATTTTTTCCAGGCCTTCTTGCGCGTAACTTTCGCCGAAAAAGTTTTGTCCGGCGCGGTATGCTTCCTCGATTTTGGACGCCGGAAAAGCCTTACTTACCGCGACCAGTTGTATCTCTTGCGGCGGCCGGTGGGCAGCTTTGGCGCACGTTGCAATGCGCTCCTTAACAGCTTGCAAAGCCGAAGCGATTGTGGTCATAATGGTTTAATAAAGGAGCAGAAAATAGCATTAAATCTGGGAGCAGAAAGCAGCTCCCGCCGTCTTGCTCCCAGCGTTCACATCTCGAGGGATTATAATGGATATAGCTGAATTGCTGGCTTTCGCCGTCAAGAACAAGGCATCTGACCTGCATTTGTCGGCGGGGCTGCCGCCGATGATCCGCGTGCTGGGAGACATCCGCCGCATCAATTTGCCGCCGTTGGAGCACAAGGAAGTGCACGGCATGATGTACGACATCATGAATGACAGCCAACGCAAGTTCTACGAAGAAAATCTCGAGTGCGATTTCTCATTCGCAATTCCCAACCTGGCGCGCTTCAGGGTCAATGCCTTCGTGCATAACCGCGGCGCCGGCGCAGCGATGCGGACCATTCCTACCAAAGTGCAGACTCTCGAAGAACTGCATTTCCCTAAAATTTTTGCAGATATCGTCGACCAGCCGCGCGGCTTGGTCCTGGTAACCGGACCCACAGGCTGCGGCAAGTCCACCACGCTCGCGGCGATGGTCAACCACATCAATGAGACCAACTACGGGCACATCCTGACGGTGGAAGACCCTATTGAGTTCGTGCATGAGAGCAAGAGGTGCCTGATCAACCAGCGCGAAGTCGGGCCGCATACCTTGAGTTTTGCCAATGCGCTGCGCTCCGCCCTGCGCGAAGACCCGGACATCATCTTGGTCGGCGAGATGCGCGATCTGGAAACCATCCGCCTGACCTTGACCGCGGCCGAAACCGGGCACTTGGCGTTAGGCACGGTGCACACCAGTTCCGCCGCCAAGACGATAGACCGCCTTATTGACGTGTTCCCGGGGGAAGAAAAAGAAATGGTGCGCTCCATGCTGTCGGAATCGTTGCGCGCGGTGATTTCGCAAAATCTGCTCAAAACCCAGGACGGCAGCGGGCGTGTGGCGGCGCATGAAATCATGATTGCGACGCCTGCGATTCGCAACCTGATCCGCGAGAACAAGGTGGCACAAATGTACTCGGCAATTCAAACCGGACAAAACGTAGGCATGCAGACCCTCGATCAAAGCCTGATGGAACTAATTAAGCGCGGTGTCGTGACCCCAGGCGAAGCGCGCTCCAGAGCGACAAACAAGGATATGTTTTTCTGATAAGAGGCGACGCATTTTTGCAAGGAGCGGATGATGGAACGAGAGCAAGCAATAAAATTCACGCATGATCTGCTGCGCCTCATGATCGGCAAAAAAGCCTCCGATCTGTTCCTTACCGTCGGCTTCCCGCCGGCGATCAAGGTGGATGGCAAGGTGAAACCGGTTTCCAACCAGACGTTGACGCCGCAGCATACCCAGGAATTCGCACGTGCGCTGATGAATGACAGACAGGCGCAGGAATTCGAAACCACCAAGGAGTGCAATTTCGCAATCAGCCCGCCGGGGGTCGGCCGTTTTCGCGTCAACGCTTTCGTGCAGCAGAGCCGAGTCGGCCTGGTGCTGCGTACCATCACCACCACCATTCCTAATTTTGAGGAACTCAACCTGCCGCCAGTGCTGAAAGATATCGCCATGAGCAAGCGGGGAATCGTGGTTTTTGTGGGCGGCACCGGCTGCGGCAAATCCACGTCACTCGCGGCGATGGTCGGCTTCCGAAACGAAAACAGCTACGGCCATATCATTACCATCGAGGACCCGGTGGAGTTCGTGCACGATCACAAGAATTGCATCATCACCCAGCGCGAAGTCGGCGTAGACACCGACAACTGGTTTGCTGCACTGAAAAACACCCTGCGTCAGGCCCCGGATGTGATACTGATCGGTGAAATCCGCGACCGCGATACCATGGAATACGCGCTCGCCTTCGCGGAAACCGGCCACTTGGCCATGTCTACACTGCACGCCAACAGCTCCAACCAGGCGCTGGACCGGATTATCAATTTTTTCCCTGAAGAGCGCAGACAGCAATTACTCATGGATTTATCATTGAATCTCCGCGCCTTCGTCTCGCAACGCCTGATTCCGAGAAAAGAAGGCAAGGGGCGCGTCGCCGCGGTCGAAATCATGCTGAACTCACCGCTGATATCCGACCTGATTTTCAAAGGCGAGGTGCAGGAGATTAAGGAAATCATGTCGAGATCGCGCGAGTTGGGAATGCAGACTTTCGACCAGTCCCTGTATGATCTGTACGAATCGGGGCAGATCAGCTACGAGGATGCGCTGAGAAACGCCGACTCGGTGAACGACTTGCGCTTGAAAATCAAGCTGCACGGAGCGGAGGCGAAAGACAAGGATATCATGTCGGGCATCGACCATCTCAACATCGTTTAGCGAAACTTCGTCTTCGGCTTCTATACTTTGTTGCTCGCTGCTCCTGAATGCTCATGTATTGGCCACTCCGCTTCGGTTCAAGCTCGCGCCTCGTCTACAAGCAGAATACTGGTTTCGCTTTTCGCACTTATTTAGTCTGCTGTTGTTTTTTGCGCATTGACCCCGCTACGATTTTGTACTCGAACAGACGGCATTCCAGCGCGCCGTTATAAAGCGGTGTTCGTTTTGAAGCGGCAAGTCCAATGAGTTTCGGTAACTGCGCATCCGCGCTAAACAGATAAACCTTCCAGCCCGCGAATTTCTTTTTGAGCATATCGCCGAGAAGGGGATAAAACTCTGCAAGCGCCTCACTTTCACCCATGCGTTCGCCATAAGGCGGGTTGGTGACCAGGATGCCTTGAAGGGCCGGCGCGGAAATTTCCAGCATGTTGGCCTGCTTCAACTGCACCGTGCCTTCAAGACCGGCGGCCGCGAGATTGGCGCGAGTTGTATCGAGCGCGCGACCGTAGAGGTCGCTGCCATAAATCGGAAGGGAAACTTTTGGCTTTTGCCGCTTGATGCATTGGTCTGACTGTTGTTTCCAGCTGCGCGCGTCGAAATTTTGCAGTTTCTCAAAAGCAAAATGCCGTTGCGCACCCGGCGCGATATCAAGCGATATCAACGCGGCTTCCAGCAAAAAGGTGCCGCTGCCGCACATCGGATCGAACAACGGTATTCCCGGCGACCAGCCGCTCAAGCGTAAAATACCCGCAGCCAGATTTTCACGCAATGGCGCATCTATCGTTTGCTTGCGCAAGCCACGCTTGAAAAGCGGCTCCCCGGTTGTATCGATGTACAGGGTTACGTTTTGCGCATCAAGAAAGGCATGGATGCGTATGTCTGGCTCATCCGTATCCACGCTGGGCCGCTTGCCGGCATGGGTGCGGAATACATCGCACACCGCATCCTTGATTCTAAGAGTGACGAAATCCAAACTGTTGAGAGGGCACCGGAGTGCGTCTACCTTGACGCGTATGGTGAGCGCCGGATCAAACCATGTTTCCCAAGCTACGGCGGACGCAACCTGGTAAACATCCTTTTCGTTCTGGTAGCGTTCGTGGGCAACTTGCCACAGCACGCGGCTGGCGATGCGGCTTTGCAGGTTGACCGTGTAACAAAGCCTGATATCCCCGCTGAAATGCACGCCGCCGTTGGCTATACATATTTCCGCGGCATTGAGCTCCCGCAGTTCTTGCGCCAGCACTGTTTCCAGGCCGCGCGGGCAAGGGGCGAAAAAATTCCAGGTTGGCATCATGGTGGAGTGAAATAGTACACTAGGGTGAATGAACAATCTTGCAGGATTATTGCAACGCCATCTGGGGCAAGCGCCAAAACCGCTTTACCGGGAGTTTGTCGATGGCGCGTGGCGTTTATTCACTGCGCAGGACATCGCAGGAATGGCAGCGCGCTGGCAGCAGGCGTTCCACAACCAAGGTTTTGAAAAAGGCGACCGTGTTGCGCTGTGCCTCAAAAACGGCACCACCTGGGTGGCGATAGATATGGCCGCCCTGGGCATGGGTTTGGTGGTGGTGCCGCTTTATGTCAACGACAATGCCGCAAACATCGCATGGTGTGTTGCCGGTTCCGAAGCGAGGCTGCTGGTCCTGGAAAATGCGCGCATGCTGGATGCCTTGCGCCGCACGGACCGTCATTTACCTCCCATCGTTTGCATCGAAGCCGATTCCCAAGTAACAACGCTGGAAAACTGGCTGCCCAAGGCCGGTGAGGAATTTACAGTCGAAGAAGTCGAACCTGACGCCCTTGCCACCATTGTTTATACCTCTGGCACGACGGGCCCCCCCAAAGGCGTGAAGCTAACGCACAGCAATATTCTTTCAAACGTCCACGCCGTGCTCAAGGCTGTGGAGCTTAATGCGACCGACCGTGTGCTCTCGGTACTGCCGCTCTCTCACATGTTCGAGCGCACTTGCGGCTATTACCTGACTTTGCATGCCGGAGTGCAAGTGATTTATACGCGGGGTATCCAGCAGTTGGTCGAAGATTTGGCGACGCAACAACCAACCATGTTGATTGCCGTACCGCGCGTGCTGGAACGTTTCAAGGCGCGCATCGAGGGTAAGCTGGCTGGTTCCTTTTTCAAACGACAGTTGTTTGCGCTCACCGTAAAATTTGGCTGGCTGGTTTATCAGCAGCAAGCCAACGCGCTGGAGAGGGTGGTATATGGATTGCTGAGAAAACTGGTCGCAGAACCGATCCTGACCAAGCTTGGCGGAAAATTGCGCATGGTGGTGGTGGGTGGTGCGGGGCTCGATCAGCGCGTCGGGAGGACGTTCATCGGCCTGGGATTGCGCATCACGCAAGGCTATGGGCTGACCGAAACTTCACCGGTGATTGCCGGGAACCGCGAAGGAGACAGGGACCTCGATTCGGTCGGCGCACCAATGGAGAATCTGCAAGTCCGTGTCAACCAGGCAGGCGAACTATTGGTGCGCGGACCATCGGTGATGTTGGGCTACTGGCGCGACCCTGAAGCCACCCGAGCGATTTTGGATGACGAAGGTTGGTTGAATACCGGCGATCAGGTGGAAATCCGGGACGGCAACATTTACATCAAAGGCCGTACTAAGGATATTCTGGTGCTCTCCAACGGTGAAAAAGTGCCGTCGCAGGAAGTTGAAACCGCCATCTTAAGCGACGGAATTTTCGAGCAGGTGATGCTGGTGGGGGAAGGCCGTGCTTATTTAACCCTGCTGGCGGTGACGCAGGAAACAGACAGGAACAAACTCATCAGGCGCGCCAACGAGAAACTCAAAAACTTCCCGCGCTATATCCGAGTACGCCGCGTGATTGCGCTCAATGAACCATGGAGCATAGAAAACAGCCTGCTTACCCCGACCTTGAAAGTCAAGCGCAAGCAGGTGTACGAGAAATTCAGAACGGAAATCGAAAAAGTATATGGTGAAACCGGTTAAAATGGCTTTACCACCGCAAGAATCACCACTGCAATCAGAATCACCGTAGGAATCTCATTCAGCCAGCGATAGAATTTTTGGCTGTGGCTCTTGGGATCGTTCTTGAGGTCAATCAGCAGCTTGCCGCAATATATGTGGAACAGAATCAGCAGGAACACCAATCCCAGCTTGATGTTTAACCACATGCCGGAACCAACGGAACGCAGCAACCAGTAGCCAAAGCCCAACGTCAGCACCGCCCCCGGCGTCATGATGTAGAAATAAAGCTTGCGCTCCATGACAAGAAAGCGCTCGATGCTGATTTTGTCTTCGGCTACCGAGTGGTAGACAAACAGCCGCGGTAAATAAAACAAACCGGCAAACCAGGTGACCATGAAAATCACGTGAAATGCTTTAATCCAGAGCAT
>JAHFRG010000011.1:8557-23256 GCA_023258935.1 Betaproteobacteria bacterium
GGCGCCGGGCACTACCATTACCCGCAATTTCTGCGGCTGCGCCCAGGCCAGTACCGCAGCCAGCGGCACCACATCATCCCGGTCGCCGTGAATGACCAGCGTATCGGCCGGGACACCGCCGACATCGAAGCGTTCCACCGCGGGCGCAACCAGCACCAGCTTTTCAGCGGGCCGTAGTTTTATTACGCGAGATTGCACGAAAGCGCCGAAGGAAAACCCGGCCAGCACCAATGGCAAATTGCCGAATTGGCCTTTTGCATACTCCGCCACCGCCAGCATGTCTTGCGTTTCGCCCTTGCCCTCGTCATAACTGCCCTGGCTTTTTCCCGCGCCGCGAAAATTAGGCCGCAGCGCAACATAGCCTAGCTCAAAAAAAGCTTTAGCCAGCGTATGCACTACTTTATTCTCGAGAGAGCCGCCAAACTGCGGGTGGGGATGGGCAATCAATGCAACACCGCGCCGCTTTTCTCCGGGATCGTTGACGACAGCTTCCAGCACGCCCGCCGGTCCATCAACGAATATTTTTCGCGGGGCGGAAGTATGCAATGCAAAGAGCTTCAAATTTTCAGACGGGTGACAACGCGTCCGTGCAGCAAATGCTCTTCAATAATTTCATCTATATCATGCTGGTCCACGTAGGTGTACCACACACCATCCGGGTACACCACCAGCACCGGCCCCTCATCGCAGCGGTCCATGCAACCCGCCGAGTTGACGCGAATCTTGCCTTTGCCACTGAGATTTAGCGCTTTTATTTTGTCCTTGGCATAGCCGCGCATGTCGCGGGAATGGTGATTGTTGCAGCAAGTTTCGCCTGGCTCACGCTGATTGCAGCAGAAAAAAACATGTTTTTGATAATGACTCACGGCACCAACCAAGTTCAAAAGCAGTTCAATTCATTATACTCGATGCCGGAGTTGGGAACGGAGCCTTTGTACGAAAAGGCAGAGATATCCGAGCGCGGCGAATGGCCACAGCTCAGCAACAATTCGCGCCAGGCCGGTAAAATTGAGCAAATGCCCGTAATGCCAGCTGAACAGCGCCAGCGCGGATTGGGCATCACTCCGGTGCAGATGCGAGACGAATATACCTGCGGTGAGTGCAAAAGCGCACAGCAGAATAACGCGACGCAGTGTCAGCAGCAATGAAGCCGCGACGATAAATAAACCATATCCGATGCCGATAACCGATTCGGCAGTTAGCCATTGCAGCAGCGCTTGCGGCCTGAGCAGCACTGCGGCAGCCAGAAACTTGATGACGGAGGCTGTCAATAACAGTACCAGTATGGCGATGAGAGCGGCTCTGGCTGTGCGCATAAGCAACATCAGGAGCAGACTGACGCCAACCAGGTTGCACATCACTGACAGCGTGCCGAGCAGACTGAAGCTGCGAATAAACGGACTGCTGATTTCCCCAAAAAAAACTATTCCCAGTAGCGGCAAAGAGGGATTTAATTGGCTGACAAACCATAATCCCAGCAGGACCAAGCCCAGATCGCCCAGATTCCCAGGAATGAACCATCGGTCGCGAAAATCTGCGAGATTGATCGCAATCAAATTGCGCACGCCCTGGCGCGCCGCAATAAGTGCGCCGGCCAAGCCGCCCAAGCCGTTGGTTAGAACATCCAGCGTGGAGCTGGTGCGGGTGGGCAAATACATTTGCACCGCCTCCATTGCCAGGCTTAACGCAAATCCGGTGAGCGCGGAGATTATCATTGCACCCCTGATGCTTAAACGCGATTGCAGCGCCAGCACAAGCAGAAAGCCCAGCGGAAGATAAGCGATAAAATTGATGAAAATGTCAAAGCGACGGATATGCCGCGACCAGGGAATGAACAGGAACGACCATATTTCCACGCCGGGATCGCGCCAGCCGGTGAATGGGATCAAGCTGGCATAGACGACGAGGACTAGGCAAGCCAGCGCCAGATAACCGGCAAGCCTTGAGCCGCGCGGATATGAATCCGATTTATCAGTTGCAGGTAGAGAGGCCATGATTATTTCGTCCAGATCGCACTCTATCCACTCCGAGGCATCATTCTATGACATATTTAACGGCGACGTGACTGCTTGTGTGCTTTACACACTTTTGCCTTACTCGTACCGCCGATAGGAAAAGTTGGCGTATAATTTAGGGCAAGCAAAGTGCAGGAGCCAACCATGCCTCAAAACCGGATTTATCTTTATCTGGCTGCTGCCGTTCTAAGCTTTTTATTCTCTATTTCTGCCAGCGCTGCTGATGAGCAAAAAGACAAGGACACCTATTCCCAGGATTCCGTTATTAAAGACGCTACTGATTTCTTCGGCAAAGGCGCGGAAGGCATTGCCAAGATAATCGAGAAAGCTTTCAAGGAACATGGCAGGCCCGATGGCTACATCAAGGGCGAGGAAGCGAGCGGCGCGTTTGTCGTGGGCCTGCGTTATGGCGATGGCACGCTAACGCTCAAGAACAAGGGTAGCCGGATAGTCCATTGGCAAGGACCGTCCATAGGCTTTGATGTAGGAGGAGATGCCTCCAAGGTTTACGTGCTGGTTTACCACCTGGAAAAAATGGACGATATTTTCCAGCGATTCCCTGCAGTGGATGGCAGTCTTTACTTCATCGGTGGCACGAGCCTCAATTATCATCAAAGTGGCAATATTATTCTGGCGCCGATAAGGCTGGGAGTGGGTTTGCGCTTCGGGATAAACGCTGGCTATATGGTTTACACAAGAACTAAGAGCTGGAATCCGTTTTAAACTAACGCGGCATCAGGGCGTATTCTGCAGTTTACCGAGCGACGCCGGTCAATATATAACCCCGATTAATCCCGTTCGTTTTTCATTTTAACAATGCATATCCACATCCTCGGTATCTGCGGTAGCTTCATGGGCGGCATTGCCGTTCTCGCAAAACAGGCGGGACACAAAGTCACGGGTTGCGACGCCAATATATACCCGCCGATGAGTACTCAGCTTGAAGAGCAGGACATCGCCCTCACCGAAGGTTTCTCTGCCGATCAAGTCAAACTCAAGCCTGACGTCTTCGTCATCGGTAACGTGGTCACCCGCGGCAATCTGCTGGTCGAGGAAATCCTCAACCGCGGACTGCCTTTTATTTCGGGGTCGCAATGGCTGGCCGAGAACATGCTCAGGGAGAAATGGGTGCTGGCGGTCGCCGGCACACACGGCAAGACCACCACCGCTTCAATGCTCGCCTGGATCCTGGAACATGCTGGTTTGAAGCCTGGTTTTTTAATCGGTGGGGTGCCGGAAAATTTCGGCATTTCGGCGCGATTGTCCGATAAGGAATTCTTTGTTATTGAAGCCGACGAATACGATACCGCATTTTTTGACAAGCGCTCCAAGTTCTTGCATTACCGCTCGCACACCACGGTGCTTAACAATCTGGAATTCGATCATGCCGACATCTTTCCGGATCTTGCCGCGATAGAAACCCAGTTTCACCACCTGGTGCGCACGCTCTCCGCTAACGGGCTCATCATCGCCAACGGCCGTGACACGAACATCCGGCGCGTGTTGCAACGCGGCTGCTGGACACCGGTGGAATTCTTCGGAGTTGAAGAAGGGTGGCAGGCAAAGGGCGCTGACGGAAGTTTCGTCATCAGTGACAAAGGCAAAATCATGGGCACGCTGAAGTGGGGCTTGCTCGGTGAGCACAACCGTATGAATGCGCTCGCCGCGCTGCTCGCTGCGCGCCACACCGGCGTGCCAGTTGATAACGGAATTGCAGCGCTGGGAGAATTCTCGTGCGTCAAGCGGCGCATGGAGGTAAGGGGCGTGGTAAATGGCATTACGGTATACGATGATTTCGCCCATCACCCTACCGCGATTCGCGCCACGCTGGAGGGGCTGCGCGACAAAGTGAACAGCGCACGCATCATCGCCGTGCTCGAGCCGCGCTCCAACACCATGAAAATGGGCGTGATGAAAGTCGCTCTGGCGGAAAGCCTCACTGACGCCGACCAGGTGTATTGCTACACGGCAAATCTCAGTTGGGATGCAAAGGCTGCGTTGAAGCCGCTGGGTGGCCGTGCGCATACCTTTGATGACCTGCAGCAATTGCTCCACGCGATTGTCAACAGCACAGGTCCTGGCGATCATGTGCTGATCATGAGTAACGGCGATTTCGGCGGCATCCACGAAAAATTGCTCGCTATCCTTCGTCTTCGGCCGTGATGCTTCGTTGCGTGCAAATTTGCTTGCTTAAATACTTCTGGTGGCGCTGCGCAAATTTGCGCACGCCTCGCCAGTTTGCTGCGGAATAATTGTCTCAACCGGGAATGAAACGTCCTGGGGTATAATCCCGCCATTCCCATACTGCCACTTTCGCGGCACCCGCCTGCGTCATTCCCATGAACGTTTTTTACGAAGAAGACGGCGTGTTCAGGGTCGGAACAATCCTTGCCGATAACGACAACACATTGCAGGTGGAGGCCGCGCACGGCAAGCGCAGCAAGATCAAGGCAGGGTGGCTGCTGTTCAGGTTTGAAGATAAGGGCACGGCTCACTTCATGGAGCAAGCACAACAGGCTGCCGCAAGCATTGATACGGATTTCCTGTGGTCTTGCTGCGGCGAAGCGGAATTCGGCTACGAGGCGTTGGCACGCGAGTATTTCGGCCGCCAACCCAGCCCGGTCGAGGCAGCAGGCCTGCTTATCCGGCTGCACGGTTCTCCGATGTATTTTTACAAAAAAGGACGCGGGCGCTACAAGGCGGCGCCTCAAGAAGCCCTCAAAGCGGCATTGGCAAGCGTTGCAAAGAAGCGCGCGCAAGCCGCGCAACATGCAAGCTATGTCGAGCAGCTGATAAAATTCATGCTGCCCCGGGAATTTATCCCACTGCTTCCCGGCTTGCTCTACAAGCCTGAGCGCGCCAGCATCGAATTCAAGGCGCTGGAAGCTGCGGGCGAGGCAACCCATCTTACCGGCGCCCAGCTTTTGGAGAAATGCGGCGCGATTCCGTCCGCGCACGATTACCATTTGCAACGTTTCTTGTTTGAGCACTTCCCCGAAGGCATTGAGTTCGGCGATATCGGCGAAATAAACGTTCCGCAAGGACTACATCTTGCCAAAACTGCGGCATTCAGCATTGACGATGTCACCACGTCCGAGATTGATGACGCCTTTTCGGTTGCGCGTCTTGCCAACGGCAATTGGCAAATCGGCGTGCATATCGCAGCGCCGGCCCTGGGAATTGCGCCGGGTTCAAAGCTCGATGCAATCGCCGCGCGGCGGTTGTCCACGGTGTATATGCCGGGAAGCAAAATCACCATGCTGCCGGATGTGGTGGTACAAAAATTCACTCTGATGGAGGGAACCACACGTCCTGTGCTTTCCATGTACTTGGAAGTGAGGGATGGGGACTTGGCGGTAGTCTCGTCATCAACACGAGTTGAGCAAGCGCGCATCAGCGCAAATCTGCGGCGTGGCGCGCTTGAGGAAAAATTCAATGAAACCACGCTTGCGGCAGGCGAGCTGGATTTTCCTTTCGGCAATGAACTGAAGCTGTTGTGGCAGTTTGCCGAATCCCTGGAAAAGTCGCGCGGGAAACCCGAAACCGCTGGCGCGCCGCAGCTAGACTACAATTTTTACATTGAGAACGGGCGCGTCAACATTACCGAGCGCCGACGCGGCACGCCGATAGACAAAGTGGTGTCGGAGCTGATGATTCACGTCAACACCGCCTGGGGCAAGCTGCTCGCGGATCATGATATGGCGGCAATTTACCGCGCCCAGGGCAACGGCAAGGTAAAAATGACCACAACTCCGCGAGAACATCAAGGGCTGGGCGTGGGCCAGTACATCTGGGCAAGCTCGCCGCTGCGACGCTATGTGGACCTTATCAACCAGCGCCAGCTACTCGCGTGGCTTAATGGCGATGCTCCGCTTTATGCGAATAACAGCGAGCGGCTTCTGATCGCGATGCGCGATTTTGAGCTGGCGTACGAGGCTTACAACCACTTTCAGCGCAACATGGAGCGCTACTGGTGCCTACGCTGGCTACAACAGGAGTCGGTAAGTCTCATACCGGCTACAGTGATCAGAGAAATCCTGGTGAAAATGGATAAATTGCCGCTGTTTGCCCGCGTGCCTTCTCTGCCTGAACTGCCCACCGGGACCCGGGTGGAAGTCGAGATCTCCAGCATGGATTTTCTTGAACTCAGCTTTGCCTGCCACTATAAGCGCCGTCTAGATACGCAGTGACAGTACGCATTTTGTTGCTTACAATGCCACATCCGTTTTTCCTTCGGGCCAAGGAGTGCACTTCGACATCACAACGCTGAAACACACGTCCGCATCGCTGGGCAACAAGATCACGATGATGGACGTTACCACGCGCTTGCAGCTGGCACTGTTTCTTTCCTTTACCCTGCATTCGATTTTTCTGCTGGGCGTCAACTTCAAATTCCCCGATTCCGACAAGCGCATCCATGATGGCCTGCCACTTGAAGTCGTACTGGTCAACAGCAAGACCGTCTCCCAGCCGCTGCAGCCGGACGCGTTGGCGCAGGCCAACCTGGACGGAGGAGGCAACACCGATTTGAGACGCCGTGCCAAGAGCCCGCTGCCGGTGCTCAAGAAGGATGAGCAATCACCGGATCAGCTCATCCAGGCGCAACGCCGCGTCGCGAAGCTGGAAGCACAAGCGCACAAACTGATGACGCAGGCGAAGTCGACGAAAAAACTCGAGCAACAGGAAAGCGTGCCTGAAGCCGAGAAGCCAAAAATGGAAACGCCGAATGCCATGGACCTGATTCAGAGCAGCCTGGAGGCGGCACGGCTCGAAGCGCAAATCGCCAAGGAGAGGGAAGAATACCAGCAGCGGCCGCGGCGCATGTTTATCGGCGCGCGTGCCAAGGAATACGCCTTCACCCGCTATGTAGATGACTGGCGCATCAAAGTGGAGCGCGTTGGCAACCTGAATTACCCGGATGAGGCAAGGCGCCAGAAAATCTATGGAAGCCTTGTGCTCACCGTTTCAATCAGAGCCGACGGCACAGTTGAAAACGTGGAAATCAACCGTTCATCAGGGCAGAAAGTCCTGGATGCGGCGGCGATCCGCATCCTGCAGCTGGCCAGCCCGTTCGCGCAATTTTCCGAAGAGATGCGCAAGAAGGTGGATATTCTGAGCATCACCCGTACCTGGACCTTTACCCGCAGCGACCAACTGATGGGTCAGGAATAAACCTGGGACCCAAACTGGCGCACGGCGATGCAGTAACCCAGGGACACACATGACCGACCGCTATTCCGTCATCGGCAACCCCATTGCTCACAGCAAGTCTCCGCTGATTCACGCCGAATTCGCTCGGCAAACCGGCCAGGACATTTCTTATACCGCGATCCTTGCTACGCGCGAGAGTTTTGTAAGCGCGGTCAGGGATTTCATCGGTCAGGGCGGCAAGGGGATGAATGTCACCGTACCGTTCAAGGAACAGGCATGGAAATATCTGGCGACCGATATCGCTCCGCGCGCCGCTACCGCCCGGGCGGTCAACACGCTGATATTCAAAGACGGCAAAATCATTGGCGACAACACGGACGGCGCGGGCCTATTGCGCGACATCGAAGGCAATCTTGGGTTCCCTGTAGCAGGCAGGCGGGTGCTGCTGATGGGTGCGGGCGGCGCAGCCTGCGGTGTGTTGCCGGCGCTGTTGAGCCGGAATCCGGCGGCGCTCACTATCGTTAATCGCAACATCGACAAGGCACGTGAATTGCAAGAGCGCTTCACCGCGTCGGGAAATCCGAGTGTGACCGATTACCCCGGCTTGAGCGGCAGCCAATTCGATTTGGTGATTAACGCAACATCGAGCAGCATGAATGACGTATTACCACCCTTGCCTAAAGCAATATTCACCGCCGGGGCGCTGGCCTACGACCTTATGTACGGCAAGGGGCTTACGCCGTTTTTGAAGTTTGCCCAGAGTCAGGGTGCTGCCAAATTGGCTGACGGCCTCGGCATGCTGGTGGAGCAGGCGGCGGAATCGTTTTTAATCTGGCGCGGTGTGCGCCCCGATACCCGCCCGGTCATCGCCATGCTTAGAGGTAAGGAGTAAGGAGTGAGGGGTGAGGAGCTTAAAAGTTTAATACGGTCTTTACGTTCCTGTTTTTTTACCTCTTATCCATGATCCCTCACGTCTCACGATGTTGAAGATATTCTGGCATTGGCTGTTGCAGACTGCTGCCCTGCTGGTTGCGGCAGTTTTCTTCTACCAGTTATGGTTTTTTATCCATATCTGGTACTGGGTGGACCACAACCCGGAGCGCAGCGCGTTCATGGAAACGCGGCTGGAAGATCTTCAAAGCAAGAAACCACAATCCGATTTGAAGCACGTGTGGGTGCCGTATAACCGTATTTCGGTGCACTTGAAGCGCGCGCTGATTGCTGCTGAGGACGCCAAGTTCCTGGAGCATGAGGGATTCGACTGGGAAAGCATACAACAAGCCTACGAGAAAAATCTTCAACAAGGAAAAATCGTCGCCGGCGGCTCAACCATCAGCCAGCAACTGGCGAAAAATCTGTTCTTGTCCAGCACGCGCACACCGTGGCGCAAGACTGAAGAAGCGCTGATTACCCTGATGCTGGAACACATGATGGACAAGAAGCGCATCTTGGAGATTTACCTCAATATCATCGAATGGGGCAACGGCATATTTGGCGCTGAAGCCGCAGCACGGCACTACTACGGTGTATCCGCCTCAGCGCTTTCAATGGAACAGTCGGCGCGGCTTGCCGCCATGGTGCCGAAACCCCGTTATTACGACCGCAACCGCAACACCCCCTGGCTTAACCGCAAGACTGGCATCATCCTCGAACGGATGAATACAGTCGAAGCGCCTTGAATCTTTTCCCCTCTTCAAAAAATTCGTGGGTGCAGTTAAAAAATCCCCGCAAATACCCTATAATCCGGCCAACAGCGCGCTTTCTTCTGCCGAGTTCGTAACGGATGCGCGCCTTGCATCCATCCGCATATTGCCAGCAACGCAATCCGCGGAGGACTTAATCAGATGTTCCTTTAATTCCCTCGGCGAGCACTTTCCTCAGCCATTTCTTCTGTAGCGCCCGTTTTGCCTTCTTGGTTTTGAGCGCATGTGCCCCGCCTTTGCGCAGCAGCGGACTTAATGCTGCACGGTTGCGGGGCTTAAGCGAGATGCGGCGGGTTGATTTCATACTCTGGACGGGCTTGATCGCGGAACCGGTGTGGGCGGAAAGAGGAATGATAAAGCTAGAAAAAATTCAGGCGGTCAAAATAACCGCCTGGTTGAGAAAAAGGCTGATTTACGAGAAACCAGCCTTATATTTCATTTATATTTTCTTATTAAACCTTTTTCTTTTTGCCCTTCTTTGCCTTCTTTTTGGCTGCCATTTCTGACTCCTTTCATAGGTTTTTCTAGTTTCTCACGTGTGGAGTATTTCATCCGCACTCCCGAAGCATTAGTATCAAGCTATTTGTTGTTTCTCTCAAAAAACTTGGTGAGAGAACGACAAATAATGCTCGGTGCGCCAATTCTATTCCACTTTTTTAAAGAAACACAACATATTTTTTAACTATTTTCAAATTTTTTTTCGGCGGGGGGAAACCGAGGTGTAGGTCTGATGAATTTTTCGAACTCGCGATTGCGCGGACGAGCGAACAAATCTCGCGCGAAAAAAGGAGCGCTTTTAGGAAAGCAGCGTTTCGCCGGAGAAGAGTTGATCCGTCGTTTCGCGGCGGCGTATGAGTGTGGTTTTATCATCATCCACTATCACTTCCGCGGCGCGCGGCCGGGTATTATAGTTTGAGCTCATGCTCATGCCGTACGCGCCGGTCGACATCACCGCCAGCAGATCGCCTTCGGCCAGCCCGAGCTTGCGGCCGCGGCCGATGAAATCGGCGCTTTCGCATACCGGCCCTGCGATTTCGTAAGTGCGCCGGGGTCGGGAGGACTGACTGACCGGCAGGATTTCGTGATAAGCGCCGTACAATGCCGGACGCTGCAAATCATTCATCGCGGCATCCACAATCGCGAAGTTATTGCCGCGGTTGTGCTTGAGATACTCAACGCGGGTGAGCAATACCCCGGCATGCCCTACCATAGCACGGCCGGGCTCGATCAGGATTTTTTGTCGGCGTTTGCCCAGCTTGGCGAATAGCGCGGCTGCATACTCGGCGATATTCGGCGGCGTTTCATCTCGGTAGCGAATGCCCAACCCCCCTCCGATATCGATATGCGAAATGGCGATCCCGACTTTTTCCAGTTTATCGAGCAGAGCAAGGATTCTTTCTAGAGAGTCTATAAACGGGGCGATCTCGGTAAGCTGCGAGCCGATATGGCAATCAATACCGGTGACTTCAATATGCGGCAGCGACTGGGCCTTGCGGTACAAGGCCAGGGCATCGGCATAATCCACCCCGAATTTGTTTTCTTTAAGTCCGGTGGCGATATAAGGATGGGTCTTGGGGTCCACATCAGGATTGATGCGCAGGCTAAAGGGTGCTTTTTTCCCAATTTTCCCGGCTACCTCGTTTAGCCGCAGCAATTCACCTTCTGATTCGACATTGAAGCACATGATGTTTGCCTCAAGCGCCGCGCTCATTTCCTCGGCTTTTTTGCCCACACCTGAAAATACTACTTTGCGCGGATCGCCGCGCGCGGCCATGACCCGCTTGAGTTCCCCGCCGGAAACTATATCGAAACCGCTTCCCATGCGCGCAAACAGATTGAGTATGGCAAGGTTGGAATTGGCTTTGACCGCGTAGCAAATCAGGTGCCCGCGCTTTTTAAGCGCTTCGCTAAAACTGTTGAATGCGGAAACAAGCGCAGTCTTCGAATAGACATAACACGGTGTGCCGAATTTGGTCGCGATGTCTGCCAGCGCCACCGCTTCGGCGTGGAGCTGTTTATTCTTATAAGAAAAGTGTGTCACTGGGCTTGCGGCCCCTGTTGCGGTTCTTGCTCCTGCTCTTGAGGTTTCTGTGGCTGGGGTGCAGGTTGTGATTGCGCAGCAGATGGTTGCTCTGGAAGATAGAGAGGTCCCTTGTACCCGCAACCCTCGAGCAGGACGGCCGATAATATTAATAAGGCGGGGAAACGCATGATGCGCTGTTGCAATCACAAAAAGCGAATCTTAACACAGGAACCACCGCCGGCAAGGCAGGTAAGTATCGTGCGCGCGGAACCGCTCAGGGTTTTGAGATGCGCGCCATTTCCTGCTCGATCCAGGTTTCCACCCTGGCATTGATTTCGTCGGCTTTCATTCCCGCAGGGTCAATCGGCTTGCCGATGCTTACGGTAATGGTTCCAGGCCGTTTGAGAAAAGCTTTCCTGCCCCAGAATTCTCCCGAGTTGAGTGCCACCGGCAACACAGTTGCGCCGCTGCGCGCGGCAAGCCACGCGCCGCCTGGGTGGTATGCGCCTTTAGTACCTGGCTTGATTCGGGTTCCTTCCGGGAAAACAATTATCCAGAAGCCTTGTTTGAGGCGCTCGATGCCCTGTTCTTCAATTTGTTTCAACGCCCGCGTTCCGGCGCTGCGGTCTATGGCTATGGGAGAAAACACCGCCAGCCCCCAGCCGAAAAACGGGATGCGCAGCAGCTCTTTTTTGACCACATACGCCTGCGGCGGAAAAATCACCTGGAATGCCAGCGTTTCCCACGCCGATTGATGCTTGGACATGACTATGCAGGGCTTGTCGGGAATGTTTTCCGCGCCCAGGACGCGATAGCTGATGCCGCAGATCGCCCGTGCCGAGGCCATGATGAGCCGCGACCAGATAGTGATGATGCGGTAGCGGGTAAACGGATTGAGAAAGATAATAAATAGCGCAATGCAGCCGAAAACCGTGGTGACGACTGCTAGCAGCAGCGCAAACAGCAGCGAGCGGAGAACGATCATTGTGTTAGAGGCTCTAAGCGGTAAGCGATTGCACTGCTTCCGCAAGGTCGGAAAAAACCAGGGTATTGTCGGGCATACCGCCGGCGTCCCTGGTTTTTTTGCCTTTGCCGGTGAGCACCAGGATCGGCTGCGCGCCCACCGTATGTGCAGCTTGCAAATCACGCAGCCCGTCGCCGATGCAAGGCACACCTGCAAGATTCACGTTGAAACGCTGCGCGATCTCCTGAAGCATCCCGGTTTTAGGCTTGCGGCAGGCGCAGTCAAGGTCCTGGGCATGCGGACAGAAAAACACCGCGTCTATGCGGCCGCCGTAAGGCGTAAGTGCCTTGTGCATCCTGTCGTGAATGGCGTTCAACGCAGTCATGTCAAGAAGCCCGCGTCCGATTCCCGACTGGTTGGTGGCGACCACCACGTGATAGCCCGACTGATTAAGGCGCGCAATTGCCTCGAGACTCCCTGGAATCGGTTTCCATTCCTCCGGACTCTTTATGAAGTTGGCGCTGTCGTAATTGATGACGCCGTCGCGGTCGAGTATGACGAGCTTCATGCGGCAAGCTTGGAAATGTCGGCGACACGGTTCATCAGCATGTTCAACCTGTGTAATAGGGCCAAGCGGTTGGCTCGGAGCTGCATATCCTCGGTGTTCACCAAAACGTCGTCGAAGAACTTGTCGACAATCCCGCGTATACCGGCGAGTATCTTGAGTGCCTCAGTGTAATCACACCGAAGTATATTCGATTCAATTTGTGGCTCGATTTTCTTCACCGATTCGTAGAGAGCTTGTTCAGCGGGCTCCTTCAAAAGCGCCTCATCAAGCCTGCCGGTTGCCGCATCCGATTTCTTCAGAATATTCCGGATTCGCTTATTCGCTGAGGCAAGGCTCTCAGCTTCAGGGAGCGTGCGGAATGTTTGCACGGCCTGAACGCGGGCATTGACTTCCGCGAGATTCGGTCTTTGGCTGATCACGGCCTCTACTGCATCCTTGGGAAATCCTGCTGCCAGATAATTCCAGTAGCGCTCAAGAATAAAGTCATGCACCTGGTCGACCACCGTGAGTTTAAGCACACCCGTGGGAAACAATGTTGATGCATACATCAGAAAATCCCGCACATCAGGAAACTCCCTGCCTACAATCTGGCGCGCGGCACCCATCAGCTCAAACGTGCTGATGAGTCCCAATGCGGCACGGCGCAACCCAAAGGGATCTTTTTCGCCGGTCGGCGTTTCTCCGATGCCGAAAAACCCGACCAGCGCATCGATTCGGTCAGCAAGATAGAGACAGGCGCTCAACAGCGACTCGGGTGTAACACCTGAGTCCTTTTCGAAACGAAGTTTGTATTGGTCAGCGAGGGCGCACACGACTGCGCTGTTTTCGTGATCATCATCGGCATAATAGGCACCCATAACGCCTTGCAGCTCCGGAAACTCGCCCACCATTCCGGTAAGGAGATCGGCCTTTGAAAGCCAGGCCGCGCGCTTCGCAAGCTCCACATCCGCTCCAATACCACGGGCGATCCTGCCGGCCAGTTCCTGAACGCGCATTACGCGATCGAGTTGACTGCCGAGCTTGTGGTGGTACACGACCTGGGCCAATCGAGGAACGCGTGCTTGCAAGTACTCCTTGTGGTCCTGGTCGTAGAAGAATTTCGCATCGGCAAGCCGCGCGCGCAGTACGCGCTCGTTTCCACGGATTATATTGGCGGGGTTGGAAGTCCGCATGTTGCTGACCAGGAGAAAACGCGGAAGCAATTTCCCGTTTGCGTCGGAAAGCGGGAAATAGCGCTGGTGCTTTTGCATCGACACGATCAGGCATTCCTGCGGCAACCCGAGGAACTCGGGACTGAAACTGCCTGAATAGACCACCGGATATTCCACCAGCGCGGTGACTTCGTCGAGCAGCACGTCGTCCCAAACAATTTTCGCTCCGGCTGCTTTCTTCTCAAGCTCGGCGCGAATGAGCTCTTTGCGCTTGCTGAAAGAAACGATTACCGAACTCTTTTTTTCAAGCACCGCTTCATATTGGTCTGCACCGGGGATTGCGATCTTGCCGCTGCTCAGGAAACGGTGTCCCAGCGTGTAATTACGGCTTTCAAGGCCCCATATTTTGCCTGGAATGACGTGCTTGCCGTGCATCATCACCAGCCCGTGAACAGGACGCGCGAACTGGGCCTCGCTATTGCCCCAACGCATCAGCTTCTGAACGGGTAGCACTTTTAACGCCTCTTCAACCTTTTGGGCGAGAACATCGTCCAGCACCGCACCGGCGCTCGTGTAACTTGCGAGCCACTTGTCTCCATCCGACGTCGGAATCTTCTTCAACGACTCGACGGGAACCCCCCACTTCTTCGCAAACCCCTTGGCCATGTCCGCGCCGGCGCTTACCAATGGACCAGCTTTGTCGTTGTGTACGTCAGTTGCCTTTTCGAGCACACCTTGAATCAATACCGCAAGACGTCTTGGCGTCGCGAAGCAGTGTGGGTTAGCCACATATGGACGAGGTAACAGGCTAACCCCTTCTAGGCCCGCGGCAAGCGCATCACGAAACCTCTCGGCTAATCGTTGCAGCGACATCGGCGGCAACTCTTCGGTGAGGAGCTCGACGAGAAGACTCTGCGCCTCGGAGATTTTGGCAGACTTCTTTTTCAGCATCGTTCAGGCCCGGGCTTTCTTTTTCTTTCCCTGCTGCTTCAACATCGGGAAGCCGAGCTTCTCGCGCGAATCGTAATAGGCTTGGGCTATCAGGCACGACAGCGCGCGCACCCGGGCGATGTAAGCCGCGCGCTCGGTGACCGAAATCGCGCCGCGTGCATCCAGCAGATTGA
>JAHFRG010000081.1 GCA_023258935.1 Betaproteobacteria bacterium
GACCTGATAGACGCCAAGCCCTCGGCTATCCAGCAGATGATAAAGATCTACCGCGTGCATCAATGTTCAATATTGGGTGTGCAAAACGTCGCGCGGCAGGATACTTCACAGTACGGCATTGTCAAAAGCGGGATACACGAGGCGCCAAAACTTCACGTCATCACCGGCATTGTGGAAAAACCCAAGCCCAGCGAAGCCCCATCGACCCTCGGGGTGGTGGGGCGGTACATTCTGACCCCGCGGATTTTTCATCATCTGCGCAACGTAAAACCTGGTGCGGGAGGAGAAATTCAGCTTACTGACGGAATTGCTTCCCTGCTCAAAGAAGAAAAAGCATTTGCATACGAGTTTGATGGCACGCGCTATGACTGCGGCTCCAAGCTGGGCTATCTTAAAGCGACTATGGCATTCGCGGTAAAACATCCTGAAGTGGGGAAAGAATTTAGCGCATACCTTTCTTCGCTGGGCTGTCGCATGCCGAAATCAGGCCGGGTATAATCTGCTGGTTTATATTCAGCTCTCACCCTAGATTGAAGCTTACATACGAAAAAGCCCAGGATATTCTGGATACGGCGGAACAAGTGTGTTCCGCCGTTATTGTGTCTGAAGCGGTAAAACGCGTGGCTCGGGAGATTGCAGCGAAGCTTTTTGACAAACAGCCCTTGGTACTAAGTGTGATGGGTGGGTCGGTGGTGTTTACCGGGCATTTACTGCCGCTTTTAGGCTTTCCATTGGATTTTGACTACATCCACGTATCGCGTTACGACGACGATACCAGCGGCGGGGAAATAAACTGGAAAGTCGCTCCGCGGGAGAATGTAAAAGGAAGAACGGTATTGGTGCTGGATGACATACTCGATGAAGGACGGACGCTGGCGGCGATTCGTGAACGGATTTTAAGCGCCGGCGCAAAATCTTTTTTTAGCGCCGTGCTTGCCAATAAAGATACCGGCAAACCCAAACCCATACAGGCGGATTTTGTGGGCGTGACCGTACCCAACCGCTATGTTTTCGGTTACGGCATGGATGTGTACGGCGCGTGGCGCAATTTGCCGGCCATCTATGCGCTAAAATAAGCGGGTTTCTCTAAACTTAGGGAAGTTAAACAGCATGCTTGCGATCATCGGCGGCACCGGCCTTACTAAGCTCGCAAACCTGGAGATGTCGCATCGCAAGGTAATCCGCACACCTTACGGAGAACCTTCGGGCGCATTGACTTTCGGCAAGATCGGCGGATGCGACGTAATCTTTTTGGCGCGCCACGGTTATGGCCATACCATACCGCCGCATCAGGTGAATTACCGAGCCAATATCTGGGCGCTACATAAGCAGCACGTCACGCACGTGGTATCGGTCGCTTCGGTAGGCGGTATACGCTCCGATTTAACGCCGGGCACACTTGTCATCCCCGATCAGATTATCGATTACACCCACGGGCGCAAATCCACTTTTTTCGATAGTCCGGAAAAACCAGTCACGCACATTGATTTCACATGGCCTTATTGCGAAGAGCTGCGCCAGCGCTTGATAAAGGCGGCAGAGAAAGCCAAACAAAAAGCAGTAGCGGGCGGAGTATACGGCGCTACTCAGGGACCGCGCTTGGAAAGCGCGGCGGAAATTAGCAGGCTTGAGCGGGACGGTGCTGATATGGTGGGCATGACCGCCATGCCTGAGGCGGCATTGGCCCGTGAACTTGGACTGTGTTATGCCACTATAGCTGTTGTGGCGAACTACGCCGCGGGCAAAGGTTCAAGTAAACGCGAGATCCTTTTCGAAAACCTGGAAGCGGCCATGCAAAAATACCTGGATCGTGTCAAAACCATAATTGAAGAACTGGTTAAGTACGATGGCAGCTAAAACGGTATTGAAAATGGGCGACCCGCGCCTGTTTGAAGTGGCCATACCGATCACGGAGTTTGACACGCCGCAGTTGCACGAGCTGGTTCGGGACATGCACCATACCATGGAGGCGCTGAACGGCGCAGGGCTTGCCGCGCCGCAGATCGGCGTCGGCCTACAAGTGGTGATTTTCGGCGTGACCCGCAACCCACGCTATCCTGACGCCGAGGAAGTGCCGTATACCGTGCTCATCAATCCCGAGATAGCGTCTCTCGACCGGGAAATGGAAGAGGACTGGGAAGGCTGCCTGAGCGTTCCCGGAATGCGCGGCTTGGTGCCTCGCTACAAGCACTTGCGCTATCAGGGATACGATCAGTATGGCAAAACCATAGAACGCAGTGTGAACGGATTTCATGCACGCGTGGTGCAGCATGAATGTGATCATTTGCAGGGAATACTTTATCCGATGCGAATCCGCGACATGCGCAATTTTGGTTATAGTGAAGTGCTGTTTCCCGGACAGCTCGTTCAGGACGAGTAAGCGTTTTTTATAGGGCAAGCGCTTCAAGTAAATCCGCTTCCAGCCGCACGACAGCTTTGGAATCAGTGAGCATATCTCCGCTGATCAGAAACACGTCCTCGGCCCGCTCCCCCAGAGTATTGATTTTCGCAGTGTGCACGTCGATGTGGTAATTCACGAGAACGCGTGCAATGCTGTAGAGCAAGCCCGGGCGGTCTCCTGCGGTGACAGACATCACGTGGTAGGCGCCTCTCTCGTCCTGCCTGATGTTCACTTCCGGCGCAATGGGAAAATGTTTCACATGCCGGCTCAAGCGGCCTTTGACAGGGGGTTCCAGCGGCGCCTGTGTTGCGATGCGGCGGCCCAGCTCATGTTCAACAAATCCAATCAGGTCGCGGTAATGGCCGGTTTTATTCGCGGGATCGAGCACCAAAAAACTGTCGAGCGCATAGTGGTGGCGCGTGGTGTGAATTTTGGCCTCGACGATGTTGTAATTGATGCGCTCAAAAAATCCGCAGATGCGCGCAAACAACCCTTTCTGGTCGGGAGTATAAATCAACACCTGCAAACCTTCGCCGATAGGGGAGAGCCGTGCTTTGACCACCGGTGATTGCGTTTGCACCTTAGCCCAGAGTTGGCGAGTATGCCAGGCAATTTCCTGGGCGTCATGGCGCAGGAAATACGCGGTATCAAGCTGTGACCACAGGGCTTCATGCGCATGCTCGCTCAAGGCATAAAGGCGGATGATGCTAAGCGCTTCAGTCTGCCGCGATTGTAAATATCCGTCTTGCGGTGCGGTGTCTCCGCTCAACCGCCGGAGCGCAACCCAAAACAAGTCTTCCAGGAGCTTGGCTTTCCAAGCATTCCACACATTAGGGCTGGTGCCGCGGATGTCTGCCACCGTTAGCAAATACAAGGCGCTGAGGTGGCGCTCGCTGCCGACACGTGCGGCAAAAGCGGAAATCACTTCGGGGTCGGACAAATCTTGTTTCTGCGCTGTGGAGGACATCGTTAGGTGGTTTTCCACCAGCCATGCCACCAGATTGGTGTCCTCGGTGCTTAAGCCGTGCTGCTTGCAGAAATGCATGGCGTCAGCGCTACCGAGTTGCGAATGATCGCCGCCACGACCCTTGGCGATGTCATGAAACAGACCTGCGAGAATCAATACTTCCTGCCGTGGAAATTCGCTTATCAGCCGGCTGCACAAAGGGTACTCATGCGCGAATTCGGCCATGGTGAAGCGCCGCAAATTGCGCACCACCCTTAGGATGTGTTCATCCACGGTGTACGCATGGAACAGGTCGTGCTGCATCTGGCCGACTACCTGGCCAAACGCCGGGAGGTAACGCCCGAGAATGCCGTACTGGTTCATCCTGCGCAGCTCACGTGTGATGCCGGAAGGCTGGCGCAAAATTTGCATGAAAAGGGCGCGGTGTTTCGAATCGCGGCGAAAAGCTTGGTTGACTCTTCCTCTGGCGCGCCACAGCGCGCGCAATGTGGCCGCGCTCATACCTTTAAGTTCCGGGTGCCGCTGCAGCAACAGGAAACTTTCTAGTATCGCTGAAGGCTCTCGCTCGAATAAATTCTCAGCACAAGCCTCCAGCAATTCACCACGCTGCTGGAAGCGCTCATTGAGCGGTAGTGCAGCGACCGGAACTACGGGCGTGATTCTGGAGCGCAGGTTTTGCAGCAAAATGGTGTTGAGCTGATTGACCGACTTGGCGGTGCGGTAGTAACGCTGCATTAAAATTTCACTGGCACGGTGGTTGCTGCTGTCGCTTAACCCGAATTGCTGGGCAAGCGTTCCCTGGTAATCGAACATGAGCCTATCTTCCCTGCGGCAGGCAAGGTAGTGCAGGCGGATTCTCAGGTCTTGCAGGAATAATTCGTGGCTTTTGATCTGGCGCGCTTCGTGCTGGGTAATCAGGCCATGCTTGGCCAAAGCCTGCCAGGATGTTCCCAGACCACAGGCCTGGCTGATCCATAAAATGTTCTGCAAGTCGCGCAAGCCTCCGGGGCTTTCCTTTAGGTTAGGTTCCAGGTTGTTGGCGGTATCGTAAAAGCGCGCGTGGCGCTGGTGTTGTTCCAGCTGTTTGGCCTGGAAAAAGGTTGCGCTGTCCATTATTGCGAGCGTTGCCTGGGAAAACTTTTTAAACAAGCTGGGACTGCCGTAAAGCAAACGAGCTTCCATCAACGTGGTTTGCACGGTAACGTCTTTGCGTGCTTGTTCCTGACATTCCGGTATGGTGCGCACGCTGTGGCCCACTTCCAAACCAATGTCCCAGAGCAGGCCGATGAGCCTTTCCAATTGCTCCCGCAAGATAAGATCCGCATCATTCCTGAGCAGGATTAGAAGATCAATGTCCGAATAAGGGAAAAGCTGCCCGCGCCCATAACCGCCTACAGCGAGCAGCGAGAGGGTCCTGGGCAATTCCAAAACCTGGAAGATGTCTTGCAGGATTCCGTCAATCAGCTTGCGGTGATGATTAAGCAGACGCGGAGGAAAGGGATGTTTCTGGTAATCGCCTTGCAAGGCCGAGCGGCGCTCAATGAGGAGCTGCTTCCAGTGCCCAAGCGTAACTTCGGTCTGCGCGGATACGGAGAGGGGAGTTGAAGAAAGCATGAGCAGTTAATGCGCCGGCTTTGCGGGCGCGCCCCCCGATAGCGTCAGTACCTCATAGCCGGTTTCCGTCACTAATACCGTGTGCTCCCACTGCGCGGACAGGCTGTGATCCTTGGTAACGATGGTCCACCCATCGTTAAGCTGGCGGATGCCGGGTTTCCCAGCATTGATCATCGGCTCAATCGTGAAAGTCATGCCCGGCATCAGAGGCAAACCCGTTCCCGGCCTGCCGTAGTGCAGGATTTGCGGTTCCTCGTGAAAATTCTGGCCTATGCCATGCCCGCAGAATTCACGTACCACGCTGTAACCATGGCTCTCGGCGTGGAATTGAATGGCGTAGCCGACGTCTCCCAGATGCGCGCCGGGTTTGACTGCTTCTATTCCCCGCCACATGCACTGATAAGTAACCTCGCATAGTCTTTTTGCCTGGATTGAGGGCTCACCCACGCTGAACATGCGACTGGTATCGCCATGGTAGCCGTCCTTGATAACCGTGATGTCGATATTGACGATGTCTCCGGATTTCAGTTTTTTGTCGCCCGGGACGCCATGGCATACCACGTGGTTGACCGAAGTGCAGATGGAGCGTGGATAAGGTGCGTAACCGGGCGGTGCATAATTGAGCGGGGCGGGAACGGTGTTCTGCACGTTGACCATGTAATCATGACACAGGCGGTCCAGCTCATCGGTGGTAGTTCCCGGCTTGACGAATGGAGCGATGTAATCCAGCACTTCGGCAGCGAGCCTTCCGGCAATACGCATCTTTTCGATTTCATCCGGGGATTTGATGCTGACCGCCATGTTCGTTTCTTGCTAAAAAGTTCAAGAATAGTTGAACGTACTCAATAAGGCAATTTGGGCGCCATTCTGGTAAAAGCACCGGGACCAAAAATACCTGTAGTGTATTGTTCTTGAGCGTCAAATACCAAAAATGTTATAATTAAAAATTAGTTTAGCTGGGGTAGCAATATTTCAGCCAAGCTGAAAATTCCCACACCCGCAAGGTACAGGGTGCTCGTTCGCGAGTGATGATGTAAGCGGGTGGAGGCCCGGAGCCTCTGATTAAGTCCCACATGGGCGCGACGGAGACTTTCCGTGATGGATGGCGCGAAGCGAGGCACAGTGAATGGTTATTTTCATTCACAAGCCGAGCGACAATGCCAGCCGCGCGGAAAGACCCGTCCCTCCGGGTTGCGGCAAAAAGCAGCGCTAGCTTCGCCGCGCTCCTCGGCTTCGTAGTCTCAGCTACGACCGTCGTCGTGCGGCTCGCTATCATTTGCTTTTTGCCAGCAACGCGCGTCATGGAGGACTTAATCAGAGGCTCCTTAACCCTTACAGGAGAAGTTTGTCATGTCGGTCACCATGCGGCAGATGTTGGAAGCCGGAGTTCATTTCGGGCATCAAACCCGATACTGGAACCCGAAAATGGCCCCTTATATCTTCGGCCATCGCAACAAAATTCATATCATCAATCTGGAAAAATCCTTGGTGTTGTACCAGGAGGCGCTCAAATATTTACGAGATCTTGCAGCCAACAAAGGAACGATATTGTTTGTCGGCACCAAGCGTCAGGCGCGGGAAATTATCAAGGAAGAGGCATTGCGTTGCGGCGCGCCTTATGTGGATTACCGCTGGCTGGGTGGCATGCTGACCAATTTCAAGACCGTCAAGCAATCCATCAAGCGCCTTAAAGACATGGAAAACATGGTGCAGGACGGCTCTCTTGACAAGATGCCCAAGAAGGAGGCGCTCGGCTACCAGAGAGAAATGGCGAAACTCGAGCGCAGCCTCGGCGGCATCAAGGACATGAACAGCCTTCCAGATGCGCTATTTGTGATTGACATCGGCTATCAAAAAAGCGCGG
>JAHFRG010000012.1 GCA_023258935.1 Betaproteobacteria bacterium
CAGTATCAAACCGTCGGGGCCTCCGTTGGCGGGGCTGAGTTGAGTGGCTATAAACGCGGCCGATTGGGTTCCACGGCTTGTACCGACAAGCCATACCGGGAGATTGTTTTGTTGCTTCAGCCAGGCGATGACGACCTTTATGTCGGCAACATGTTCAGGATTTTGACGAAAGCCGCCGAGAAAAGGATAACTTTGGTGATCGGAAGGAGCATCTACGACCGCGACCGCCAGCCCCTTTTCGGCGAACAGCTCGCGTGTGCGAACCAGGAAGTTGCCCTTGCCCCATTTGAAGACGCCGTCCTGAGAAATCTGAAGACCGCCCTCTCCACCGGCGAAAAGTATGACCGCGGCCTTAGGGCTGGCTGGCGAAAGATAGAGGATTCTTTGCGTTACGCCGGGGCGGGTTGGAATATCAACTACTCTCGACGCTGTCTCCCCAAAAGCCAATTGGGCTGAGCCGATTTGAACAGCAAACAAGAAATACCCGAGCTGCCGCTTCATATAGCCTCCGGTTCGAGAAAATGAGCACTATTAGAGGCCATAAACGATTTATTGGTCCAAAATAAATTGAGCGAGCGCGCAACACCGTAGATCAGCCGCGCAGTAGTTTTACTAAATATTGAACCGGAAGTAAATTACATCTCCGTCCCTCACCACGTAATCCTTTCCTTCCAGCCGCATTTTCCCCGCTTCTTTCGCTCCCTGCTCGCCTTTGCAGGCGATGTAATCCGCGTAGGCGATCACTTCGGCGCGGATGAAACCTCTTGCAAAATCGGTGTGAATCACTGCCGCCGCCTGCAGTGCAGTGTCGCCCTTGTGGATAGTCCAGGCGCGCGCTTCCTTGGGTCCGGTAGTGAAAAAAGTTTGCAGGCCCAGCAAATCAAACGCGACGCGTATCAAGCGGTTCAATCCCGGTTCCTGCATGCCCATGTCCACGAGAAAAACTTTCTTGTCTTCGTCGCCAAGATCGGCGATCTCTGCCTCCAGCTCTGCGCAGATCGCCACTACTGGGGCGTTCTCTGACTTGGCATGAGCGCGCACAATATCCAGCAGCGGGTTGTTCTCAAACCCATGCTCCGCGACGTTGGCGACATACATCGTGGGCTTTGCGGTCAACAAGAACAGCGACTGCAACACCGGTTGTTCCTCCCTGGTGAGCTGCACGCTGCGCGCGGGCCTGGCTTGGTTCAGCGCGGGCTGAATCTTGTCGAGCACTGCGACGATACGCTGTGCTTCCTTGTCGGCGCCCGCTTTCGCCGCCTTGGCGTACCGCGCGTACTGCTTTTCCACCGTCGCTAGGTCGGCGAGCGCCAGCTCGGTGTTGACGACTTGGATGTCGGCGATAGGATCGATTTTGCCTGTTACGTGCACCACGTTCTCTTTCTCGAAGCAACGCACCACGTGCACGATTCCGTCGGTTTCGCGGATGTGGGCGAGAAACTGGTTGCCCAACCCTTCGCCCTTGGACGCACCCGCGACCAGCCCCGCGATGTCAACGAACTCGGTGAGCGCGGGCTGTACTTTTTGTGGCTTGTCGATGTCTGCTATCGCCATAAGCCGCGCATCGGGTAGTTCAACGACGCCGACATTGGGCTCGATGGTGCAGAACGGATAGTTTTCCGCGGCGACGCCAGCGCGGGTTATTGCATTGAACAACGTTGACTTGCCTACATTCGGCAATCCGACTATTCCGCATCTTAGAGACATGTCACGCTTTCGTGTGAAGCCGCAGCATCGCCGCCTGAAGCTCGCCTTCAGCAATCAGCGGCCAGACTTCAAGGCTTTGTTGAATGGCCTGCTCGATGAGTTTTGTTTCTTCTTTGCGCGGCCTGTCCAGCACATAATCGACTACCAGCGATTTTTCTCCGGGATGACCTATGCCGATGCGCAATCTCCAGAAATCCTGAGTCCCCAGATGCGCTGCGATATCCTTGAGGCCGTTGTGTCCGGAAACACCGCCGCCCTGTTTCAAGCGCGCCACTCCCGGCGGCAAATCGAGTTCGTCGTGCACCACCAGAATTTCCTGCGCGGGAATTTTGTAAAACTTGGCGAACGCGCCGACGGCGCGGCCACTGGCATTCATGAAAGTCTGCGGCTGCATCAGCCAGCTTTCTTCGCCACCACGCGCAAGTTTTCCCAGCAAGGCCTGGAAACGGGCTTCGAGCTTGAGCAAAACACGTTCCTCTTTGGCAAGGCGCGCAAGCCAGCGGTATCCGGCATTATGCCGGTCAGCCGCGTGTTCCTTGCCCGGATTTCCCAGTCCAACGATCAGCATCACATTATGTCTCCCGCATAAACAAAGCCCGCCACTTCACTGTGAAATATGGCGGGCTTTGCAAAGTATCGCTTAAACAGTCTATTTCTTTTCTGCTTTCTCGCCTTTGCCGCCCTCTTTTTTGCCGGATTCAGGCGCTTTGGCGCCTTCTTTCTTGCCGGCATCGGGAGCGGCAGCTTTCTCGCCCTCTTTCTTCTCACCGGTAGCCGGCGCCGCTTCAGCAGCGGCTCCCTCGGCAGCCACCGCTTCTTCAGCCGCTGGCACAGCCGCCACCTCCTCGACCACAATCACCTTCGGTATTTGGACGGTTGCCACCACGGCATTATTGCCGCGCACCAACGCCACTGATTCCACGCCCTTGTGGAATTTCAGGTCGGCAAGGTGCACCGAGTCCCCGATCTTGAGGTTTGCCAGATCAACCTCGATAAATTCAGGCAAATCGGCTGGCAAGCAGGACACCTCGACCTCGTTCATGACGTGGCTGACAATACCGCCGTCGACTTTCACGCCCGGCGCAAGGTCGGCATTGATGAAGTGCAGCGGCACCTTGATGTAAATCTTCTTGTCCTTGGCGACGCGCTGGAAATCCACATGCATCACCTGCATTTTGAAAGGATGCATGTGCAACTCCCGCAGCAATACCTGCTGTTTTTTGCCGTCCAAGTTCATATTGAGAATCGAGGCGTGGAACGCTTCCAGCTTGAGCAGGTGGTACAGCGCGTTATGATCCAGCTCGATGGTCTGCGCCTGCTGTTTTCCACCGTAAAGGATTCCCGGCACGCGTCCTGCAAGGCGCATGCGGCGGCTCGCACCCGTTCCCTGCTGTGTGCGCGATGTTGCTGTTACTTCGATTTGCATTTTGCTCTCCAGTTGAATAGCGCAGGCCGCGACCAGCGTGCGCTGTTTTTAAAAATTAGGAATCTCACTCCATGAACAACGAGCTCACCGAGGCCTCATTGCTGATGCGCAACATGGTCTCGCCCATGAGTTCCGCTACGCTCAGGCAGCGAATGCGCTTGCATTTCCTTGCGGCTTCACTCAGCGGGATGGTATTGGTGACCACCACTTCGTCCAGCACCGAATTCTCGATGCGCTCGACCGCTTTTCCCGACAGCACCGGGTGCGTGCAATACGCCAGCACCTTCACCGCACCCTGTTCTTTCAGCGCCTCCGCCGCCTCGCACAGCGTGTTCGCGGTATCCACCATGTCATCCATGATGACGCAGGTGCGGCCTTTGACTTCGCCGATGATGTTCATCACCTTGGCCACGTTGGGTTTGGGGCGGCGTTTGTCGATGATCGCCAAATCCGCTTCCAGGGGCGTTGCGGCGGCGCGCGCGCGCACCACGCCGCCAACATCGGGCGAGACCACCACTAGATTCTGGTGATCATGTTTCCAGATGTCGCCCAGCAATAGCGGCATGGCGTAAATATTGTCCACCGGGATGTCAAAAAACCCCTGAATTTGTTCGGAATGCAAATCCATGGTGAGCATCCGGTCCACTCCCACGCTGGTGAGCATGTTCGCCACCATCTTGGCGGTGATCGGCACCCGTGCCGAGTGCGGCCTGCGATCCTGGCGCGTGTACCCGAGATACGGGATCGCCGCCGTGATGCGTCCGGCTGAAGCGCGTTTCAGCGCATCAATCATCACCAGCACTTCCATCAGGTTTTCGTTGGGCGGGAAACAGGTGGATTGCAGTACGAAAATATCCTTGCCGCGCACGTTTTCCAGGATTTCCACCATCACTTCGCCGTCGCTGAAGCGGCCGACGGTGGCCCGCCCAAGGTGAATATTAAGGTGTTTCACCACCTGCTCGGCGAGCTTGGGGTTGGCATTCCCTGTAAACACCATCAAATTGTCATAAGCCACGCCGCTTCCCCCGATCGTTCGCTACAGAGCATAAAACTGGCTGGGGAGGTAGGGATCGAACCTACGAATGCCGGAATCAAAATCCGGTGCCTTACCGCTTGGCGACTCCCCAATTCACTCTCACTACAAAACCGAATCATACATGGGATGCCGGTCCAGGCCCCGCGCCGCAAAACCGCTCATCTGCCCCGGTAACTGCGCCAGCACTTCGCGCACTTCCCTTTCCGTCGCATATTCCGCAAAAACGCAGGCTCCAGAGCCGGTCATTCTGGCCGCACCGAACTGATTCAGCCACGCCAGATGTTGCGCCACCTGAGGATATTTGCGGCAGACTACAGGTTCCAGGTCATTATGAACTTGCCCTGTAGAAAAGGCGGTTATTTTGATGCGATTCGTGTTCCGTGTCAATTGAGGATCAGCGAAAATCTCCTCAGTAGAGATGTTAACCTTCGGCACCAGAACCACATACCAGGCTGGCGGCAGGTTGATGGGCTGCAGCACTTCTCCCACCCCTTCGGCAAACGCGCTTTGGCCGAACACGAATACCGGCACATCCGCGCCTAGTTGCAGCCCCAGGTGCTGCAATTTTTCCCTCGTGAAACCGAGTTTCCATAAGCGGTTAAGCGCCATGAGCGTGGTGGCGGCATCCGAGCTGCCGCCTCCCAATCCTCCGCCCAGAGGCAGTTTTTTCTCCAAGGTGATTTCCACGCCGAGTCGGGTGCCCGCCGTGCGCTGTAGCAACTTTGCGGCTTGCACACACAGATCGTCTTCCTCAGGCACGCCCGGCAGGGCGTAAGCACGCTTGATAACACCATCGTCGCGCACGCGGAAGCTCAGGCTGTCGGCATAATCCAAAAAGCGGAACACGCTTTGCAGCAGATGATAACCGTCCTGCCTGCGCCCGACGACGTGCAGAAACAAATTCAGTTTTGCGGGCGCCGGATAGGTTTGCAGGTCGCTCATTGCTCGAGGGGGGAAATCATCCAGTCGTCAATGATCAGGTTTATTTGCAGATCGCCGCGACTCAACATGATGCGCGCGGGCATACCGCTTTCTTGCTCTGGCTTGTAGCGCAGGTAAGCGATTTCCCAAGAGTCCTGGTTTAAGTGCGCCAGACGCTGCTGCGAGTCGCGTTGTTCTTGCGCGGTGCTTCGTGGAGCGGCGATTCCCAATACCCAATACTGCAATCCGGAGAGCGGCAGGCTCCACCCCAGCACTTCGAGCGTCAGGCTCTCTGCATTATGCGCGCGGTAGGTTTTCTGCTCGTTGGTGGTAAGAGTGATCCCGTTGGCGTCCTGCACGATGCGTGCAACACCGCTCCCGAGTGGAGCAAGTATCCAGATGTCATCGCTGCTGCCGTTATGTTCCCAGCGCACGCCGCCGGAAAAATTTTTCTCATCATATTTGACTGCAACCCGTCCGGTGAGCTGGAAACCATTGCGCTGGGCGGCCGCCAGGCTCTGCTCCCGCGACAGCGGCGTCGTGCCGGGTTTAGGCGGGGGCGCGGCGCACGCGCCAACCAGCAACAAAAGCGCAAGCCAATGAGCGCGGGAACCTCTCATGAGATTCCTGATCACTTGTTGACAAATTTCTTAATGACATTCTGCAATGCTTCGTTGCCGGGGTTATCTTTGAGAGATGTCTTCCAGATGGTTTCGGCTTCTTCACGCTTGCCCTGAACCCATAACACTTCACCGAGATGCGCCGCAATTTCCGGATCGGGGCGGTCAGCATACGCACGCCGCAAATAAGCCGTCCCTTCCTTGAGATTCCCCAGCCGGTACTGCACCCAGCCCATGCTGTCTATGATGAACGGATCTTCCGGGGCTAGCTTCAGTGCCTGCTCGATGTATTGCTCGGCTTCGCCCAGACGGTCGGTGCGGTCCGCCAGGGTATAGCCCAAGGCGTTGTAGGCGTGTGCGTAGTCAGGTTTTAGCTGGATGAGCTTGCGCAGGTTTTCTTCGAGCACATCCAGGCGGTTGAGTTTTTCCGCCGCCATGGCGTAGTCGTACAGCAAGTCCGGGTAATCGGGATTTTTTTGCAGGGCGCGCCCCAGCAAATCAAATGCTTCCTGGTAGTGCCCCGCATCCCGCAGCAATTGCGCGTCGGTAAGAATAATTTGTATTCTTTGCTGATTGTCCTGTACCGCTACCTGGCTGAGATGCTTGCGCGCCTCCGCGAGCTTGCCTTGCTTCGCCAGCACGTTTGCATAACGTAACTGCGCGGGAAAATACTGCTCGCCCTGTGCCACGCTGCTGTACCAGCGTAACGCTTCGTCATAACGCTTGCGTTCTTCATAGACCTGACCCAGGTAATAGCGCACGCTGTCTCGGTCTTTGTAGTTCTGGCTCAATGCCTGTTTGAAGCTCGCTTCCGCTGCATCGAAATCATTGAGTTGCATCGACAGCAAGCCCACCGCCAGCGCCACTTCCGCATTATTCGGGAAATCCTTCCGCAGCCTCTGAAATTCACTGCGCGCTTGGGGGTAGTCTTTTTCCACCACCAGCAATCGCGCATAACTCAGGCGCACATCTTTGGCCTTGGGATTGCTATTGAGGTAGTTGTGGTAATATTCGATAGCAAGCTTGTTGGAGGTATGCTGCAACACCTGCCCTTGAAACAGCGCCGCCAGCTCCCACTCCGGACGCAACTCCAATGTCTTGCGCACTTCACTCAGCGCCACGTCATACTGCATCGCGTTCCACGCCGCCTGGCTTATAGCAAAATGCGCTTCAGCAACACGCGGATAAGGTTGCGCCAGCTCCTGCACCAAATTCAGCGCCGCCATCTTGTCGGGGTACTTGGACAACAGCCCGTTCAATTGCATTAAACCCTTGCCGATATTTTGTCCCTCTGCGGTGAGCAGCTTTTCAATATGCGGGCGGGCTTCCTCCAGCTTGTGGCTGTTAACCAGCAACGCCACCAGCGTCTGCCGTGCCGGAGTGGAGTTGGGATCCACTTCCACCCAAACCCTTGCTGCCTGCAGCGCGGCATCCGGCTGCCTTGAATACAAGGCTATTTCAGTGGCGCGCTGTGCAATGCGCGGATCGCGTGTAGTCTTGGCCAGCTCGACATATGATTTGGTCGCCACATCAAGCTGGCCGCGTTGGCCGGCTATTTCGCCCAGCAAAAACTCGTACAGCATCCTTTGAGTCATTTCCTGCTTGGGCAAATTCTGACTTTCAACCGTGACGGCCGGCTGCTCTTCCTGCTCTTGTACTTCTACATTGGCAGTCGCGGTGCCGCTGGTGGCTTTAAGCGGGTGCTGTGCGCATGCCAACAGAAATGCCGGCATGGCCAAAATAAGCAATTTGGGGTTCATCGCCGTCCTAGAGAGTCGGAATCAAAAGCTTAGAAACACGTCGTTACGCATAGTACTTCAGTATTACCGATATATTATGTATATTTTGATTTCACCACAAGTAGAGACTAGGCTAATCTGTTTTTTTCCTTTTTCCCGGAAATGGCCCAAGAAATTTCATCGACAACCGTTCTTGCGCATCAGCTTTCCCGCTGGTTTGGGGCGCGCAGCGCGGTACTGGAACTCAATCTGGAACTCAAAAAAGGTGAAGTGCTGGGCTTTCTCGGCCCGAATGGGGCCGGCAAAACAACCACCATGCGCATGCTGACCGGCAATCTGGCGCCTAGCGCAGGCAGCATCAGCATCTGCGGTATTGATTTGCTGGACCAACCCAAGGCCGCGAAACAGCTGATCGGCTATCTTCCGGAAGACCCGCCGCTATACCATGAGCTCAACGTGGATGAATACCTGGCGCTTGCCGCAAGACTGCACCGCGTCGCCAAACCCGAGTTAAAAAACAACATGGAGCAGGCCAAACAGCGCTGTGGACTAAACGAGGTCAGCAAGCAGCTGATCGGCAGCCTGTCGCGTGGTTATCAGCAGCGCGTGGGCCTTGCCCAGGCCATCATACACAATCCGGAAGTGGTGATTCTGGATGAACCTACCGTAGGGCTCGATCCAATTCAAATGCGCGAAATCCGCACACTGATTCGTGAACTCGGCGGCGCGCACAGCGTGATTCTTTCCACACACATTCTGCCTGAGGTGGAAAGCGTGTGCGACCGCGTAATCATCATGCATCAGGGAAAAGGCGTGTACAGCGGCAGCATCAACGCTTTGCGGGAGATGCGCGAAGGGCACTCATTGCAGCTGGGTTTGCGCAACCCGCCGCAAACCGCACAACTCCAGATGCCCGGAGTTATCGCAGTGGAAAAAATTGCTGACACCCTGTTTACCATCCAGTTCAACCCTGACGCCGACCCGAGTGAGGCATTGGTGAAAGCGGCCGCAGCACAGGGCTGGGAGTTGTACCAGATAAACCGGCAGCGGGCGAACCTGGAAGACGTGTTCGTGCAACTCACACAGCAGGAATGAACACCATGGTCTTCACCCTTGCCAACAAAGAACTCAAATCGCTGTTTGCTGCTCCTCTCGCATGGCTCATTCTCGCTATTGTGCAGCTCCTTCTGGCGTGGATTTTTTTGTCACGGCTGGATACTTTCTTGTCGCTGCAGCCGCAACTCGTACAGCTGACCCAGCCACCCGGCGTAACCGAAATGGTCCTTGCACCTCTGTTCGGCAGCGCCGCGGTGCTGATAATGATGGCGGTACCGCTGCTCTCGATGCGCCTTATCGCCGAAGAACGGCGCAATCAGACCATGCCGCTGCTGCTGTCGGCGCCGCTTTCCATGACTGAAATCGTGATCGGCAAATTCGTCGGCTTGATGCTGTTCCTCGCCGCGCTGATTGGCCTCAGCGCGCTCATGGCGTTTTCTTTGTACACTGGTAGCGCGCTGGATGTGGGCTTGCTGGCGGGCAACCTGCTGGGACTTTTGCTGCTCAGCGCATGCTTCGCAGCGCTCGGACTGTACATTTCCTGTCTCACCTCATACCCGGTGCTGGCGGCCGTCGGTACTTTAGGCGCGTTGCTCGGCTTTTGGGTGATGGATGTTGCAGCAGGCACACCTGAAAGTTTGTTGCACTGGTTTTCGCTGCTCAAGCATTTTGAAAGCTTTAACCGCGGCTTGATTGACAGCGCTGATCTTGCTTTCTTCCTGCTTTTTACTTTGGCCTTCCTGGCGCTGGCGATTAGGCGTCTTGATGCCGATCGCCTGCGCGGATGATAGTCATGCAAATTAATAAAAAACTCCGCGTACAGCTTTTACTGCAAAACAGCCTGTTCGTGTTGCTGCTGCTCGCCGCGGTCGTCCTGCTGTCGTTGCTTGCGCGCGACCACCGCATGCATGCGGACATCAGCCAGAATGCCCGCAACTCTTTGACCCAGGCCAGCCTGGACGTGCTCAAGCAATTGCATGGACCATTGACCATCACTGCTTTCGCCACGCCGCATGATCCGCGGTTTGGAGATGTACGCAAACTGATCCGGGATTTTATGCAGCCCTATCAGCGCGCCAAACCCGATATCAGGCTGGAATTTGTGGACCCCGCGGAGCAGCCGAAACTTTCCAGAGACGCCGGAGTGCAAGTCAACGGCGAGATGGTGGTCAAGTTCGGGGCCAAATCCGAACATCTGACCGCGCTCAATGAACAAACCTTCACCAATTTGCTGATGCGTCTGGCGCGCACGCAGCAGCGGCTGGTGATGCAACTCGAAGGGCATGGTGAAAGGAAGCTGGACGGCAAGGCCAATTACGACCTCGGCGAATTCGGCAAACAACTTGCCACCAAGGGATTCCAGACCGGCAGCATGAATCTGGCGCTGGTACAGGAAGTACCCGACAATGCCAGCGTGTTGGTTATTACCCAACCACAAGTAGATTGGCTTCCCGGGGAAACCGCCAAGCTCATAACTTACCTCGAGAAGGGCGGCAATCTGCTGTGGCTGGTTGACCCGGAGCCGCTGCACGGACTGCAAACGCTCGCTGATATGCTGCAGCTTAAACTCACCGCCGGTGTGGTGATAGATCCGGCGGCGCAACAGCTCAATGCGCCCGCCACCTGGGCGCTGGCAACCAGCTACGCCAAGCACCCGGTTACCAGTAACTTCAACCTGCTCACGGTGTTTCCCTTCGCCCGCGAGGTGCGCGCTAATCAAAAACCGGATTGGCAATCCACCAAGCTCATAGAAGTAGCGCAGCGCGGCTGGGTGGAAACCGGCAAACTGGACGAAACAACGCACTTCGACAAAAAACGCGATACCTCCGGCCCGGTGACTATAGGCATTGCCCTGATAAGGCAACTCAAAGGACGCGAACAGCGCATAGTAGTAATCGGTAGCGGCGCTTTTCTCGCCAACAGTTATCTTGGCAATGCCGGCAACCTCGATCTGGGTGTGAACATCATCAACTGGTTGGCACAGGATGAGAACCTGATTACGATTCAGCCGCGCGCCACTCTGGACAGCAAGCTTGAGCTCAGTAAAACCGCGCTGACGTTGATCAGTGTTGGCTTTCTCATCGCCTTGCCGCTGGTTTTATTGGTGACTGGGGGTGTGATTTGGTGGCGCCGCCGCAAACTATGAAACCAAGGATATGGCTGAATCTCGCGCTACTGCTTGCAGTGGTAGGCCTGGCCTCCTTGCTCTACTTCAAACCGCAAAGCAATGCGCCAAGCGAATACCGGCTCTCCACGCTGCAAGCAAGCGATATCCAGAGCATCACGATTGACAAACCCGCAGGGCTCAACCTGGAAAAGCGCGACCATAGCTGGTTCATCACCCGCCCGTTCGTGGCGCGCGCCGACACCTTTCAAGTGGAACGCCTGCTGGAAATTCTTTCCGCCACCAGCAAGCAGCGTTTCCCGGCGAATGATTTAAAGCGCTTCGATCTGGACCAACCACAGGCACGCTTGACACTGGGAAAGCACGCCTTCAGTTTCGGCGCGCTTAATCCGCTGACTGCGGAACAGTATGTGGCCACGGCAGATAACGTCTATTTGGTGTCACCTCGCTACGGCGCTGCCGCCGCCGTGCCGCCCGATAATTTTCTTAACCATTTGTTGCTCGCCAACAACGAGATGCCCACCGGTTTTGATTTGCCTGGATACAAGCTCGCGCGGGTGAATGGCGCCTGGAGCGTATCCCCCGCGCCGGCTGAACTCTCCCAGGATCAATTGAATCGCTTCGCCGATGATTGGCGCCATGCTTACAGCAGTGCCAGCGAGCCGGCAAATCCTGCGCCGGGCGCGGAGCAAATCAGAATTATGCTTGACAATGGCGGCAGCGTACTGCTGCATGTATTGCAAAAGCGGCCGCAATTGATACTGCTGCGCGATGATGAAATGATTGCCTATCATTTTCCCGGAGATGTGGCAAAACGTCTGCTTGACCCGTTTGCCGCCGCGTCCAAAGCGCAGAAATGACCGGGTTTAGGCCATGCCAGAGCTTCCGGAAATAGAAATAACGCGGCGCGGTCTCGAGCCGCGCTTGAGTAGGCGGCGCATCGCGAAGGTTGTTGTCCGCAATGCCGGTTTGCGCTGGCAAGTGGCCGCAAATTTGCCGCGCTTGGCTAGCGGTCAGATGATCCATAACGTCTCGCGGCGCGGCAAATACCTGCTTATCGGCTGCGGCGGCGGCACTTTGATCATGCATCTTGGCATGTCGGGAAGCTTGCGCTTCCTGAATCAGTCGGTCCCTGCGCAAAAGCATGACCATTTTGAACTGCAGCTGGATAACGGCGAGATGCTGCGCTTGCGGGATCCGCGCCGTTTCGGGTCGGTGCTGTGGACGAGCAGCGATCCGCTTGCCCACCCGCGGCTCAGGGACCTAGGGCCCGAGCCGTTAACCCGCGCGTTCAATGCGAACTGGCTGTACCGGCATACACGCAGCCGCACCGCGGCCATCAAGCAAGTGCTGATGGACAGCCATGTAGTCGTAGGGATCGGCAATATCTACGCCAACGAAGCGCTGTTCCACGCGCGCATCCATCCCAAGAGATCCGCTTCGCGCATCAGTCTCGCACGCTATGAAAAGTTGGTGGAGGCGGTGCGTAAAACGCTGCGCCTGGCGATTAAGGCGGGCGGCAGCAGCTTGCGCGATTTTGCGGATTGCGACGGCAATTTGGGAGATTTCCAGCTGCAGTACCTGGTTTACGGCCGCGGCGGCAAACCCTGTGACGCATGCGGCACCCGCATCAGGCAGTTCAAGCAGGGACAACGTTCCAGTTTTTACTGCCCGCGCTGCCAGACCTGAGACCTTACGATTCGGGCGCCGGCCCACGCCACCTAGACGGAAAAAGTGCTTTTTTGCGCGGTGAGTGTAATGTATTTTTGGTGCAACTGCTCTTTGCTTTCGACACAATCCGGATTGAGCGGGATGCAGTCCACCGGACACACTTCAACGCATTGGGGTGTATCGTAATGCCCCACGCATTCGGTGCAAAGAGCAGGGGCAATCACGTAAATTTCTTCGCCTTGCGAAATCGCGCCGTTGGGACACTCCGGCTCGCACACATCGCAATTGATGCACTCATCGGTAATCATTAACGCCATGGCTGTTTCCCGCTTCGTTCAGCGTTTTTTGATTTTGGCACTTAACTTTGCGACAATCAATGGCTGCACGAACTTGCTGACGTCGCCGCCCAGCAAGGCGATCTCACGCACCATGCTCGCCGAAACAAACATGTACTGATCGGACGGCGTCATAAAAATCGTTTCCACATCGGGATGCAGGCTGCGGTTCATGCCCGCCATTTGAAATTCGAATTCAAAATCGGAAACGGCGCGCAGACCCCGCAGTATGATGTTTCCGCCCTGGCTGCGCAAAAAATCCATGAGCAACCCGGAAAACCCTATCACTTGCACCTTTTTATAATCTGCCAGAACCTGCTCAGCCATTTTCACCCGTTCTGACAGGGTAAAAAAAGTTTGCTTGCCGTGGCTGTCCGCCACCGCGACGATCACCTTATCGAATATATGTGCAGCACGCCGCACCAAGTCTTCATGGCCGCGAGTGATGGGATCGAAAGTACCCGGATACACTGCTTTATTCATGTTGTTTCCGTTTCAGCAGTTGATAATTGACCTTGCCTGCCCTGCCATACCGACACACTTGCCAGCCGGGCGTGTCACAGGCATTTCTGCTTTCCACATAAACCAGCCCTCCCTCGGCAAGCCGCGGCGGTAGAACTGCCAGCACGCCGGAAAGGTTATTCTCGCGGAACGGGGGGTCGAGAAAAATTATGTGATAGGCGTTCCGGTCAGCACTCAGGAATTGTAGCGCATCCGCATGCACCAGTTCCAGGTTTTGCGCCCGAAGCTTTTGTGCATTTTCACGCAGCGCCTGGAACACCTGGAGGTTTTTTTCCACCATCACCACTTTCTGCGCGCCGCGGGATAGCGCTTCAAATCCCAGCGCCCCGCTGCCCGAGAACAAATCGAGACAGGTTTTACCGTCAAGATTCTGGCCCAGCCAGTTAAACAGGGTTTCCCTTACGCGGTCCGGGGTCGGTCGCAAATCGCCCACTGCCGGGAAGTGGATGATACGGCTGCGCCATGTGCCTCCGATAATCCTGAGCCGGCCTCTGGTTCCCATGACGCTTCAGCTCGCGCCCGGCGCTCCCACGATGACAGTCACCATGTTATCAGGGTCAATACGCCGCTGAAATGCGCTTTTAATCTGTGCCACAGTCACTTTCTCCACCCTCGGAACGAAGTCATCCAGATAAGTGAGGGGCAAGCGGTAAAAGCCGATTATCGAGAGATACTCGAGTATCTTTCTGTTGCTGTCGATGCGCAGCGGAAAGCCGCCGACAAGATTCTGCTTGGCCGCTGTGAGCTCCCGTTCGGTCGGCCCTTTGGCGATGAAATTGCGCAGTGTCTCGCGCACAACCTTAAGCGCCTCGTCCGCTTGCTCCTTTTTGGTCTGTAAACCGACTTGAAACGGTCCTTTCTGCTGCAATGGCTCAAAATAGCTGTAGACGCTGTAAGCGAGCCCCCTTTTCTGCCTGACCTGTTCGACGAAGCGTGAAGAAAACCCGCCGCCGCCGAGAATGTAGTTACCGACCAGCAGTGCAAAATAATCCGGGTCATCGCGTTTCATGCCCGGATAGCCCAACAGGATATGGCTTTGCGTCGCCGGATGTGGAATCTCGCGGTTTTGCGCCTGTAGCGGGAGCGTAACTTGCGGCAGCGCGGGTAAGGACGCAGCCTCTTCGGGCAGTTTCGCGGTGAGTTTTTCCGCGATTTCCTGCGCGGTCTCGCGGTTTACATCGCCGATAATCGCCACTACCGCATCGTTTGCAGTGTAATAAGCGCGGTAAAAATTCACTAAGTTATCGCGCTTGAGCGACTCGATGCTGTCGACTTCCCCGGAAGTGCGCAGCGCATACGGATGACTGCCGTAGAGGAGCGAATAGAATGCGCGCTCGGCGATGCTCTCCGGTTTGGTAGCCGCTTCTTTCAGCATCGCCACCAGGCGCATCTTTTCCCGGTCCAGCACCTTTTCGGGAAACTCCGGCTTTTGCACCATGCGCGACATAATATCGAGCGCCTGACCGCGCTCGCGCGCGTTGCTCAAGGTGCGCAGCGTTATACCGGCGCGGTCCCGGTCGATGTGCCCTCCCAGTTCCGCCCCGACGTCAGCGAGCTTTTCGGCGATTTCATCTTCGGAAAGTCCGTCTGCGCCAAGGCTCAGCATATGGCGTGTGAGGTTCGCCAACCCGGATATGGCGGGCGTATCCCGGCCGCTGCCCGCGGCAAAATTAATGCTCACATCGAGCATCGGCAATTGGTGGTTTTCCACGAAATAGACCCGAGCGCCGGACGAAGTTTGCCAATTCTGTATCGGCAGGATGGCAAAAGCGTGTCCACCGCCTGCGAATAATCCAATCAATATCGCGCAGCACCACTTAAAATTGTTAATCATTCCTTAATCCTTCCGGTTCCTTGAGAGGCTTTTTATTATCGAGAGGCTGCGGATCGAGCACCGCGATTGTAAGGTTATCGTCGCTGAAATATTTTTTTGCCACCGCCTGTACCTGCTCCGCGCTCACCGCTTTCAGCTTATCCACCAGGATATCCAGCGTTTTATACGACAACCCCGCCATTTCCCACCCGCCGATCTGATGCGCCTGGGCCATGACCGAATCGCGCTCAAATACTTCATTGGCGATGACCTGGGCCTTTACCCGGTCCAGCTCTTCATTTTTCACGCCGTCATTGATGATTTTTTGCAGTTCGCCGCGTATAGCTGTCTCCAAATCGGTGACGGTTTTACCTTCGCTGGGAACGCCTTCCAGGTAGAACAGCCCGGGCCCGCGCTCGGCAGAGTCATAGTTCACACCCGTGGATGAGGCAATTTGCGTTTCGCGCACCAAGGAACGGTTTAACCGCGCCGACTCGTTGCCATCGAGTACTCCGGCAAGAATCTCAAGCGCGTAAGGCTCCCAGTCGCGCTCGGCATCGCGCAGCACCGCCGTGTGGTAACTCATCATGAGGTAAGGCAGCTTGGCGGGCGCTTTAACCGTGACGCTGCGTACGCCGGTTTGCTGTGGTTCTTCCTGCGGTTTGCGTATCGGCAGCACTTTGGTTTTGATGGAACCAAAATAGCGCTGAGCAAGACTCAACACTTCACGCGGCTTCACATCACCCACCACCACCAGTGTAGCATTGTTCGGTGCATACCAGGTGCGGTACCACCGCTCCGCGTCTTCCGCCCGCATGTTTTCCAAATCGCTCATCCAGCCAATGACCGGCCTGCGGTAGGGATGGGCTTCGAAAGTCGTAGCCAGCAACTGCTCGTAAACCAGCGCCTGCGGCTTATCATCGGTACGCCAGCGCCGCTCTTCCATTACTACTTTCATTTCCTTAGCAAACCCGTCCTTGGAAAAATTCAGGTTTTGCATGCGATCCGCCTCCAGTTTCAGAGCCAACGGGAGCTTAGATTTGTGCAATTGCTGGAAATAGGCGGTGAAATCCTTACTAGTAAAAGCGTTGTCACGCCCGCCGGCTTGGGCGATGATTTTGGAAAATTCACCGCTCGGCACTTTTTTCGTTCCCTTGAACATCATGTGCTCCAACACATGGGAGACACCGGTCGTGCCGTTCACTTCGTCCATGCTACCGACCCTGTACCACACCATGGACACGACCACCGGCGCGCGATGGTCTTCCTTGACAATTACTTTAAGCCCGTTACTGAGCGTATACTCGCTGGCTGCTGCACGAGCCGGATGCGGCAACAAACCAATCAAAAAGAAAATGAAAGCAAGACCTAGCTGTACGGTAGATCCGGAAATCGCGATCATTATTTTTAGCCTGACTTTGACCAATTCGGAATAGAATTATACCCGGATTCTAAACCACTTCGAGTATGCGCTCTGTGACAACATCTCCTTATGCTTAGTTTCTTGAAACAAAACGGGAGCACTCCAGCTGACGAGGCGTCAAACTGGACGGCGCGGCTGAAACGAGGTCTGGCGCGCACCCGCAATCAATTAGGCAAACCGTTGGCAGGCCTGTTAGGCAACGGCAAGATTGACGATGCGCTGTATCAGGAACTGGAAAACACGCTGATCTGCGCTGACATGGGTGTGGCGGCCACCCAATACCTGCTCGAAAAAATGCGCGCGCGCGCGCAGCGCGAAAACCTGCATCAAGCGGCGGAACTGCGATCTATATTGCGGCAGTCCTTGCTGGATTTGCTCGCCCCGCTCGTCAAATCCATCGATACCAGCGGCAGCCGTCCTTTCATAATCATGCTGTCGGGGGTAAATGGCAGCGGCAAAACCACATCCATCGGCAAACTTGCAAAATATTTTCAGTTGCAGGGAAAATCGGTTCTGCTTGCAGCGGGCGATACTTTCCGTGCTGCGGCACGCGAGCAATTACAGACTTGGGGCAAACGCAATAATGTCACGGTCATCTCCCAGGAAAGCGGTGATCCCGCAGCGGTGATCTTCGATGCCATTCATGCCGCGAAGGCGCGCTCTATTGATATCGTGCTGGCAGACACTGCCGGACGGCTTCCCACACAACTACATTTGATGGAGGAAATCAAGAAAGTCAAACGCGTGATCACCAAGGCTGAACCTTCGGCGCCGCACGAAAATTTGCTGGTGCTCGATGCCAATACCGGCCAAAACGCGGTAAACCAGGTCAAGGCGTTTGACGATGCGTTGGGTTTGACCGGTCTCATCATCACCAAGCTGGACGGCACCGCCAAGGGCGGGGCAATAGCCGCTATCGCAAGGACCCGGCCGGTTCCGGTTTGCTTTATCGGCATAGGCGAGAAGATCGATGATTTACGCCCGTTCGATGCCGGAGAATTCGTCGAGGCCTTGCTTGCATGATTAGCCTGAGCCAGGTCTGCAAGCGCTATCCGGGCGGCTACGATGCTCTGAAAAACATTTCTTTTACGATGCAGCACGGCGAACTGGTTGCTGTGACGGGTCATTCCGGCGCCGGCAAGAGCACGCTGCTCAAATTGATTGCGGCCATCGAGCGTCCTACCCGCGGCAGCATCATCATCAATGGGCAAAATACCAGTTCACTGCGTACCGCCGCAATTCCTTATCTGCGTCGCAATTTTGGCCTGGTGTTCCAGGACCACAAGCTATTGTTCGAGCGCACGGTGTTTGAAAACGTGCTGCTGCCCCTGCAAATCACCGGCTTTGAGCGCAGGGAGAGCGCAAAACGTGTGCGCGCGGCGCTCGACAAGGTGGGGCTGCTCGACAAGGAAAAAACGTTACCGATCACGCTATCCGGAGGCGAGCAGCAGCGCCTGTGTATTGCGCGCGCCATTGTCAGCCGCCCGGCCATTCTGCTCGCCGACGAGCCTACCGGCAATCTGGATGCGGCTTATGCCAGTGACATCATGGAGCTGTTCAAATCATTCAACCAGGTAGGCGTAACGGTAATCATCGCCAGCCATGATGAAGCGATGTTGAAACGCTTGAACCCGCGGCTGCTGAAACTCAATTGCGGGGAACTGGCTTCGTGAAAAACTGGCTGTCACACCATGCGCAATCCCTGTGGCTCGCGCTGAAACGCCTGCTGCAAAATCCGTTTGCCGGCCTGCTCAATATCGGTGTCATCGGCATTGCGCTCAGCTTGCCGAGTGGACTTTATGTCCTGCTCAATAACCTCGAAAATCTATCCAGGCAGGTGAGCAGTGAACCGCAAATCAGCCTGTTTTTGAACATGCAGGCGACTCCTGCGGAAGTCGCGCAGATGCAGGCGCAGTTGAAAAGTCATCCCGGGGTGCGCAATTTCCAATTCGTGCCGCGCGACCAGGCGTTGCGCGAGCTGCAGAAAGCCGCAGGCATTGGCGACGTGGTGCAAAGCCTGACGCATAATCCGCTGCCCGATGCTTTTATAATTCACGCCAAAAATTCCTCCGCCGAAGCCTTGCAGGCGCTGCGAGATGAAATCAGCTCCTGGCCCAATGCCGCGCATGTGCAGCTCGACTCGCTGTGGGCGCAACGGCTGGACGCTTTGTTGCGGCTTGGCAAACTTGTCATTTTGATGCTGGCCATTTTGTTGAGCTTTGCCTTGGTAGCGGTAACTTTCAATACCATCAGGCTGCAAATCCTCACCCAACGCGATGAAATCGAGGTGGCAAAATTGATAGGTGCGACTCCCCGCTTCATTCGCCGGCCATTTTTGTACATCGGGGCCTTGCAGGGGTTGGCGGGCGGGGTGATTGCTTGGGTCATTGTGGCAATAAGCATCCATGTGCTGGATAAAGGAATTGCCGATCTGACCAGGCTGTACTCAGTGAATTTTCAATTAAATCATTTAAATATCTCGGATAGCGGAAGCTTGATCCTGTTTTCGGCTTGGCTTGGCTGGGTAGGTGCCTGGATGTCAGTAAGCAGGCACTTACATCAGATCGAACAGCACTAGCCAGAACTTTCAGGCTTATTGGCACTCTTAAGTAGCGAGTGCTAAAATAGCTCCATGGAGGAAAAACTAATGTCGGAAACCATAGCCTTACCTATCCCATCCGCGGCAGGAAGCCTGGAGAGCTACATTCATGCAGTCAACCGCTTTCCTTTCCTCACCTTGGAACAGGAAGTGGAATTAGCAAGACGCTTACGCGCGAACAACGACCTGGAAGCAGCCAGACAACTGGTTCTTTCGCACTTGCGCGTAGTGGTAGCCATCGCCCGCGGTTACATGGGCTACGGGCTGCCTCAGGCCGACCTGATCCAGGAAGGCAATATCGGTCTCATGAAAGCGGTAAGACGCTTCGACCCGGAGCGCGGGGTGCGCCTGGTGTCGTTCGCCGTGCACTGGATTCGCGCCGAAATGCACGAATTTATTCTGCGCAACTGGCGCATCGTAAAAATCGCCACCACCAAGGCACAGCGCAAGCTGTTTTTCAATTTACGCAGCTTGAAACAGGGGCTGGAACCCCTGCGTCTGGAGCAAACCAGGGATATGGCGGCACAGCTTGGCGTGAAAAGCTCGGATGTGTCGGAAATGGAAACCCGCTTGAGTGGTCATGATGTGGCGCTGGAGCCAGCGAGCGATGATGAAGAGGCCTATAGCCCTATCGCTTATCTCAGCGATCCGGAAAGCGAGCCTTCTCGTATTCTGGAACGCGATCAGGCCGAGCGATTGCAAAAAACAGGCCTCAAGCATGCATTGGAGAGTCTCGATCCGCGCAGCCGCCGCATCATCGAAGCGCGCTGGCTGCGCGAAAAAGATTCAGCGACACTGCACGAATTGGCAGCGGAATTCAAGATCTCCGCCGAGCGCATCCGCCAGCTTGAACAAAAAGCGCTCACTAAAATGAAAGCGGCGATGGGGACTTATTAAGAAGGATTCTGCGCAAGCAGGATTCTGATGTCGTGCAACAACACGGTTGCCCCCTGACCGTAGCTAACATATAAGCGCAATCTTCCCCCTTGATCGAACACATAAGTGCCGGCTGAATGGTCCATGGTGTAATTATCGGGGCTGCTGCCGGCAACTTTTTGGTACACCACTTTAAACTCATTTGCCGTCCTTGCGGTCGCCTCAAGATCGCCATATAAACCCACAAAGCCGGGATCGAACGAGGGCACATACTGCGCGAGCAGTCGGGGCGTGTCGCGCTCCGGATCCACTGTCACAAACAACACCTGCACTTTCTTGGCGTCTACGCCCAACTGCTTCATGACCAGCGCGAGTTCAGCAAGCGTAGTCGGGCATACATCGGGGCAATGGGTATAGCCGAAGAACAGCACCACCACCTTGCCTTTGAAATCGGCAAGGCTTCTCGCCTTGCCATTGTGATCCGTCAATTGGAAATCTTTTCCGAAATTGGCGCCGGTGATGTCAGTGGATTTGAACGCCTCCACTTTGGCCGTTGTGTCACATCCAGCAAGCACACCCAAAACGCCTAGCAGCAGACTTGCCGACAGCAACTTATTCATGAGGAGAGGGAAGAGTTGGGTTTAGCTCCAGTGATCCAGCAGCAGCGCAGCGAAAAGCGCGGAGAGGTACACAATCGAATAGCGGAATGCGCGCTGCGCCAGTCTGTCGCTGTAGTCAACAAAGATTCTCACCGCGTAATACAAATATATTCCTCCGAGCGCACAGGCACTCAAGAGGTAGGGCCAGCCGCTCATCTTGGTGGCAAATGGCAGCAGGCTCACCGCAACCAGGATCAGGGTGTAGAGCAGTACGTGCAGGCGGGTGAATTTGTCGCCGTGAGTCACAGGCAACATGGGTAATCCAGCTTTGGCGTACTCGTGCTTTCGATACAGGGCTAGCGACCAAAAATGCGGAGGCGTCCAGGCGAAAATAATCAGAAACAGCAACAAGGCATCGTAGGAAATTTCGCCGGTGACCGCAGCCCAGCCCAGCACCGGCGGCATTGCGCCGGACGCGCCCCCTATGACGATGTTCTGCGGTGTCATAGGTTTGAGAATCACGGTATAAACAACCGCGTAACCGACAAAAGTGGCTAATGTCAGCCACATGGTGAGCGGGTTGATGAACCGGTAAAGCAACAACAGACCGGTGCCGCCTAACACACCCGAAAAGACCAGTGTTTGCAGCGAAGTCAGCTCCCCGCGCGGCAGCGGACGGGCGTGGGTGCGCGCCATGACCGCATCAATTTTTTGCTCCACCAGGCAATTCACTGCGGCAGCGGCGCCTGCTACCAATGCAATCCCCGAAGTGGCAAAAAGCAGGATTTTCAGCTGCACCATGCCGGGGGCGGCAAGAAACATGCCGATGACCGCGGTAAACACGATCAGCGACACCACGCGCGGTTTACACAATTTTAAATACAGTTGCAGGCGCGAACCGGCTCTTTCCCAGGTTAAGCTTGACGCCATCTCTCACTCCCGAATCCGATTAATTTTAAAGTTTAACACCACCATGGCAATGAGTAATAGCGCCGCAGCTGCGTTGTGGGCCACCGCCAAGGCCAAAGGCAGGCTTAACATCACGTTTCCAATGCCCAATACAACCTGCACGCATAAAATGATCAGCAGCAGCGCACCGTATTTTTGCAAGCCCTGAGTGCGTACCACGGCAATTGCAAACAGCGCAAGATAACAAAATACAATTAAGGCACCGAGGCGATGCGCCCAATGTATGGCAGTGAGCGCTGGTCTGGACAAGGGCTCCCCTTCCGCTGTCATTCCCAGCTCGCGCAGAAAATGAAAGCCACTGGCGAAATCCATCTCGGGCACCCAGCTGCCGTTACATAATGGAAAGCCGCCGCAAGCGAGCGACGCATAATTGACGCTCACCCATCCGCCCAGCGCAATCTGCAGCGTCAATAGCAGAAGCCCGAACCAGCCCCAGAATTTAAGTTCTCTTATTTTCCCGGTATTAACCGGCTGCGGCGCGGCATATTGCAGCAATGCCAGCCAGCACAGCAATGCCAGAGTAGCCATGCCTCCCAGAAGATGCAACGAAACGACAGCCGGTTTCAATAACAAAGTCACAGTCCACATTCCGAGCAGCGCCTGCAACACCACCAGCCCGGCCAGAAACAGGGGCAACACAGGCGATTGTTGCAAATCGGCACGCTTGCGCCAGGCGTAAACAGCAATCGCCAATATCAGCAAACCCAGCGTGCCCGCCAAATAACGATGCATCATTTCAATCCATGCCTTGGAGTTATCGAGCGGCTGGTCGGGAAATTTCAATTGAGCAATGCCGCGTGCTTCCGCGCTTTGTGGTACGGCGACGTGGCCGTAACAGCCCGGCCAGTCTGGGCAGCCCAGCCCGGCATCCGCAAGACGCACAAAGGCGCCGAATACCACGACTGCAAATGCAAGAAATGCGGTTCCTAAAACAAGTTTTCTAAACATCATCCGATTCGTGAGACTTTAAGCAGTCGAGTAATATCCTTGACCATTTTGCTCGGGTCTGGATTGCGCGGAAAACGCAGCATCAAATTTCCCTGGGGATCGACCAGGTAAACATGGTCTTTTGCCGAATCCGCCGCCGGAAGCGCGGCCAGCAGAGCGCTGCCCGCGCCCTGTATCAACCACGTTCCGGCATATTCTCTCGTTAGGTCTTGTTGCGGTGTACCGTTGTCGTCAATTATCCAGGCGCGCTCGATGCGTTGCATATCCTTGCCTTGCGTGAGGCGCACTTGTCGCAAATAATAAAGTTTCTGCTGGCAGTTTTGGCTGCATGCGGCGGAATCAACTTGCAGCAGCACCCATTTGCCACGCAGCTCGCTCATGCGAAATGCCCGCCCGTCCACCAATCGCATTGCGGCGTCAGGAAGCGGGCGTGGCGGCAGAAGCTCACCGTAGTTAATGGTTCCCTGCTGCGGCTGCCAAAAATAAAACGCGATATACGCGGCAAGCACCGGCACAGCGCACAGCAATAGAATCAAAAGCAGCTCAATCCTGCCGCGGTGAAGCGCGTTTGACATTCAGCACCAAGTATAAAATTACCACCGCGACTGCCAGCGCAAACCACTGGAACGCATAGCCGCGGTGCATGTTAACTCCC
>JAHFRG010000082.1 GCA_023258935.1 Betaproteobacteria bacterium
CAAACCTTAAGCCGCATTTGGACAATTTGGTCGTAAACCAATTTGCTGTTGGAAAGTTTTGCCACTGGATTCAATTTGTGCTCTTGGGTTTTTCCGGGCGCGACCAGATGTATCACGGTAACACCTTGCGTTACAAGATAATCCGAAATCAGTGAACGGTGACAGCGCCAAGGCAGGCTCTCGGCGCACATAATAGCGATTCTGTTTTTCTCAGCGCGCGCAATCAGGGCGAGAATTCCGGCCTTGAATGACGACGATTCCATGTAATCGGCGTAGCCGCGAAAGCCCACGCTTCTCAAAGCCACATGTTTTGAATCGGCTTGGGGTTTTCTGAAACCGCCCAAACTCTCGCCTTCCCACTGATATTCAATGCCATGACGGGAAAGCAACGCAGTAAGCTCCTCACGGGAAAACTGCGGATTGCGGCGCGAGCCGGGATAGCTCCGGACATCCACCAAGCATTGCACGCCCGCTTCCCGCAACATCTGCACAAACTCATCGCTGTCGCGCGTGCCATGGCCGATGGTCCAGATGGTGAGCGATTTTTTATCCATTATTGACGTAATAGTCCTCGTGCTCGCTTTTATTATCCCCTGTGAGCCACCGAGCAGCACAGTCGAAGCGGGGGAAGTCGGCGAGCACTGTCTGAGCGCAAAGCGCGAGTTGCGCAGCCGCCCGCTTTGGCGAGCAGCACAGGGTACCCCAAAGGGGTGGCGAACTGGGGTGCCCTTTTCTTTGGCTACTTTCTTTTGGGCACGCAAAAGAAAGTAGCCAGCCGCCGGTCTGCCACCGGCGAATTTAAATTTCCCCCTCGCTCCTTGGAACGAGTATACCCCGGATCAGGGTGAGCACAGCTCTGTAGAATCAGGGGTGACAATACATTAAAATGCCACTACCAACATCGCACAACAAATCGGACATGCCAGTATGAAATCGTGGATTTTCAGGCAGGCTGAATTGATGTTCAAGCAGATATTTCCCGGAAAGGCAATCGCCGAGTTTCTACGCCTTGAATCGGCAGGCGGGATTATTCTCGTAGGCACCGCGCTGATCGCCATGCTTTTGGTTAATTCGCCACTTGCCGGTTATTACTTCGCTCTTTTAGAAACACCTCTGAGCATTCATGTCGGCCAAATTGGGCTGGCCAAGCCTCTGCTGCTATGGATTAACGACGGGCTTATGGCAGTTTTTTTCTTTCTTGTCGGCCTCGAGTTAAAGCGCGAGGTGCTGGAGGGAGAACTTTCGCAACCGTCGCAAATCGTTCTGCCCGGTTTAGCCGCCTTGGGCGGACTCGCGGTCCCTGCGGCTATCTATGCTTACTTTAATTGGGGGGACCCGGTCACTATGGCGGGTTGGGCGATTCCTTCGGCCACCGATATCGCATTTGCAGTCGGGGTGCTCAGTTTGCTCGGCAACCGCGTACCGCCTTCATTGAAAATCTTTTTACTTACCGTCGCGATTTTTGATGACCTGGGCGCGATCATCATCATCGCGGTTTATTATTCGGGTAACCTTTCAGCGCTGTCGCTCGTGCTCGCAGGGATTGCCGCGCTTGTCCTTTTTTTATTGAACAAAAAAGGCATCGCGCGTCCAGCGGCATACGTGTTGGTGGGGATTGTGCTCTGGGTGGCGGTTCTCAAATCCGGGATTCACGCGACCCTTGCGGGGGTAGTATTGGCGCTTTTCATCCCGCTCAAGACCAATCGCAAAGAAGAACAGTCTTTACTGCGGCATTTCGAGCATCGTTTACACCCCTGGGTGGCGTACGGGGTGCTTCCTGTGTTCGCGTTTGCCAATGCCGGCATATCATTTCACGGCCTCACTCTCGCCAGCCTGCTCGATCCGGTACCTCTTGGCATTGCCACCGGTTTATTTTTTGGCAAGCTGAGCGGAGTGCTTCTCGCAACCGGGATCGCCGTTTCATTCGGTTTGGCAAAACTGCCGAGCGGCGCCCGCTGGCCCGAGATGTGTGGAATCGCTCTGGTGTGCGGAGTGGGATTTACCATGAGCTTTTTTATCGGCTCACTCGCATTTGAAGACGCTCCCGAGTATGCGACCGGGGTTCGGCTCGGAGTATTGGCAGGGTCTCTTTTATCCGCAGTAACGGGATATCTTGTGCTGCGCTTTGCATCGCACAGATCGGGTATCTAGGCGGTTACTTCACTACTTCAACCGCATCGCCGATTTTCAAATCGAGTTCCTGCGCCGCATTGCCGGAGCTTATGGCTATTTCCGCAAGGCCGACGCAGTTTTCATACCAAAACGGCGTTCCGCCGGGAACGTCTGCAAATATCGTGGCGCGCCTTAAACGCCCCCCGTGCACCAGTAGTTGATTATCAAACTTCAGGGATTTCGCGCGCATGCCGGTCATGGCGTTGCCATAATTATCGATGTAAATGATTTCCGCCAAATCCTGCGCGCCGAGTTGCACTCGCAGCGAGGTGGTTTCATCCATCTTGTCGTGCGGAAACTCGTCCTTGGCGATGAACGCCGCAATCGGAGCGAACAAATCACGGCCGTGAAAAGTGTGGGAGAGCTTTCGCGGACGCCAATGGATTAACCAGAATTTTGGCTTGTCCGCTCTCGCCGCAACGACCGAAAGCAAGCCATTGTCGGGCCCCACAAACCATCTGCCATCGGCAAACACCATTGCTGCCTCACGTACGCTCCCGACGCCCGGGTCCACGACGGTAAGGAACACGCTATCCGGCGGGAACTGAGGCGCCAGGGCCGCAAGCAGATGCGCGCTCGCCTTGATGTTGAACGCCGGCGCGTCGTGCAGCAAATCAATCTGCCGCACGCGGGGAGCATGTTGGTAGAGCACGCTCTTTACCTGCCCGACATACACGCTGGCGTGACCAAAATCTGTAAAAAGAATGATCATAGGATTATTTAAACCGTTTCCCCTTCACACTACTCTCTCCCTCCAGGGGAGAGGGGATAAAAAAGCCCGGCGATCATGAAATGATTTTAAACCTTTTCACCGCAGAGACGCAGAGGCACAGAGGCACAGAGGTTTTAATGAATATTAGAATCTTCGAGAATTCTCTCCGCGTCTCCGCGCCTCCGCGGTAAAAATAAATAAAAAAGCCTGGCGAACCGGGCTTTTTGTGATTGAGCAGAAACGCTTAGGACTTGGCTTTTTTTGCTTTCTCAGCTTTTTTTGCTTTCTCGGCCTTGTCGGCCTTTTCGGCTTTCTCGGTTTTGGGCTCGGTCTTGGCCTTGGGGGCGCTCTCGGGCTGCAGCTGGTCCATGAGCTGAACCAGCGCGATCGGAGCATTGTCACCCTTGCGGAAGCCGGACTTGAGGATGCGTAAGTATCCGCCATTGCGTTTGGCATAGCGCGGGCCGAGTTCATCGAAAAGCTTGGCTACTATTTCACGGTCGCGCAAGCGGTTGTATGCCAGACGCCGGTTGGCAAGCGATGGTTTCTTGCCGAGCGTAATTAACGGCTCGGCGACGCGGCGCAGCTCCTTGGCCTTGGGCAGCGTGGTCTTGATGGTCTCAAAGCGCAGCAAGGAATTGGCCATGTTGCGCAGCATCGCCAAGCGATGGCTGGAGGTGCGGTTGAGTTTTCTCAATCCTTGACGGTGGCGCATGGCAAATTACCCTTTGCTTTCCAGTCCCGCAGGAGGCCAGTTCTCCAGCTTCATGCCGAGCGTCAGCCCGCGCGATGCCAGGACTTCCTTTATTTCGTTGAGAGATTTACGGCCGAGATTCGGAGTTTTCAGCAATTCGGTTTCGGTGCGCTGGATGAGATCGCCGATGTAATAGATGTTTTCCGCTTTCAGGCAATTCGCCGAGCGCACGGTGAGTTCCAGATCGTCCACCGGGCGCAGCAATATCGGATCCACCTGCGGGGCTTTGGGCTGTTCCACTTCCAACGTGGTGCCTTTGAGGTCGGCGAACACCGACAACTGGTCAACCAGGAGGCGTGCCGCATAGCGTATCGCTTCCTCGGGTTCTATCACGCCGTTGGTTTCGATATCCATCACCAGCTTGTCCAAGTCGGTGCGCTGCTCGACGCGCGCGCTCTCCACCGCATAACTTACCCGGCGTACAGGGCTGAACGAGGCATCCAAAACAATATTTCCGATCTTGCGTTTTTCCTCTGGCAACTGGTGCATGGTGCCGGCCACGTAGCCGCGCCCCATTTCCACTTTTATTTGCATGTCGAGCTTGCCGCCGGCGGTTAAATGCGCGATCACGTGATCAGGATTGATGATTTCCACATCGTGGCCGCCCTCGATATCGCCGGCGGTGACCACGCCTTCGCCGCTTTTTTTCAGTGTAAGCATTGCTTCCTGGCGGTTGTGCAGCTTGAGCACGATGCCCTTGAGGTTGAGCAGGATATCCACCACGTCTTCCTGCACGCCATCCAGCGTAGAGTATTCATGCAGTACGCCGCTGATGGTGACTTCTGTGGGAGCAAAGCCCGGCATCGAAGACAGCAGGATGCGGCGCAGTGCGTTGCCTAGGGTGTGCCCATAGCCGCGCTCGAACGGCTCCATGGTCACTTTGGCATGTACGGGTGAAAAAGTCTGCACGTCTATGATACGCGGCTTAAGAAAAGCGCTGCTTTGCATGGCTAAAACCTCTCTAGATTGCTAGTGGATTACTTGATTACTTCGAGTACAACTCGACCACCAAACTCTCATTGATGGTAGAAGGCAGCTCAGATCGTTGCGGTTTGGCTTTAAACACGCCTTTCTTGGTGTTGCTGTCAACTTCAATCCATTCCGGAAAGCCGCGTGCCTCGGCTGCTTCCACTGAAGCCTTGATGCGCAAATGTCCTTTGGCTTTTTCCACCACCTCGATCACGTCGCCAGGACGCACTTGGTAGGAAGGGATGTTTACGCGCTTGCCGTTTACCAAAATAGCGTTGTGACGCACGATCTGGCGAGCTTCGGAACGCGAGGCGCCAAAACCCATGCGGTAGGAAACGGTATCCAGGCGTGACTCAAGGAGCTGCAACAGGGTCTCGCCGGTAATGCCTTTGCGGCGGTCGGCCTCTTTATAGGTATTGCGGAACTGGCGCTCCAGGAGGCCGTAGATACGGCGCAGTTTTTGTTTCTCGCGCAATTGCACGGCGTAGCCGGAAAGGCGGGCGTTTTTCTGGCCGTGCTGGCCGGGGGCGTAGCTCCTGCGGTCAATCGAACACTTGTCGGTAAAGCACTTTTCGCCCTTTAAAAACAGCTTCTCGCCTTCGCGGCGGCACTGTCGGCATTTTGCGTCGAGATTTCTGGCCATAAGTTTCCCTGAATTAGATTCGGCGCCGCTTCGGCGGGCGGCAGCCGTTGTGCGGCACCGGCGTAACGTCAGAAATGCTGGTTATCTTGAAACCCACGGCGTTGAGTGCGCGCACTGCGGATTCGCGACCCGGTCCGGGTCCTTTGATGCGTACTTCGAGATTTTTCACGCCGCATTCCTGGGCCGCGCGGCCGGCCTGCTCTGCAGCCACTTGCGCGGAAAAAGGCGTGCTCTTGCGCGAACCCTTAAAGCCGGCGGCACCCGAAGTCGCCCAGGCCAGGGTATTGCCCTGACGGTCGGTGATGGTGACGATGGTGTTGTTGAATGAGGCGTGAATATGGGCGATACCTTCAGCCACGTTTTTCTTCGCCTTCTTGCGCACTCTAACGTTGGGTTTGGTTACCATGCACGATGTCCTTAATTAATGTTTATCTGTTATTTTGGTGGGTGCCGCTTTAGCGAGCCTTACTGCTTTGCGCGGGCCCTTGCGGGTGCGCGCGTTGGTGCGTGTGCGCTGGCCGCGTACCGGAAGTCCCCGGCGGTGGCGCTGGCCGCGGTAGCAGCCAAGGTCAATCAGCCGCTTGATGTTCATTGAAACCTCGCGGCGCAGGTCGCCTTCCACAGTGACTTTGCTCACCTGCTCGCGCAATTTGTCCATTTCTCCGTCGGACAAATCTTTCATCTTGGCGGAAATATTGACCCCCGCTGCGGCGCAGATTCTGCGCGCCCGTGAGCGTCCGATGCCGTAAATCGCAGTCAGCGCGATTTCCGCGTGCTGCTGGTTCGGAATATTTACTCCTGCTATGCGGGCCATGACGTTACCAAAAAATAAAAGCTTGCTATTATAAAGTTAATACTCAAACTATTCAATTAACCTTGGCGCTGCTTGTGCCGTGGATTCGGGCAAATCACGCGCACCACGCGCTTGCGCCGGATGATCTTGCATTTGCGGCACAATGTTTTTACCGAAGCCCGTACTTTCATTTCGCTTCCTTTCTGTTACTTGGCGCGGAACACGATGCGCGCCCTGGTTAAATCGTAGGGGGTGAGTTCCACCGTCACCTTGTCTCCCGGCAGGATGCGAATGTAGTGCATGCGCATCTTCCCGGAAATATGCCCGAGCACAATATGCCCATTTTCAAGTTTCACGCGGAACGTGGCGTTGGGAAGGGTTTCCATAATCTCCCCCTGCATCTGTATCGTTTCTTCCTTTGCCATGCGTTAAACTTCGTGTTTTGCGCCAATACCGCGTTGCTTCGTTTTTATGCGTCGCTTACATACTTCAGTGTATGCGGCGCTAGCATAAAAACTTGCGCCTTGTCTTGGCGCAAAATACTCGTTTACCGACAACCTGAGTTTAATCATCCTTTCTTGTCCTAAGATTAGCGCACCGACAAGCCGCCGCCCTTGAAATTGGCTTTTTTCAGCAAGCTTTCATACTGATGCGACATGAT
>JAHFRG010000013.1 GCA_023258935.1 Betaproteobacteria bacterium
ACATCCACACTGTCCATGTCCAACTCGCCCTGCAATTGCGCAGTCCCGACGGTCTGTCCAGGATATTTAGTGGTGAGGCGGATCACGATATTGCGCAATTCCCGCACGTTGCCGGGAAAGCAATAATCCCGCCACAGGGCCAGCGATTTCTCGTCCAAATTGAATGGCTCAACCTGGCTCTGGCGTGAATAGAAATCGCGGTAATGATCGAGTAGAGTTAGTTTGTCTTCGTCCAGTTCGCGCAGCGGTGGCACGCTGATGCTGAACACGCTCAGGCGATGGTACAAGTCAGCACGAAAGCGACCGGCCTTGATTTCCTGGCGCAGGTCGCGGTTGGTGGCGGCAACCACGCGAGCGTTGCTGGTGCGGCTTGCAGTTTCGCCGACGCGCTGGTATTCGCCATTTTCCAGCACTCGCAAAAGCTTCGCCTGCAATTCCAGCGGCAGTTCGCCTATTTCATCGAGGAACAGCGTTCCGTCCTTTGCATCTTCAAAATAGCCGGAATGTGGAGCTGTTGCGCCAGTGAAAGACCCTTTGCTGTAACCGAACAACGTCGGTTCCACCAGATTTGGGGAAATCGCAGCGCAATTAAGTGCCAAATACGGTTTTTGCCTGCGTCCGCTCAAGCTATGCAAGGAAATAGCTACGAGTTCCTTACCGCTGCCGGACTCGCCTTCGATGAGCACCGGAAACGGCGCGTTGGCATATTGGCCGATTTGATTGCGCAGTTTTTCAATCACCAAACTTGCGCCGATGATTCGCCCCTCTGCTGGCGCCACCACCAACTCCACCTCGCGGATTTGCAGCGCCTTGGCGAGCAGCGACCTAAGCTTTTCAGGTTCACAGGGCTTAGGGATAAACTCAATAGCACCCAGTGTGCGCGCATGACGTGCATTGGCTTCATCGTTCTGCCCGGACAGCACCACGATTTTGATTCCCGGCGCGTAAGCCAGCAGTTCGTTGATCAGGCGGAAACCCTCGTCGGGGCGGTGCGGGGTGGGCGGTAGCCCAAGGTCAATCAACGCAAGCTGCGGCGGTTTGTCGAGCTGACGCAACAGGCTTTTTACCTGGTTTCGTGAGTCTGCGGCATAGACGGTATAATCCTTGCTCAACACAAAATTCAGCGTATCGGTGATCAGCGGGTCGTCGTCAACGATCAGTAAATCGGGTTTGGCTTTAGTGTCCATCGCTCTCCATGCGTTGATGCAAAACGACCTTGGTCATTTTGCCAGAGTCCTAAGTCCCCGTCATGGTCCCTGGCTCGCTGATGCAGGACAAGAATGCCTGTTCCAGGTTTGGCGCTGCGTGACGGCGGCACAACTGTTGCGGAGTGCCCACAAACAACAGACGGCCGGCATGGATTACCGCCATGCGGTCGCAGATTTCCTCTACGTCAGCGAGTGTATGTGAAGTGAAGAACACGGTGCGCGCTTGATTGCGCAAATCCTTGAATTTCGCTTTCAAGCAGGCACGAGCTTTGGGGTCGAGGCCGCCGGTAGGCTCGTCCAGCACATAGAGTTCCTTGCTGGAGAGAAAGCACGCCGCAAGCCCGAGCTTCTGCGTCATGCCCTTGGAGTAGGCGCGCACCGGGAGCCGGAGCGCTGTCAAATCAAGATCTAGCGCAACCAGTGTTTCCTCAACCCGGGTTGGATCATATGGCAATTCCTGCAGCTTCAACATGTATTGCAGGAAATCCTTTCCAGTTAAGTAAAATGGGGGAATAAAGCGCTCGGGCAGGAAAGACAGGCGTGTGCGCGAAGCGGTCAGGCGGTGGGAAATGCCGAAAATCTCGATCTTGCCTGCGTTGGTTTCGCAAAAATCCAGCAGGCATTTTAATAGCGTGGTTTTGCCAGCACCGTTAATTCCGACCAGAGCAAAATATTCTCCGGTCTCAACGCTGAAATCAATCTCCTTGAGTGCGGAGTATGATCCGAACTTCTTGCTGACATTAAGAAATTGCAGGGCGTGTGTATGCATAAGTGCGGAAGTCCGGTTCCGCCTGGTGTCGCATCATGATAACACGCTGCGAGTAAGTACCGGCTGTTGCCGAGACGGAAAATGTTGTCCGGTTTTTCTATTTACTATAACTAGTTTAAAATTCACCTTTCCGGACCTAAAGTGCCGTTCATATATCGTGCCTACGGAACATCTGGTTGAAATAAACAACGTCAATTTTGCCTACGACAATCGCCTTGTCCTCAAGGGAATGAACATGCTCATTACCAAGGGGCAGGTAGTTTCCATCATGGGCGGCAGCGGTTGCGGCAAGACCACGCTGCTGCGACTCATTGGCGGCCAGTTGCAGCCCGCAACGGGGTCGGTCAGGGTGGCCGGTGAGACCATCAATGAATTGGGGCATGACGACCTGTACCGCATGCGACGACGCATGGGGATGCTGTTTCAATTCGGTGCTTTGTTCACCGATTTATCGGTGTTTGATAATGTCGCATTTCCGCTGCGTGAGCATACCGATTTGCCCGAGATGCTGATCCGCGACCTGGTGCTGATGAAGCTGCACGCCGTGGGTTTGCGCGGCGCGCGCCAACTCATGCCGTCGGCAATCTCCGGTGGCATGTCGCGGCGCGTGGCACTTGCGCGCGCGATTGCGCTCGATCCCATGCTCATCATGTATGATGAGCCGTTTGCTGGCCTAGATCCGATTGCGCTCGGCGTTATCGCCAACCTCATCAGGCGCTTGAATGATGCGCTGGGTGTGACTTCGATCATTGTGACGCACGACGTGCAGGAAACGCTGGCGCTCGTGGATTATATCTATTTTGTTTCAGAAGGCGCGGTGGTGGCGCAGGGCACTCCCGATGAAATCCGTGCATCCACGTTGCCATTCGTGCACCAGTTTATACACGCGGAAATGGATGGGCCGGTACCGTTTCATTATTCAGGCAAGCCTTATGCTCAGGACATAGGGTTGGGTGAACCCGGTGGTTAAGGCGATTCCCGACGTACTGCGAGGGCTAGGCGGCTGGGCAATACACGGCTTGTGGTGGCTCGGCCATGTCAGTCATTTTCTCTTGGAAATACTGATCCATTCCGGGACCAGTTTCCGGCGCTTCAACCTGATCACCCGCGAAATTTATTTCGTCGGCATTTATTCGCTGATAATTATTATAGTATCGGGGCTGTTCGTCGGTTTCGTGCTGGGACTGCAAGGCTATAATACCTTGCAAAAATATGCGTCAGAACAGGCGTTGGGGGTGCTGGTTGCTCTCTCTTTGGTGCGCGAACTGGGGCCGGTGATAACCGCATTGTTGTTTGCCGGGCGTGCCGGCACCGCGCTTACCGCCGAAATCGGCCTGATGAAAGCCACCGAGCAGCTCTCCGCTATGGAAATAATGGCGGTGGATCCGATTGCCCGCGTGGTAGCGCCGCGCTTCTGGGCGGGCGTAATCTCGATGCCGATTCTGGCTGCGATCTTCAGCATAGTCGGCGTGTTCGGCGGCTATATCGTGGGAGTAGTGCTGATCGGCGTCGATGAAGGCGCATTCTGGGCGCAAATGCAGGCCGGGGTGGATGTATTCGACGATGTACTGAACGGCGAGATCAAAAGCCTGGTGTTTGGCGTGACGGTGACACTGATCGCCTTGTTTGAAGGCTATGATTGCTACCCCACGGCTGAGGGCGTAGCGCGTGCCACCACGCGCACCGTAGTTATCTCGTCGCTCACGATACTGGCGCTGGATTTTGTCTTGACATCTTTTATGCTCGGAGGATGGTGATGGGATCTAAAACGCTCGATTTGTGGGCAGGCATCTTCGTCTTTGCCGGAATTGTCGCCCTGTTCATGCTGGCGATGAAAGTCGGCAACCTTAGCAGTTTTAGCTGGTCTACTAATAATTACGTACTGTATGCCAATTTCGAGAACATCGGGGGCTTAAAAGTGCGCGCGCCAGTGAAAAGCGCGGGCGTGGTGGTCGGGCGCATCGCCGATATCCGCTTCGATAACAAGGATTACGTAGCTAGAGTGACGTTAAGCCTCGAGAATCGTTTTCAGTTTCCTAAGGACACTTTTGCCAGCATCCTTACGTCCGGTTTGCTCGGTGAGCAGTATGTCGGGCTGGATGCGGGAGGCGACAGCGAATTTCTGCAGCCCGGGGAAACCATCAAGAAAACCCAGTCTGCAGTAGTGCTGGAAAAGTTAATAGGTCAGTTTTTGTTCAACAAGGCTGAAGGTGACAAGAAATGAAACTTATTCCTAAATTACTACTAGTCCTGGTTGTGTTCGCGAGCGGCTTGACGCTGGCCACGGACATGGTGCCACCTGATGTGCTGGTGCGGGACACCTCTAAGGAGGTGCTGGAAATTGTTAAAAAGGACAAGGACATCCAGGCCGGCGACCGCAAAAAAATCCTGGATCTGGTGGAAACGAAAATCCTGCCGCATTTTAATTTCACCCGCATCACCCGGCTCGCGGTGGGCAAACACTGGCGCACCGCCACGCCGGAACAGCAGCAAATGCTGGTAAAAGAATTTCGTACCTTACTGGTGCGCACTTATTCCACTGCGCTCACCAATTACAAGGGCCAGGCCTACGAAGTTAAGGCCGCCGATATCAAGGGTGATGATGCGACAGTAAAAGTGGAGATTGACCAGCCCGGAGGGCAGCCAATCATGATCGATTACACCTTGGAAAAGACGCCTCAAGGCTGGAAGGTTTACGACATAGTTGTAGCCGGGATCAGTCTGGTTACGAGTTACCGCAGTACGTTCAGCAATGAAATCAACAGCTCAGGCATAGACGGATTGATTAAGACGTTGGCGGAGAAAAATGAAAAACTCGAAAGCGGCGAGATAAAACCGGCCGACTTACGCGTACAGTCGGAAAAATAATGATTGTTCGTGACGGCAGCCGGTTACGGGTGCAGGGATCAATCAACATGGGCAATGTGAAGTCGCTGCTTGACGCGGGCCTGCAGCAGCTCAATCCGGAACTTAAGGAAATCGACTTCAGCGGGCTAGAAGAGGTGGATTCCTCCGCCATCAGCATGGTCCTTGAATGGCTGCGAGTTTCACAAAGCCGTCACTTGCAACTGAGCGTAGTCAACATGCCTGATAATATGAAAAGCCTTGCATCGCTCTACGGTGTGCTGGAATTAATACCCTTTTCTGGCGGGGGATGAGAAACCGCAGGAGTAAGCGCTATTGGAAAGCGACATGACTCCCGCCATTCAAATCAGAGAAGTGCATAAAAGCTTTGGCGCGGTTCAGGCGCTGAGGAACGTAAGTCTGGAGATTGCACAGGGCGAGTTCTTTGCGCTTTTAGGACCCAACGGCGCCGGCAAAACCACTCTCATCAATATCCTCGCCGGGTTGTCGCGCGCCGACCACGGTAAGCTTGCGGTAATGGGTTTCGACGTCACATCCCAATACCGCGAAGCGCGGCGCGCGCTCGGCGTAGTGCCTCAGGAACTGGTGTTTGATCCCTTTTTTACAGTACGCGAAACGCTTACTATCCAATCCGGTTATTTTGGTGTTAAAAACAATCGCGGCTGGATTGATGAGGTGATTCACCATCTGGACCTTGCTGACAAGGCTGATACCAATATGCGTGCTTTGTCCGGTGGCATGAAGCGTCGCGTGCTGGTGGCGCAGGCGCTGATGCACAAGCCGCCGGTCATCGTGCTCGACGAGCCGACTGCGGGGGTGGATGTGGAGCTGCGCCAGGCGCTCTGGCAGTTCATCAGAAAACTCAATGCCGACGGGCACACAATTGTCCTCACCACGCATTATCTGGAGGAGGCGGAAGCACTGTGCGGCCGCATCGCCATGCTTAAACAGGGGAAAATCGTCGCGCTCGACACCACCAAAAATCTTCTTGAGAGTTTTTCCGCGCGAAGGGTCAAGTTGCGACTGTCGCCGGATTACCTGCCTGACGATTTGCAATCTATGCTCACACAGCGTAGTGAAACGAGCTATACGCTGGCATTGAACGATTATTCGGAACTGGAAAAGGTCATGTCGCGGTTGCGCGAAGCGGGCATTGCGGCGCAGGAAATCGAGTTACTGCAGCCCGACCTGGAAGAAGTGTTTATGAAAATAATGAGCAAACACTGATGCCCGGATTCCCGACCTTGTTCTACAAAGAGCTGTTGCGCTTCTGGAAAGTGAGTTTTCAGACCATATTGGCGCCGATGCTGACCGCGCTGTTATACCTGCTAATTTTTTCCCACGTTCTGGAAGAGCATGTGCAGGTTTATGATGGCGTCAGCTATACCGCTTTCCTGGTGCCGGGGCTGGCGATGATGGCTGTGCTGCAGAATGCGTTTGCCAACAGCTCCTCAAGCCTGATTCAATCGAAGATCACCGGAAATATCATATTCATGCTGCTGCCGCCGCTGTCGCACGGTGAGTTTTTTCTGGCCTACATTCTGGCGGCGATTGTGCGGGGTCTGGTGGTGGGTTTGGGAGTATTCGCAATGACGCTGTGGTTTGTCGCGGTGCCGTTAAAATATCCGTTGTGCGTGTTGCTGTTCGCGCTTCTGGGAAGCGGAATCCTCGGCGCCATGGGCATCATCGCCGGCATTTGGGCTGACAAGTTCGACCAACTCGCAGCGTTCCAGAATTTCATCATTATTCCGCTGACCTTCCTGAGCGGGGTGTTTTATTCGATACATTCGCTGCCGCAATTTTGGCAGGTGGCGTCGCATTTCAATCCCTTTTTCTACATGATTGACGGCTTCCGTTACGGCTTCTTCGGAGTTTCCGATGTTGCGCCGGGCTTAAGCATCGCCGTTGTCGCAAGTTGTTTCCTGGCCTTATCATTGTTTACCTTGTGGTTGCTGAAAATCGGTTACAAATTGCGCTATTAAACACGCTTATGCTCAAGCCTGAAGACGTGAAAAGACACATTCAAGACAACTTGTCTTGTGAATTTGTCGATGTACGGGGTGATGGTCAGCATTTTGAAGCAGTCATTGTAAGCGCTGCATTCCGCGGCAAGAGCCGGGTGCAGCAGCACCAGATCGTCTATCGCGCCTTGGGCGACGGGTTGCGAGAGGACATTCACGCGCTGTCAATGAAAACGTTTTCCCCGGAGGAATGGGGTAAACAAAAATGATACTCAAATTCAGATTGTGCTATGCCGAAACCAGCGCCAAGTTTCGGCGTAGACTCACATGCGCAGCATGTGATGTTGTAGCCAAAACGTTTTCCCCGGAGGAATGGGGTAAACAAAAATGATACTCAAATTCAGATTGTGCTATGCCGAAACCAGCGCCAAGTTTCGGCGTAGACTCACATGCGCAGCATGTGATGTTGTAGCCAAAACGTTTTCATAGGAAGAATGGACAAGTTAGTCATTCAGGGTGGTGTGCCGCTTTCCGGCGAGGTACGGATTTCCGGCGCCAAGAACGCCGCTCTGCCGATACTCTGCGCGAGCCTGCTAACCTGCGAGCCGCTGAAAATCGAGAATGTGCCGCACCTGCACGATGTTACCATCATGCTCAATCTGCTCGCGCAAATGGGTGTCGCAGTGTCGCTCCACGAGAAAATGGCAGTTGAGCTCATCGCGGAGCATTTGAATAATCCGGTTGCACCGTACGAGCTGGTGAAAACCATGCGCGCCTCCATCCTCGTGTTGGGACCGATGCTGGCGCGCGCCGGCGAAGCCAAAGTAAGCCTCCCCGGCGGTTGCGCGATCGGTATGCGGCCGGTGGATTTGCACATCAAAGGCCTGCAGGCGATGGGAGCTGAAATCGTCATCGAGCACGGCTATATCCACGCACGGGCGAAGCGCATGAAAGGCGCGCGCATTTTCATGGACATGGTTTCGGTCACCGGAACAGAGAACCTGATGATGGCGGCGACTTTGGCGCAAGGTTCTACAGTAATTGAAAACGCGGCGCGTGAGCCGGAAGTGGTGGATCTGGCAAATTGCCTCAACGCCATGGGGGCGCGTATTCAGGGCGCAGGCAGCGACATGATTACCATTGAAGGCGTGGGCAAGCTGCACGGGACGGTCTATCGCATCATGCCCGACCGGATTGAAACCGGCACTTTTCTGGTTGCGGCAGCGGCCACCGGCGGGCGCATTCGCCTCAAAGATACCCGGGCGGATATTCTCGATGCGGTGCTGGAGAAGTTGCGCGAGGCCGGAGCGGATATCGAATCAGGGGATAACTGGGTGAGCCTTAAGATGAACGGGGAACTCAAAGCGGTCAACGTGCGCACTGCGCCTTTTCCGGGTTTCCCTACTGACATGCAGGCGCAGTTCATGGTGCTGAATAGCGTGGCGCACGGTGCTTCCAGCGTTACTGAGACGATTTTTGAAAACCGTTTCATGCATGTCCAGGAACTGCGGCGCATGGGAGCGAAAATCGAGGTTGATGGTAATACCGCAATGGTTAAAGGTGTCGCTCAACTGGATGGCGCCAAAGTCATGGCCACCGATTTGCGTGCCTCGGCAAGTTTGGTGCTCGCGGGAATGATCGCGCGCGGTGAAACCGTGGTGGACCGTGTCTATCATCTCGACCGCGGCTACGAATGTATAGAAGAAAAACTGTCGCAACTGGGCGCTCGTATCCGCCGCGCGCATTGATTTTCAAAGAAAAACCTCTCCGCTTCCACTCATTCCTGCGGTAAAATGCAGCTTTTTTGAGGACGTCCTGTGTCCGGTATTACTCTCGCCTTATCTAAAGGCCGCATTTTCGACGAGACTTTGCCGCTCTTGAAAGCGGCTGGCATCGTAGCGCTCGACAATCCGGAAATCTCGCGCAAGTTGGTAATCGCCACTAACCGCGCAGATGTTCGCATTATTATCGTGCGCGCATCCGACGTGCCCACTTACGTTCAATACGGTGCTGCGGATCTGGGAATCACCGGGAAGGATGTCCTGGATGAACACGGTGGCGCCGGACTTTACCAGCCGTTGGATTTGAACATCGCCCGCTGCCGCATGGTAGTGGCGGTGCCCGTGGGTTTTGATTATGCAAGCGCAGTGCGGCAGGGCGCTCGACTGCGCGTCGCCACCAAATACCAGCAAACCGCAAGCGAGCATTTTGCGGCGAAAGGCGTGCATGTTGATCTCGTCAAGCTCTACGGCTCGATGGAACTCGCCCCGCTCACCGGGCTGGCCGATGCCATAGTGGATCTGGTCAGCACAGGCAATACGCTGAAAGCAAACAACTTGCAGGCGGTGGAAGAAATCGCGCCGATTTCCGCTAGGCTCATAGTCAACCAGGCGGCGCTGAAATTGAAACGCGAGGTAATCCGGCCGTTGATTGACGCATTAGAAAAAGCGGTAAGCCATGGCTAAGCTCAGGCGTCTTTCGACTACCCGGCGCGATTTCGAACGCAGACTTAAGGCGCTGCTGGCCTTTGAAGCGGCGTTCGATGCCAAGGTTGATACCGCCGTGGCCAAAATTCTCGCTCAGGTGAAAGCGCGTGGGGATTCCGCCTTGCTCGAATACACTCGGCGCTTCGACAAGCTCAAGGCCAAAGCCGTGCGCGAGCTGGAACTGCCGAAGGCGAGCCTGGCAGCAGCATTACTCACCCTTCCTAATCCGCAAAGGCAAGCGTTGGAAGAGGCGGCGAACCGGATCCGCGCTTATCACGAAAAGCAGCTTGTCCAATCCTGGAGCTATCGCGATGCCGACGGCACGCTGCTTGGACAGCAAGTGACGCCTATCGAGCGCGTGGGAATGTACGTTCCCGGCGGCAAAGCGGCTTATCCTTCCACCGTGCTGATGAATGCAATTCCCGCCAAATTAGCGGGGGTGCGCGAGCTTATCATGACCGTGCCGACGCCGAATGGCGAAAAAAACGATTTGGTGCTTGCCGCCGCCGCAATCAGCGGAGTGGACCGCGTGTTTACAGTTGGAGGTGCGCAGGCGATTGGCGCGCTGGCTTATGGCACCAAGACCATCCCGCAGGTCGACAAAATCGTCGGCCCGGGCAACGCTTATGTCGTCGCGGCGAAGCGGCGCGTGTTCGGCGTGGTAGGCCTGGACATGGTGGCCGGACCTTCTGAAATTGTGGTGATTTGCGATGGCCGGACCGACCCCGACTGGGTGGCGATGGATTTATTCTCTCAGTCCGAGCACGACGAATTGGCACAGGCTATATTGCTTTCTCCTGACGCAAAGTTCATAGATGCAGTTGCAGCGAGCATCAAGCGCCTGCTGCCTTCATTGCCGCGTAGAGAAATAATACGAGCTTCCCTCGAAAAACGCGGCGCGCTCATAGAGGTGAAAGACCTCGATGAGGCGTGCGCTATCGCCAACCGCATCGCGCCGGAGCATCTCGAGATCTCTGTGGATAACGCAGAAAGATGGACGGCCAAAATCAAGAATGCCGGCGCGATTTTCATCGGCCGTTACAGCTCGGAGGCTTTGGGAGATTACTGCGCCGGACCGAATCACGTGCTCCCGACTTCGCGCAGCGCGCGCTTTTCCTCCCCGTTGGGCGTGTACGATTTCCAGAAACGCTCCAGCGTAATCAGCGTATCCAAGGAAAGCGCGGCTAAACTTGGCAAAGTGGCGGCGGAACTCGCCATGGGAGAGGGTTTGCAGGCACACGCCAGGTCTGCTCTATACCGCATGAAATAGCGGCACAGCTAAATCGATCATGACCAAATCCCCTGAACAGCTCATACGCGATGATGTTCGTGCATTGAGCGCCTACCACGTGCCGGAGCGCACGGGATTGGTGATGCTCGATGCAATGGAAAATCCGCATCCCTTGCCCGCGACATTACAGACCGAGATTGCGCAATTGGTAAGCAATGTTGCCATCAACCGCTATCCCGACCCGCAGGCAGGACGGCTGAAAGCGCGACTGCGCGAAACCATGGAAATTCCTTCGAGCATGGAAATTATGCTCGGCAACGGTTCCGATGAGCTGATTCAAATAATCGCTTTGGCAGTCGCCAGGCCGGGCGCGACCCTGTTGAGTGTGGAACCCGCCTTCATCATGTTCCGCATGATTGCAATCTGCGCCGGACTGCGTTACGCAAGCGTGCAGCTTAATCCCGACTTCACACTCGATGTCGAAGCAGTTATTACGGCTATCGATCAGCATCAGCCAGCAGTGATTTTTATTGCCTATCCCAATAACCCGACGGGCAATCTGTTTGACCGCGAAGGCCTGTTGCGCATCATTAGGGCGGCGCCGGGCCTGGTGGTGATCGATGAAGCGTATCATGCGTTTGCTCAAGAAAGTTTCATACCGCGCCTCACCGAACTCCCTAATCTGGTGGTAATGCGCACGCTTTCCAAACTGGGAATGGCGGGGCTGCGGCTGGGTTTTCTGGCAGGGCGCAGGGAGTGGCTCACGCAACTGGAAAAGCTGCGTTTGCCGTATAATGTGAATGTGCTGACACAAACCGTTGCCGAGAAGCTATTGCAGCATATAGATGTGTTGCTAGAACAGGCTCGGGAAATCAAATCGCAGCGCGCAGAATTGTATGCGGAATTATCAGGGCTTCCGGGTGTGCAGGCGTATCGGAGCGATGCGAATTTCATTCTATTTCGGGTACCCAGGGCAGACGAGGTGTTTAAAGGCTTAATTCAACGCGGAGTTCTCATTAAGAATCTGAATCGCAGCCACTCACTGCTGGAAGACTGTTTGCGAGTGACGGTTGGAACGGCAAAACAAAACCAGCAATTCATCCAGGCTCTCAAACAAAGCCTCACACTCTAAGTTATTTTTCAACAAGACATCCATGCGCAAGGCACAGGCTACCCGCAATACACTGGAAACAAAAATCGGCGTGAAACTCAACCTCGACGGCAGTGGCAGAACGAAGCTCTCCACTGGTGTGGCGTTTCTCGACCATATGCTGGATCAGGTGGCGCGGCACGGCATGCTGGATTTGGAAATTTCAGCGAAGGGTGATTTGCAAATCGATGCGCATCACACCGTGGAAGATATCGGCATCACATTCGGCCAGGCTTTCCTGAAAGCGCTCGGTGTGAAAAAAGGCATACGCCGCTACGGACATGCCTACGTGCCACTGGATGAGGCCCTGTCACGCGTAGTGGTGGACTTGTCGGGACGGCCGGGACTGGAATTCAACCTGAAATTTACACGCGCCCGCATAGGTGAGTTTGATGTGGACCTGGTACATGAGTTTTTCCAGGGATTTGTCAATCACGCCCTGGTGACGTTGCACATTGACAACCTGCGTGGCAAGAATGCGCATCACCAGTGTGAAACCGTATTTAAAGCTTTTGGGCGCGCATTACGCATGGCTTCCGAAATCGATCCGCGTAGTTCCGGCAGACTGCCTTCAACCAAAGGAAGCCTGTAAGCAAAAGCATCGTCAATGATCGACATCGCAGTAGTGGACTACGGCATGGGAAACCTGCGCTCGGTGGCGAAAGCGCTCGAGCATGTTGCTCCTGATGCTAAAATCAGCGTTACTGATTCCGCACAGCAGATTCGCGAAGCTAAACGCGTGGTATTCCCCGGGCAGGGGGCGATGCCGGATTGCATGCGCGAGATGGAGGCGCGTGGCTTGCGCAAGCCTGTGCTCGAAGCCGCGGCAGCAAAACCGTTTCTAGGCATATGCATCGGGTTGCAGATGCTCTTCGAGTGGAGCGAGGAGGGTGGGGTCGAAGGCCTGGGTGTGCTCCCCGGCAAAGTACTGCGCTTCCCGAAAGACGCGATGGTCAACGGTAAAGGCGCGAAGCTGAAGGTGCCGCACATGGGCTGGAACCAGGTTGAGCAGAAAGGAACACATGCGTTGTGGGCAGGAATTTCCCCAGGCAGCCGTTTTTATTTTGTCCACAGTTATTTCGTCGAAGCCAGCGACGTGCAGCAGGTGGCCGGTGTGAGTCGCTACCCTTTTGCCTTTACCTGCGCCGTGGCGTGCGATAATATTTTCGCAGTGCAATTCCACCCGGAGAAAAGCCAGTCCGCAGGTCTGCGTTTGCTTGCCAACTTTGTAAACTGGAACGGGAAGGTTCAAGTCGGAGTTTGATGCGTATCTTCCACAAAATGCCGGTTTGTGTTGTATTATTTAATCGTGAATTCAAAATCCGCTAGTCGGGTAAACCGCATCTGATCGCTTAATCCCGAATTCGAAGCGATGTTGATCATTCCTGCTATTGATTTGAAAGACGGGCAGTGCGTGCGTTTGAAGCAAGGCTCGATGAAAGAGGTCACAGTATTTTCCGACGCTCCCGGTAAGCAGGCAAAAAAATGGCTGGAACAGGGCGCCAGACGCCTGCATCTGGTGGACTTGAACGGGGCAGTTGCCGGCAAGCCCAGGAATGAACCAGCGATCAAGGAAATCATCGCTGCCGTGGGCAATGAAATCCCGGTGCAACTGGGCGGCGGCATCCGCGACATGGAAACCATCGAGCACTATCTTGACGATGGCATCACTTATGTCATCATCGGCAGCGCCGCAGTGAAGACACCGGGTCTTCTGCACGAGGCGTGCTACGCTTTCCCCGGCCACATCATGGTCGGGCTCGATGCCAGGGGCGGTAAAGTGGCAGTTGACGGCTGGTCTAAAGTCACCGGCCACGATGTGGTGGATCTTGCCAAGAAATTCGAGGATTACGGCGTGGAGGCGGTGATTTACACCGATATCAGCAGGGACGGCATGCTGAACGGGGTCAATATCGAAGCCACGGTGGAACTCTCGCGCGCTATCACCATCCCGGTAATCGCGAGCGGCGGTCTGGCCAGTCTTGACGATGTGAAGGCGCTGTGCAAAGTGGAGTCTGAAGGTATCATGGGGGCCATCACCGGCCGCGCAATCTACCAGGGCTCCTTGAATTTCAAAGCCGCCCAGGCGCTTGCGGATAAACTTGGCTCGAAAGGCAAGTCCTGAACCGCAAAGACGCAGAGTCACTGATAATATCAAGCAAGATAGTTGTCCTGATTTCTCCTAATTCCCATGCTGCAGTGGTGGAAGACTGATTTATGGGCTTAGCCAAACGCATCATCCCTTGCCTGGATGTCACCGGCGGGCGCGTGGTCAAAGGCGTTAAATTCGTGGGTTTGCGCGATGCCGGCGATCCCGTGGAAATCGCCCGCCGCTACGACGAGCAGGGCGCTGATGAACTCGCTTTTCTCGATATTACCGCCAGCTCCGATTCGCGCGGACTGATTCTCTCCGTGATCGAAGAGGTGGCAGCACAGGTGTTTATTCCATTGACGGTGGGTGGCGGCGTGCGCTCGGTGGCGGACGTCCGCAGTCTTCTTAATGCCGGGGCCGACAAAGTCAGCATCAACACTTCCGCAGTACAAAACCCGCAACTGGTGGCGGACGCAAGCAGCCGCTACGGCGCGCAGTGCATTGTGGTGGCGATAGACGCGAAACAGGCAGGCACTGACGCAAAGCCGCGCTGGGAGGTGTTCACTCACGGTGGGCGCAAAGCCAGCGGCCGTGATGCGGTAGAATGGGCGAAGCAGATGCAGGCGCTGGGCGCCGGTGAAATCCTGCTAACCAGCATGGACCGCGATGGCACGAAAAACGGTTTTGATCTGGTGCTTACCCGGGCAATTTGCGATGCAGTGGATGTTCCGGTGATAGCCAGCGGTGGCGCGGGTAATTTGCAGCATCTGGTGGAAGCCGTGCTCGACGGCGGCGCGGACGCAGTGCTGGCGGCCAGCATATTCCACTATGGTGAATATACCGTGCCGGAGGCCAAGCGATACATGGCGCAACACGATATCGAGGTCAGGTTGTGATGAGACAGGTTCATGGCTGATAGTTGGTTAAACAAAGTAAACTGGACGCAAGACGGGCTGGTTCCGGTTGTGGTTCAGGAAGCGGGCGGCGGCAAGATTTTGATGTTCGCCTGGATGAACCGCGAGGCGTTGAAGCGCACCGTGAGCAGAGGCGAGGCGGTGTACTGGTCGCGCTCGCGTAAAAAATTATGGCGCAAAGGCGAGGAATCCGGCCATGTGCAAAAAGTTAAGGAAATCCGTCTCGATTGCGATCACGACGTGCTGCTGCTAGAGGTGGAACAAATCGGCGGGATTGCCTGCCATACCGGAAGGCATAATTGTTTTTTTCAGAAATTGCAGAGCGGAAAATGGGTGGTAACTGATCCGGTCATCAAGGAATCTAAAGAAATCTATCATAAATGAGTGGCGCAGATATATTGCAACGTCTCACCAAGGCCCTGGAGCGCCGCAAAAGCGCGAGTCCGGAAGGCTCTTATGTGGCCGGGCTTTACGCCGGCGGGCCTGATGCGATACTGAAAAAAGTCGGTGAAGAAGCTTCGGAGACCCTGCTCGCGGCGAAAGACGGTGATAAACTACAGATCGTGAAGGAAACCGCTGATCTGTGGTTTCACTGCTTGGTCATGCTTTCGTATTACGGATTGACGGCAGATGACGTGCTTCAGGAATTGCAGCGGCGTGAAGGCGTTTCGGGATTGGCGGAGAAAGCGGCACGCAAAAAAGCCAAGCCCTAGGAATGCGTAAACGGAGAATAAATGGAGAACTGCATATTTTGCAAAATCGTGAGAGGGGAAATCCCGAGCAAGAAGGTTTATGAAGACAATGAGATCCTCGCTTTTCACGATATCAACCCGCTGGCGCCGGTGCACTTCATGATGATACCGAAGCTGCATGTTGACTCGCTTGCGCATGTCAGCGGGACGCACAACGATGTATTGGGAAAAATCATGGTGCTGGCGCCTAAACTTGCTGAAGAACAAGGATGCAAGGATGGTTTCCGTACCATCATCAATACCGGAAGAGTGGCGCGGCAAGACGTGTTTCATTTGCATATTCACATCATCGGCGGTCCCGATGTGCTGCCGCCCATGCTGTACCGCCCCAAGCCAGCATGAATATTATGGAACCTCTGATTAAGTCCCACGCAGTTGCGACGGCGGCTTTCCTGGATGGGATGCGCGAAGCGAGGTGCAGCCAATGGCCAGTCCCCTTGGCAAGCCGAGCGACAAAGCAGACCGCCCGGAAAGCCCCGTCCCATCCGGGTTGCGGTAAAATGCGGCGTCTGCGTCGTTGCGCTCCTCGGCTTCGTAGTCCAAGCTACGACCTTCGTCGCGCGCCTCGCAGCCATCCGCATTTTGCCAGCAACGCAATCTGCGGAGGACTTAATCAGAGGTTCCTTAGGAGTTAACATGGGTTCTCTTAGCATTTGGCATTGGTTGGTTGTTCTGCTAATCGTGCTCTTGATTTTCGGCACCAAAAAGCTGCGTAACATAGGCGCCGATCTGGGCAACGCGGTGAAGGGATTCAAGGACGGCATGCGCGGCAATGCAGAACAGGATAAGACCGAGCAACAAATCCAGCCCCCGGCGACCGGAAAGACCATCGAAGGCGAAGTAAAGGATAAAACTCAAACCAAGGCATGATCCGGCTGGCGATGTCCGATGTTTGACATTGGCTTTTCAGAAATACTGGTGATCGCCGTAGTGGCGCTCATCGTTATTGGCCCGGAACGGTTGCCGAAAGTGGCGCGTACCCTGGGGCATTTATTCGGGCGGCTGCAGCGTTATGTTGCCGAGGTGAAGGCCGATATTGACCGCGAGATGCAGATGGAGGAACTGAAGAAACTCCAGTCCAGCATGCAGGAAGCGGCGCGCTCCGTTGAGAATTCTGTGAGCGAAGGCATGCGCGATACCGAAACGCAGATCAAGACAGCCGCCGATGATGTGGAAAAGACAGTCGAGGACACGGCGCCATCGTCTTCGGTTTCCAATCCGGAGACGCCGTCCATCAATCCGCACAAACAGGCTTGAATCCACCGCAAGCCCAGACGCATTGCGCTGACTAATGGCCGCCCCGGATACATTTATTTCTCACTTAATCGAGCTGCGCGACCGGCTGCTGCGCTCGATTCTTGCGCTAGCACTGGTGTTTCTGTGCCTGTTTCCATGGGCGGGCGATATTTATGCACTGATCGCGAAGCCGATGCTCAAGGCACTGCCCCAGGGCGGGCAGATGATCGCGACTGAAGTAACCACGCCGTTTTTTGTGCCGATGAAAGTGACCATGATGGCCGCATTCGTCATCGCGCTTCCTTTTATTCTTTACCAATTATGGGCATTTGTTGCGCCGGGGCTATATGCCAATGAGAAGCGCCTGGTAGGCCCGCTGATCATTGCCAGCACGTTGTTGTTTCTGTGCGGCATGTCATTCGCCTACTTCCTGGTATTTCCGGTGGTGTTCGGCTTTATTATTGGAATCGCGCCGCAAGGCGTGGCGGTAATGACCGATATTGGCAAGTACCTGGATTTTGTACTCACTATGTTTGTTGCGTTCGGGATTACTTTTGAAGTGCCGGTGGCGGTGGTGTTGTTGGTGAAAATAGGCGTGGTAAGCGTCGCCCAGCTCAAGCAAGTGCGGCCCTATGCTATCGTCGGCGCGTTCATCATCGGCGCCATCTTTACCCCCCCTGACGTGGTTTCCCAAATCATGCTCGCGGTTCCGCTGTGGCTGCTGTACGAACTGGGGATTGTGGTTGCAGGGATTGTCAGCAAACCGGGTGCAGAAGTAGAAAACTACCAGCCGCTCACCGAGCCGGAGGCGGATGATATCGAAGCGAGCCAAAAGAAGCGCGACAAGTAACCCTTAGCCGACCCTCTTATTCCTCATCTTCCTCCCCCAGGTCATGGACCACTGGTTTCGGTCTTTTACCGACGGTGATTTTAAGCTGCACTTCGGTCTGGTTGCGCATCATGGTAAAGGCAGCCGGTTTCCCCGGCGGGATTGCAGCAATCAGGTTGAGCATGCTTAGGGAATCGGTAACCGGTTTGCCTTCCACAGCCAGCAGAATGTCACCTGGTTTCACCCCCGCCTTGTCAGCCGGGCCGCTTTTCATCACGCCCGCAATCAAGGCCCCGCTGGTGTTGGGGAGCTTGAATGACTCCGCTAAGTCCTTGGACATGTCCTGTGCTTCAACGCCGATCCAGCCGCGGGTGACGCCGCCGGTCTTGATGATTTGTTCCATCACTTGCTTGGCGACACTGGCGGGAATCGCGAATCCGATGCCTTGCGAGCCGCCGGTCCTGGTATAAATGGCGCTATTGATCCCAATCAGATTACCCGAAATATCCACCAGCGCACCGCCGGAATTGCCGGGGTTGATTGCGGCGTCGGTCTGGATAAAGTTTTCAAACGTATTGAGACCTAGATGGTTGCGGCCGAGCGCGCTGATGATTCCCATGGTCACGGTTTGCCCGAAACCATAGGGATTTCCGATGGCCAGCACCACGTCGCCGACATTCGCTTCTTCAGAGCGCCCGAAAGTGATGGCTGGCAGATTTTTCATATCTACTTTTAATACCGCGAGATCGGTTTCGGGATCGTCGCCGACGACACGTGGAGTAGCCTTGCGCCCGTCAGCGAACAATACTTCGATTTCATCGGCCGCATTCACCATATGGGAGTTGGTGAGGATGTAGCCTTGAGGGCTTACTATCACACCGGAGCCGAGGCTGCTGGTGCGGCGCTTTTCATCGAGACGGTCGCCGAAGAAATGCCGTAACAAAGGGTCATCCATCAGCGGATGGCGCGGCACGCGCACTTCCTTGCTGGTGGAAACATTGACCACCGCAGACATGGCTTTTTTCGAAGCATCGCTGTAGGAATTGATTTTTTTCGGCGTAACGTCCTGCGCCGCTTCCTTGAAAGAAACGACGCTGCCACCGCGCCAACCGGCAGGCAGCAATTCCGGTTTCAGAGTGGTGACCACAAACACCACCGCGAGGCAGACGGTCGTGGTCTGGGCAAAAATAAGCCAAAACTTGCGCATATACAGGGTTACTGTAAGGTTAAGCTGAACTTATAATTATCTCGCAAAAGTCTTTCTCATAAAAGGGTATGCTTGGCAACCTTTAGCTTTTGCCGGAGAAAATTGCGGGCGCAGCGTCCTGATACTATCTTCCGCTATGCTTGAAGCTGTTGAAATTGCTTCCTGAACTCCATCGGACTCGCAATGTGGATGCATGGCTCATTCGTACCGCCGGTGCCGATGACTGTAATGTGCTATACACAAGAACCCGCTCCCCAATGCCCCGATCCACCGGACTCGACTGTTGAAACACTCATCTCAAGAGTGTGCCGGGAGATGAGCCCGCCTTACATGAATTGTTTGTTGGTGATGGTGGACTCGCTGGCGGCGCGGGCAATGAGCGGAGCCATGAATAAGGTGAATCAGATTCACTGCGTAAAAGCGTAAAAAAGGGTCAGACTCAATTAACTTGTTAACCTGAAACAATTTTTGCCTCGCATTTTAAGATTCGCCATGTCCGGAGGTGACTTATGTTTTTGCGTTCATACATTCACTAAATATTTCGAACATAGTTGTTGTAACTCTATAATTTAAAGTATTTTTTGGCAGCCCCCTTACCCTGTTTTACCGTCAAAGGATTTAAGTTTCCTTTTAGCTTCAGGTAAAATAACCAGATTTTTAGTCTCCGCAACAGGGAATCGTAGAATGACCGATGACAACAATCAGGTGGATCGCGGCAAACGGCGGTTTCTCATCGCCACCACTACGGCGTTGGGTGGGGCGGCGACTGTTGCTTCGGCCGTGCCTTTCGTCGCATCTATGATGCCTAGCCAGCGCGCTTTGGCGACAGGCGCGCCAGTGGAAGTGGACATCGGTAAAGTCGAGTTGGGGACGAAGCTCGATGTCGAATGGCAGGGCAAGCCGGTGTGGATTGTCAATCGCACCAAGGAAATGCTCGCTACGCTCCCGACCCTTATCGACAAGCTGGTTGATCCCGGCTCTGATGTGCTCCAGCAGCCGACATACTGCAAAAATCTCACGCGCTCAATCAAGCCGGAGTACTTCGTAGCGGTTGGGATTTGCACCCATCTCGGGTGTTCACCCACTTTCCGACCCGAAGAGGGAGGCCCCGATCTCGGCCCGGATTGGTCAGGCGGTTTTTTCTGCCCCTGTCACGGCTCACGCTTCGATCTCGCCGGTAGAGTGTTCAAGGGCTTTCCCGCGCCAGCCAATTTGGTAGTTCCTCCTTATAGGTATCTTAGCGACAGCAGGATTTTGATCGGCGAAGACCCCAAGGTAGCCTGAAAATGAATAATAAAATGTCCGCGCTCCTCAACTGGGTGGACGAGCGCTTTCCGCTCACTGCCACCTTGAAGGCGCACCTTTCCGAATATTACGCACCGAAAAATTTCAACTTCTGGTATTACTTCGGTTCGCTCGCGCTTCTGGTGCTGGTGATGCAAATCGTCACCGGGATTTTTCTGACTATGAATTACAAGCCGGATGCGAATCTAGCGTTTGCCTCGGTGGAATACATCATGCGTGATGTGTCTTGGGGCTGGCTGATCCGCTACATGCATTCCACCGGCTCATCGATGTTTTTCGTGGCGGTGTATCTGCACATGTTTAGGGCCATGCTCTATGGCTCCTACCGCAAGCCGCGCGAGCTCCTGTGGATTTTCGGCATGCTGATTTACCTGTGCCTGATGGCGGAGGCGTTCTTCGGTTACCTGCTGCCGTGGGGACAGATGTCGTTCTGGGGTGCGCAAGTGATCATCAACCTGTTCGACGCAATTCCCCTGATTGGGCCCGATCTTGCGCTGTGGATACGCGGCGACTATTCGGTTTCTGACGCAACGCTCAACCGCTTCTTTGCGTATCACGTCATCGCAGTGCCGTTGGTGTTGCTGGGGTTGGTAGCGGCACACATCATCGCGCTGCACGAAGTAGGCTCGAACAATCCGGACGGCATCGAGATCAAGAAGCACAAGGATCCGAAAACCGGCATCCCGCTTGATGGCATTCCTTTCCACCCGTATTACACAGTGAAAGACATGATGGGTGTGGTGGTGTTTCTTTTCGTGTTCTCGATCATCATGTTCTTTATTCCGGAGATGGGCGGGTATTTCCTGGAGCACAACAATTTTATTCCAGCAGATGTATTGAAAACCCCTGAGCATATTGCGCCGCTCTGGTACTTCACGCCGTTTTATTCCATCCTACGTGCAAATACCTTCAATTTCTTATGGGTGCCCGCCAAACTATGGGGCGTGTTGCTCATGGGGCTCGCGGTCATCATCTTTTTCTTCCTGCCATGGCTTGATCGCAGCCTGGTCAAATCCGTCCGCTACCGCGGCCAGTTCTACAAGACGGCGTTGACTCTGTTTACCATCAGTTTCATAGTCCTCGGCTATCTCGGCACACAGCCGGTGACCGAGATACGGACAGTGATAGCGCAAATAGGCACTGTTATTTACTTCCTGTTCTTTTTCCTGATGCCGTGGTACACGAAAATAGACAAGACCAAACCGGAACCGGAAAGAGTGAGATGGTGAAGAGCATTTTGATTGCTTTACTGCTTGTCCCGGTGATGGCTATTGCCTCAAACGAAATCAAGCTTGACACGGCACCGGTGAATTTGTACGACACGATATCGTTGCAACGCGGTGTGCGCATTTTTGTCAATTACTGCGTGACCTGTCACAACGCCGCCTACATGCGCTATAACCGCCTGCAGGATTTGGGACTCACCGAGCAGCAGATCAAGGATAACCTGATGTTCGCAGTCGCCAAACGGGTAGGCGACACCATGACGGTAGCGATGGATAAAAACGATGCCAAGGACTGGTTCGGCACCACGCCGCCCGATCTTTCCCTCATCGCCCGCTCGCGTGGCGCGGATTGGCTTTACACTTATCTACGCGTTTTTTACCGTGACAATACCACGCATACCGGCTGGAATAACGTGGTATTTCCCAGAGTCGGCATGCCGCATGTGCTGCACGAGTTGCAGGGAGTTCAGGTGCTAAAAACGGAAATGCAGACTGACGCGCTCGGCCACAAGCATGAAGTGCAAAATTTGTTGCTGGAAGCACCGGGTACGCTGACCCCGGCCCAGTACGATATGCTGGTTGCCGACCTGGTGAATTATCTGGTGTACATGGCGGATCCGGCGAAGACTTTCCGCATACAGCTGGGGATTTACGTGCTGTTTTTCCTGGCCATCTCATTTGTCGCGACTTACATGCTGAAAAAAGAATTCTGGAAAGACGTACATTAGAAGCATCCTGAACATGGGAAGAAGTTCTACTCAACAATACTGTGGCCGGTTACAACTATGATGACCTTATATTCCGGGACGACCTGCCTTTTCAGCCACCGCTGCCGTATCGTGCTCTACGAAAAAGGCATGGATTTTCAGATTGTGGATGTTGACCTCTACAACATGCCGGAGGATTTGTCTGTGATGAATCCATACAACCGGGTGCCAGTGCTGGTGGAGCGGGATTTGATACTCTACGAGGCCAATATCATCAACGAATATATTGACGACCGTTTTCCGCATCCGCAGTTGATTCCCGCCGATCCTGTTATGCGCGCGCGGGCTAGATTATTCTTGTTCCGCTTCGAGTTGGAATTGTTCTCGCAGATAGATGCCATCGAGCAGGGTAACCAGAAAACGGCAGACAAGGCGCGCGCGGTGATTCGCGACAACCTGATGCAGATTGCACCGGTTTTCGTCAAGCAGAGATATATGCTGGGCGAGGAATTTTCCATGCTGGACGTGGCCATAGCGCCGCTACTGTGGCGGCTTGATTATTACGGCATACAGCTTGGCAAGCAGGCCGCACCGCTCATGAAATACGCCGAGCGTTTATTCAGCCGGCCGGCTTT